>JAFWXO010000008.1 GCA_017545865.1 Clostridia bacterium | reverse complement strand
GGAAGATGAAGAGGAAGAAGACGAAGAATAATTTTCCCTTTTTTTGAGCAAACTAACTTTATGATAAAGAGTAAAGGTAGTTTAAACGAAACCAAAGAAAAGATTAAAAGTTTTTTGGGAAAGGAACTGGAAATTAAGGTGAGTTTAGGTAGGAACAAGTTCGCGTGTTACACGGGAACGGTTACGAACGTTTATCCAGCGTTGTTTCAAGTAACGCCCGCTTCTTACTTTAACGGCAAAACTTCGTTTTCATACTCGGAGTATATGTGCGGATTAGTCCGTATAAAAGAAAAACAAAACGCAAAGGCTTAAACCTTTGCGTTTTTTTGTTATTCTTTTTTATCAAACACTTCTAAAATTTGGTCTTTAATTTGAATCATACCCGTTTCAGAGGGGTGATTGCTTTGTTTATGAATATCTTCAAGGATAATGGCTTTACCATTAACGGATTCACAAGCGTTTTTAATTGCTTGAGAAACTTCGGGTTTTATACCGCCGTCACCGTCTTCAACGGAAACGCAGTTTGAAATACCGTAAATTTCAGCGTTTGGCAACACTTCGCGAAGTCTATTGTAGAAATAAGTTATTGCAGGGAGAACTTTATATAAATCTTCTTTTTCCCATCCTTCATACATTTCTTCGCCGAGTTCCGCGCCGCACCAACTATCGTTAGTACCGCCGAAAACGAAAACAACGTCAATTTGGTTTTGTTCAAAGTAACCGCTTTGAATCAATTTTTCAAGCCTGTTGATGAACGAATAAGAGTTAGAGTAGTCGTTTCCGCTATAACCCGTGTAGCCTATGGTAGAACCGCTTGAACTGTCGTTTCTAACAACAGTACCACCGCGTTCTTCAACGAGAAGATTCCACCACATTTGGTCTGGGCTTGATAAGATATTAGTTCCGTCGTAATAAACTCTATATATCCAGTCTTCAGGGATAGTGCCCGTGTAAGAGGAGTAACTGTCGCCAAAGATAAGCACGTTTTTGCCAACCATTGTTTTGATTTCAAAAACTTCCGTGTCGCCAACCGCACCGCAAGCGCAAGACTTATAGTAAACTGAAAGTTCATCGCCTTCGCCTTGAGTTTTTAAGGCTTCATCTTTAATAACTTCTTCGGTATAGGTATGGTTTAAAGTTGCCGTTCCAACCGCTTCGAAAGAGTTAACGTTTCCGATCGCACCGCAAACGCAAGAATAGTAATACGTTGCGTTTTTACCGCAACTTGCTTCACTCTTTAACGCTGCTGGGGTTATGATTTTTTCAGTGTAGGTGTGCGCGTCTTTATAATAAGCGGTTTTAAAACGGGGAACGCCGTTAATTATCGACCAGTAGCGTTCGTTAAAGTTTTTAAGTTTTTCAGAGATAGCGCTATCGTTAGCCATTGCGGAATAATCGTTGTATTTGCGCATACCAACGATAACGTGGTCAACGGATAATTGTTTGTTGTGATAGCCTAAAATAGTTGTAACTTGCTCGTCAAGAACTTTGCCTACTGCTGTTACCACGTTGCTTGTTATTGTGTGTTCAACTTGGTTTTCAGCAAAGCCCGGCATAGTTGAACGAGATAACACGGGCGCGGTGGAGATAGCGTAACAGTTTTTATAGGTTGAAGTTTCCTTCGCCATACTTGCGCCACTTGAGCCGAACGTATAGAACGATTTACCGCTACTTATAAAAGTTTGAATATCATCGCTAACGTTAGAGTAATCAACGATAACGTTTTCAAGCCTTGAAGTTGAGGGTAAAAGATTGTTTATTAAAATGCCAACTCTCGAGCAGTTTGACGCCTTAGCGATAGACTTAATTGAAACGTAAACGTTAGAAATTAAGGCTTCGTAGCCGTTAAAACTATTGTTGTAATCTTTACCCCTTAAAATGCCTTGAGCAAATAACGTGGGGTATTGCCCGCCAATAGTGGCGTTAGTAAAGGCTATATTTTTAATTACGGGCGCGTTTGAGTTGCCGAAAAGCCCCGTTGTTTTAACGGTTAAGTTATCAATAGTGTGACCTTGCCCGTCAAGAACGCCTCTAAAGCCAACGTCAACGTTATAGCCGTTTCCCGGGTAACTTTGGTTAGAATTGTTGAATACGTGGTCTTTAAGTTTTAAGTTTTTAGCATCGATATCTTTAGTTAAGATAAAATAGCCGTCAACTTCGTTATAAGGTCTAACGCCGTCTAAGGTAAAGTAGTGAAGGTCTTCCGCCTCGTCAATAATCTTAGTGTAAGCGTAAACGTTAGTTAAAAGGATAGTTTTTTCGCGTATCACTATTGAAATAGTTTGAGCGGTGGTAACGGCTCTATTTTTAGAAGTACCGCTAACGGTAACGGGTAAATCTAAAACGCTAACCGTTTGGTTGTTAACGATATATCCGTCAATCTCATCAAGAGAAGAAATGGAAATATCTTCCTTTGCAAGCGCTAAGTTAAGTGACGTAATATCAAGCGCCTTGTCGTTAGCGGAGTATAAAACTTTATCTTCAATAACGTTACCTGCATAAACAACGTGAGATTCATCGTTGTTGCAAATTTGGAAGTGACCTTTCGCGCTATCGTATAACCACTCGCCATAAGAGTGGCCTAACATAGAGCCAACGTCGGTAACGGTTTCAGATTTGCCACAGTTGTTAGCGCAAACTGCGGTTTTAGTTCCGTCGCTTTCGCAAGTAGCGTCGTTATTAGAAACGTAAACGCTAAAATCGTGGCCTAAGATAGTGCCCGTATCAACAACCGTTCTCACCTCGCCACAGTTTCGGCTACAAGATCCCGTTTTAGTTCCGTTTTTCTCACAAGTAGCGTCGTTATTCGGCGTGTAAACTTTGAAAAGGTGACCTAACGCTTCGCCGTCTTCAAAAGTTTCTTCGCCCATTTTACCGCATTCGCAAGAGAAGTAGTACTTTGCCTTTTCAGTACAAGTTGCGTTATTTAAGCAGTACGCTTGAGTTTTAACTTTTTGATCGTAAACGTGGGTGTGGCCTAAAAATGAGCCGTATTCTGCAAAGCAATCGTCACAAATAGCTCTTGTCGTTTCGGTTGCAGTACCGCCGTGGCAATCTTCAACGATAACGTGATTTTTATCGTTTAAGCAGACTTTTTTATGCGTGCCGTTGCCGTTATACATCCAAGTAGTGTAATTATGACCAAGTGTGGAATTTTCATCTTGAATAGTGTGAATTTCCCCACAGTTGCGGGCGCAAACGGCGGTTTTAGTGCCGTTACTATCACAAGTACCGTCGCTGTTTGGCGTGTAAACTTTGAAAAGGTGACCTAAAGCCTCGCCGTCTTCAAAAGTTTCTTCGCCCATTTTACCGCATTCGCAAGAGTAGTAGTACTTTGCCTTTTCAGTACAAGTTGCGTTATTTAAGCAGTACGCTTGAGTTTTAACTTGTTTATTAAAAGCGCAAACGTGCTTTTCACCGTCATCTGATTTGTTGCAGGCTGTTAGCCCTAAAGTAAAAGTTAATATCGCGGTAAACGCTAATATTAAAGTGAGAAACGATTTTTTCATAAAATCTCCTTACCGTGTTAAGTTTAATTAGGTGATTTATCACATAATAAAATACGTATTTTATTATATCATAAAACTGTGAAAAAGTAAATAGCGTTAGTTAAAAGCGCTTAGGAATATTTTTTAAAGTTTTAGCATAGGTTATAGCGTTTAATAAAAAGGGGGATTTAGTATGTCCATTACACCTAAAATTATAAATGCGGAACTTTTAAATTCCGTTTTAGTTTCGGCTAAAAACACCGTTGAGTGCAAGCTTTCAATTAGTGAAGAAGAAATACCTGCAATCGCTTATTGCATGGCGAAAGCAACTCTTGATGAAACTGAAGTTTTAAACGGAGAAATTCGTTACGGCGGTAGAGTTACTTTTTACGCTATTTTGAGTAGCGGTGGGCTTAAAAAATGCGAAGCGGGTGTGGAGTTTTCGTTCAAGCAAGAACATCAAGGCGCTGCTAGCGGTGATTTGCTCTCCGCCACTTTAACGGTTGAAAACGTTAGGGTTAGTTCAAACAACGGCATACCCACCGCAACGGCGGTAGTTTTATTAAAGGGAACGCTATTTAAAAAACAACCTTTTGCTTACGCTTGCGATATTGATAATTTTTACTCAAAAAAATCTCAAGTTGAAAGCGCAACGCTAACGGGTTGCGGTAAAAACGTTTTCAATCTTGAAGACGAGTTTGATTTAGATTTTGCCGTTAACGAAGTTTTATGGCACGGCGAAAATTTAAAAGTAAAGTCGGTTACCGCTGGGATAGGCTCGGTTTCAATAGACGGCGATGCGGAAATTTCCATTGCGGTTTTAACTGACGATGGTAAACTTGAGTTTACGAAAAAGGAAATTCCTTTCAACTTTGAGCACGAGTTAAAATCGGTTATGCCGTCGTCTATTGCAAGTAGTTTCCTTTCCGTTTCAGACGCTAACTTAAAAGTGGTTGTTGATTCCGCTAAAACCAAAAGTTCGGTTGGCGTTTTATTAAAGGTTAACGCGTGTACGTGCGCGTACGATAACGAACAACTCGTTTATTTGAGTGACGCTTACTCTCAAACTGAGTGCTTAACCTTTGAAAAAGACGTTCGCCCCATTAAGAAGTTAATCGCAATCGAACGGTTTGAAAAGTCGTTTAACGTTCAAGGCGGTATAAAATTTGAAAAAAGTACTTTACTATTATGCCCGTTGTTTGCTAAAATAGAAGAAAGAGATATTACTAAAAATAGCAACGGGTTATATTTAAAAGGCGTTTTAAAAATCGGCGCGCTCGTTAGCCAAGACGGGGTTTACTCGCTTGAAACTGCGCTTCTTCCCTTTGAAACGGCAGTAGATTTTGAAGAAACTGAACTTTTAAGTTTAAACGTTTGCAATTTTAGCGTCACCGCAGTTGAACATGGGGTTGACGCTCAGTTTACTCTCGTTGGTTGGGTGGAAAGGTCGCAAACAGTTGACTGCCAATTTATAAGAGAAGTTTCAAAGGTAAAACAGCGCAAAGCGTCAACTTCTGCTATCAGCGTGTTTATTCCAACCGCAGGCGATTTATTGTGGGACGTTGCTAAGAGTTTGGGCGTTTCCGAAGAAGAAGTTTTAAAAACCAACCCCGATTTACAGTTCCCTTTAAGCGGAGAAGAAAGAATAGTTATATATAGAGAGATTAAGTAAACTGCTAAGGAAATACTATGGTTAAGAAAAAGTGTTTTGGAAAACTCAATATTGCATTGAAAGTAACGGGAGTGTCAAACGGCTATCACGATCTCGATAGCGTCGTTATGTCCGTTGATAAGTATGACGTTGTTACCGTAAAAAAACGCCGTGACGATAAAATACTCGTAACTTTCGTTGGACCGTACGCCGTTACGCCTAAAGTTCAAGAAGAAACCAACGCCTATAAGGCGGCTAAACTGTTTAAAGATACCTTTAACACCCGTGGCGTTGACGTTACCGTTAAGGTAAATATTCCAACGGGTGGCGGTTTGGGTAGTTCTTCTGCCGATATTGCAGGCGTTTTAGGCGCAATGAAAAAACTTTTCAAAGTTGATGAAGATATTAAACCTCTTTCGGATATGCTCGGCAGTGACTCGGGGTATCTGCTCGACTGTGGTTTTGCAAGGCTTAAGGGTAGAGGTGATAAGGTTGAACGCTTAACTTCCGATCACAAATATTATTTCGTTGTTATCTATGAAACGAGCGGTGTTTTAACTAAAGATTGTTTCGCTCTATACGATAAAGAGTTTTCTTCAACATTGTCAACCGTTGATTGCGATAAGGTTATTGAAGGGATAATAAACGATGATTTAGAACTCGTTAGTAAGTATGCGGGCAACGATTTATATCTTCCAGCAATCAAGTTAAACCCGCAAATTGAAAAGAACTTAAACGCTTTAAAACAATTATCGCCGTTAGTTTGCGGTATGACGGGTAGCGGTGCAAGTTGCTTTGCGATGTACGACCATTACGAAATGGCAAAGTGGGCGGAATCAAAACTCAAAAAGGCTTATGGAAAAAACGTTGAAGTGGTTCGCTTTTATAACCCCGATGCGTTAGGCGTTTGGGATAAAATGTTGGGCTTTTATCCGCCAAATCACGTTTAAAATTAAATAATTGAATAAAATTCCCCGAAAGCGGTAACAATCAAGTTATCACTCTCGGGGGTTTTTTTATGAAAAAAATCGGTATAAGTTTAATATTTTTGGCAATAATTTCAACGGTTGTTATCGTGGGCGCAAACGAACGCCCGAACAACGTAGAATACCTTCGCATCCATATCCGCGCAAACTCGAACGAGATTGAAGATCAAAACGTTAAATATCGAGTTAAAGGCGCAATGGTTGAATATCTCACGCCGTATATAGCCGAGTGCAAAACTAAAAACCAAGCGATAAGTATGTTAGAAAGCAAGCGTAAAGACCTTGAAAGTATAGCCGACCAAACGCTTAGGGAAAGCGGTTTTAATTATACGAGCAAGGTTGCGGTAAGAAAAGAAAATTTTCCTACGAGGGTTTACGGAGATTTTACGCTCGAAGAAGGCGTTTACGATGCGATAATAGTCGAGCTCGGTGAAGGTAAGGGCGATAATTGGTGGTGCGTCGTCTATCCGCCCTTATGCTTTACGGCAACTAAAAACGTTACCTATAAATCTAAAATTTACGAGATAATAAACTCCTTTAAAAAGGTACATAGGGGGTAAAAATGAAAAGAAAGTGGAAGATATATTTAATGCTTTTTGTTTCGCTTGCGGTAGTTGGCGTTAGCACTGCGGTGGCGGTATCTGTTGCAAACGAGCCTGCAATGGAAGTTGCGATAGTGGGCGCGTCAAGTAGCAAAAGCGATATAAAACTTATCCAGCAAAAACTTAAAAACTGGGGTTACTACACGGGCTCGGTTGACGGCATTTACGGTTCTAAAACCAAAGCGGCTGTCAAGTATTTTCAACGAAGAAACGGTTTAACCGTTGATGGAATTGTGGGCAATAAAACGCTAAAGGCGATGGGAATATCAAGCAGTATGCTATCGGGCGGAAGTTCTTCAACAAACAGCAAGTTTTCAAGTTCCGACGTTAAGCTTCTCGCTCGGCTCATCTACGCCGAGGCTCGCGGAGAGCCTTATCAAGGTCAAGTAGCGGTGGGAGCGGTCGTTTTAAATAGGGTTAAAAGTTCTTCTTTTCCAAACACTATTTCAGGCGTTATCTATCAGCCTTACGCTTTCACTTGCGTTAACGACGGGCAGATAAATTTATCGCCAAACCAAACGGCAATTAACGCCGCTAACGACGCTATGAACGGTTGGGATCCAACTTACGGCTGTTTATACTATTACAACCCGAAAGTTGCAACGAGCAAGTGGATATATTCGAGAAAGACGGTGGTAACCATAGGTCAACACGTCTTTGCATTATAAGGGGGTAATATGGAAGATAATAAAGAGTTTTATAAAAACGAGCAAGAGCGCGAAAAAAACGCCGAAAATCGCCTTATAAGGCAAGATTTAGCCGATGAGCGCAGAAAAAATAGCCGTAAAAACGGGAAGAAAAGTAAAAGGGGTGGCTATATTGCGGCAATAGTTAGTTTAAGCGCTGTTGTCATAGCGCTTGGAACGCTACTCGGTTTTAGTTTGCTAACCCCGCTTGACGAGTATATAAGTTCATCCGTTACCGAACAGCAAAGTTTTTACGAGCTCGTTGGCTACGTTGACGGTATGGATACAAACCTTTCAAAACTCGTCGTTTCCAAAGACGATGAAAAACGGCAAAAATTACTTGGCGAAGTGAGAGTGCAATCAAGCCTTGCTTCCGATAGCGTAACGAGGCTTGCCTTGCGTGACGAGCATAAGTATTATACCGTTAAATTTATCAATCAAGTGAGCGACTATTCAAGGTATTTAAGCGAGAAGTTGATCGACGGGGAAACCTTTTCTTCAAGTGATATTGAAACGCTTAAAACGATAAAAGAGATAAACTCAACGCTTAAGAAAAACCTATCCGAACTTGCTATAAATTTAAACGTTGGTTACGATTTTAAAGGGCTTTTAGAAGGGGACGACGGCGACGAGATAATTTCAAAGTTTAAAGACTTAGAACTTATGGCTACCGAATATCCGCACATGATTTACGACGGGGCTTTTTCCGACGGGGTTGACGGCAAAACGGCAAAGTTTTTAGAAGGCAAGAGCGAAGTTAGCAAAATGCAAGCCGAAGAAACGTTTAAAAAATATTTTTCTTCTTACGGCGTTAAAAAGGTTGAACTTATCGGCGAGTCGAAAGGCAAGGTTATAGAAACTTACAACTTTGAAGCGGTTGACGGGAACGGGGTTGAAATTTACGCTCAAATTTCTAAAAAAGGCGGGCTACTCGTTGAGTTTAATTACTTTAAAGATTGCAGTGAAGATAAAATTGACCAAGCCGCCGCAAGAGAAATTGCCGAAAACTTTTTGAAAAAAGTTGGTTACGATAATCTTAAAGCGGTGTGGACTACGGGTGGCGGAAACGTTATAACTATAAATTTCGCCTCGCTTGTTAACGGCGTTATTTGCTATCCAGATTTAATTAAAGTTAACGTTTGCCGTGAAAGGGGAGTTGTTTCGGGGCTTGAAGCGTCTTCTTATATCTACAATCATCACCCGCGTGAAGTTGAAACGGCAAGTATAAGTTTAGCGGTTGCCAAAAAGAAAGTTGACGGGGAAATTTCGGTTGAAACTTCGCGCTTAGCGATAATTCCTATCGGTCAAAGCGCGGAAAAACTTGCTTACGAGTTTTACGGCAAGGCGGAAGACGGGTACTATTATATTTACGTTTGCGCACAAACGGGCAAAGAACTCGATATTTTTAAAGTGGTTGAAACAACCGAAGGCGTTTTACTAACTTAGTGAAATTTAGAAGAAAATTTTGAACACGTGTTGACAAATTACAATAGTTAATATATTATTTATTTACAAATAATATTATTAAGAGGTAAAATTATGCTTGCTTTAAAAAATATCGTTAAGGATTATCACGTAGCAAGTGAAACCGTCCACGCGTTAAAAAACGTATCAATAAATTTTAGAAAGAGTGAATTCGTTTCCGTGCTCGGTCCTTCCGGGTGCGGAAAAACCACTTTATTAAACATCGTTGGCGGTCTTGATAGGTACACGGCTGGCGATCTTGTTATCAACGGCAAAAGCACTAAGACTTACAAAGATAGGGATTGGGACGTTTATCGTAACCATAGAGTTGGCTTTATTTTTCAAAGTTACAACCTTATTCCACACCAAACGGTTTTGTCAAACGTTGAACTTGCATTGACTATTGCAGGTATTAGCAAGGAAGAAAGGGTTAAAAGGGCAAAGGAAGCGCTTGATAGAGTTGGGCTTAAAGGTCAGTATAAGAAAAGACCTAACCAACTTTCAGGTGGTCAATGCCAAAGAGTTGCTATTGCAAGAGCGCTCGTAAACAATCCCGAAATTCTTCTTGCCGACGAGCCCACCGGCGCTTTAGATACCGTAACGAGCGTTCAAATTATGGAACTTATCAAAGAGATTTCCAAAGAGCGTTTAGTTATTATGGTAACGCACAACCCCGAACTTGCCGAAAAGTATTCCACTAGAATTGTAAGAATGCTCGACGGTGAACTCATTGAAGACACGATGCCGTATTCTGATGAAGAAGAGGTTAAAGAGTGTGAAGAACTTGCAGTTGTTGAGGAAAAAGAGCAAGAAGTAGAGCCTATCGTTCAAAAGAAAAAGAAGAAAGAAAAGGCAAAAATGTCCTTCTTCACGGCGTTTAGGCTTTCGGCAAGGAACTTGATAACTAAAAAGGGCAGAACCATAATGGTTGGCTTTGCAGGTTCTATCGGTATTGTGGGCATAGCGCTCGTTCTTGCTTTCTCGGCGGGAATAAAAGCGTATATCGCGTCCATGCAAGACGATATGTTATCTGGTAACCCCATAACCATTTCCGAGCAAACTTACGATTTAGAAGCCCTTACGGGTATGATGGATGCAAGCCAAAAAGTTAAAATTGCAAAACAGCCAAACAAAGTTGCCGTTGACTCAATGGTTGAATACTTTATCAAGATGGGCGACAAGGCTGACAGTTTGCTTATTAAAAACGACTTGACTGAAAATTACATAAATTACGTTAAAGAAATGCCGTCTGAATATTACGGCGCTATGAAACTCGGTTACGGGATTGACGTTCATAATAACGTTTACACCACAGTTAGAGAAGAAGGAAAAGATGAAGATACCGTTATGTCTATAACGGCGCTCACCGCTTTATATACCGAAGTTTTAAAGAAATCTTCTTTTGAAGAATACGCGCAATACGTTAGTATGTTTATTCCTAATATGGAACAAGCGCCCGATAGTGAAGAGTATATTTCTTCGCAATACACCGTTTACGGCGATATCGCTAAAGAAAAAGACGAAGTTATGCTCGTTATCAACAAAGAAGAGCAACTTTCCGACCTTTTACTTGCAAGGCTTGGCTATTACACTCAAGAAGAGTTTATGAACGTCGTTTACAAAGCCGATGAAGATTTAAAGATTGAAAAGGGCGAACTTACCGATTACGTTAAGTATAATCCAGATCTCTACAAGCAATATTTCGACTACGAAGAACTTTTAAATAAAGAATTTTACTGGTATCCAAACTCACAAGTATTTAGAGCGTCTGGTATTCCCGTTATGCCGTACGCGTACAACGCGGTTGCCGATGAAAGCTGGAACGAAAACACCGATAAAGAGTTAAAACTCAAAGTGGTTGGTATTTTAAAGCCTAACGAAAATATAATGTTCGGCTCTCTCTCGTCTGGTATATATTACACTCAAGCCTTCACCGATTACGTTTTAAGCGTTAACGGCGCTGAAGAAAACGGCATTATCGATTATTATAAAAATTTAGACGTTTCAAGTTTCGTTACTCCCGAACAAGTTGCAAGCATAGGCGTAACCACTTATATGTTGCCCTTCTCGTTTGAAGGGGTTATGCAAACGCCCACTTTGCAATACGTTTCTTTGGGTGGCAATTCCGCTCTTATGTCTATGTTTATGGGCGGTCAAAGTTCCGTCACCGCGGATGACGTTTTGAAAACGGTTGTTAGAACTCTCGGTGGCAATTCCCTTGCAAACGAAGTTAGCATTTATCCCCACACCTTTGAAAGTAAAGATTTGGTAACTAGCTATCTTGATAAGTGGAACGGCGATGAAGCGATAACCGTTGGCGGTGTTGAAATAGTTGCAACCGACCGTCAAGACGTTAAGTACACGGATACTCTTTCGCTTATAATCGACCTTATTAACACTATGATTGATATCGTTTCTTATGCGCTCATAGCGTTCACGTCCGTTTCGCTTTTAGTTTCCACCGTAATGATAGGTATTATAACTTACGTTTCGGTAGTAGAGCGAATTAAAGAAATCGGCGTTATTCGTTCGCTCGGCGGTAGAAAGAAAGACGTTTCGCACCTTTTCAATGCGGAAACGTTTATTATCGGCTTGTTGGCTGGTATTATAGGTATACTTTGTTCAATAGGGTTGGCGGAAGGAATAAATGCAATACTTCATCCGCTTATCAACATTAGGCGAATAGCAGTTTTACCTGTTTCTAACGCCTTCTTCTTGATAGGCCTTAGCGTATTGCTCACGTTGATTTCAGGTTTAATTCCTGCAAGAAGCGCCGCGAAGAAAGATCCCGTTATTGCGCTTAGAACTGAATAATAAAATTTTTTAGCGGATAATCTAACGGTTTGTTAGGCTATCCGTTTTTTTTATAAAAATTATCGTTTGGGGTATACTAAACTTACCCCATAGGGGTAAAAATATAAAAAATCAATTAAAAAAACGAAAGAAAGGTATTGAAATATTTATAAATATATGTTAATATAATAGTAATAAATATTTTTCGGTGAAATATGAGCTTAAAAAAATGTTTTACCACTGTGATAATGGCAGTAATGCTTAGTGTGTTCGCTCTCTTGCCGTCAACGTTCACCGCTAAGGCGGAAGGCGTTGATTTAACGAAATTTGAAACCACTCTTTCAAACGGACACGCAACCGTTGTTGCCTTTATGAACGCAGGCGGTATTTATACAAATGAAAACGTTGACAGATTGTTAACCGCTTCTTCTTCCGCGGTTATCTCGGCAGAGTATTTAAAAAACTCTGTAACTAAAGAAGAGTACGACGTGAAGTATAGAAACGCCCATACGGACGTTTTGAAGGTTTGCAAAAACTCCCACGTATTCAAGATTGAAAACGGATACGATCCCGATATTTACTCTCCGTCGGACGGGGGCATAGTTTTAGTTCACAACAAGGTTTACGAATTTTCAACTAAAATCGCTAACGCAACCACTTATTCCGAGATTGCAGGGGCGTATAGCGACTGGCTCGCTTTTATAGGGTCTAACGAACCTTCGCTTAAAGTAAACAAGTTATCGTCAAATGGTGAAATTTCAGTTAAAGTAAACTCCGATCAGTTGATTTTTGCCGAAGACGATGAGCTTGCCGTTTCCAAGTTTTTAGATACCGTTATCATTAAAAACACCGCTCAAGCGATTAGTGATAGCGAAGAACTTTTAAACGAAGATAGCGGTATTGCTTATTTTATCTCGATTAAGTGGATAAGAAACGGCGTTGTTATGGAAGGGGAGTCCGTTCCCGATAGCGCGGTAACTCTTTCGATTAACCTTGAAGATATAAGCCTTAGCGATGCCGAAGATATTCAACTTGCAAGATATTTAGGTCAAGGCGAAGTTGAATTTATTAGCGCAAGCGTGGTGGACGGGAACTTGGTGTTCACTCTCGATAGTTTCGGCACGGATATTGAAAGCGATTTTTCTTTAGATTTTGCAATCGTTGCAAAAGGCTACCAAAAGAAAAACTTGCCTATACTTACTTACGTTATAGTTGGCGTTTCCGTACTTTTGGTCGTATTTATAGTATTCCAAATAATATTCGCAGTAAAAAGGCGTAGGCGCAAAAAAAGTTACAAATCGTTCGTTAAACAGTTAAAGAGCGAACGTAAAAATAAAACAAATGAAATAGAAGAATAAGGAGATATTTATGGAAAAGATTAAAGAACTTGCTTTAAAAATTTGGGCTTGGATCTTAGGCATTTGGGGTAAAATGGACGCTTTCTATGCTGAAAAAATCGGTAAGTTAAAGTTTATGAGTTGGTGTAAATCGTGGATGTTTTACGCTATCTGCGCTTTCATCGTACTTTTAATCTTAATCTTGATTTGTAGCATAATTAAGAAAAAGAAGAAGAGAAAAGTTAAATTCTTCGTTGACGGCAAGGTTATTTCAACCGTTAAGGCTAAATTTAAAAAGCCTATCGCTTTCCCCGAAGTTCCCGTTAAAGAAGGTTTTGATTTCGTAACTTGGGCGGTTGACAAAGCAGGCAAAAAGCCTTACGTTAAAACCGTTCTTGATAGAAAGAAGAAACTTGAACTTTACGCTATTTTTGAACCTGCAAAGGCAAAAGAACCCGAAGTTGAACAACCCGTTAAGGTGGAAGCGCCTGCGCCAGCGCCCGCGCCCGTTCAACCTGCTCCGCAATACGTTGTTCCGCAATTTATCGTTCCGCAATTCGTAGTTCCTAATTTCGTTCCATCGCCTTTTGCTCAACCGTATGCTCCCGCGCCGCAACCCGCGCCAGTTCAACCTGCGCCTCAACCTGCTCCTGCTCCCGTTGCTGAGCCTGCGCCCGCGCCCGTTGCCGAGCCTGCTCCCGTTGCTGAGCCTCAACCCGCTCCTATTGAATACGGCCCTGCATACTACTACGATGAAATTAGATTTGCTATGCTTGGTTACGAAAGATCGCCTCAATTTAAAAAACTTGGCGTTCAAAGAAAGCAAGTTATCGCTGAAATGTTCCAAAAAGATCAAACGGTATACCTTTACCTTAACGTTGATCCTATGGTTATGGCTGAAAAGGGCTTTAAGGTTGAAAGATTTACCGAATCTCAATTTGAAATCGTTCCTTGCAAGAAGGCAATCAATTCTAAGGAAGATTTAGAAGAAGCGTTAGCGCTCGTTAGAGAAACGATGACTATTAACAACCTTGTTAAGAGCGATATTAGTTTCATGCAAAGACCGGTTAGTGACGAAGCGTCGAGAAGAAGTGGCTTTGCCTTCTTCGTTAAGAACGAAAACGTTGCAACCACCGCTGAAGACTATTATAGGCTTTTAAGAGCAACCGTTTTAAGTTATCAAAAGAAAGAAAACGTTAAGATACCCGAAAATCTTTTAAACAGAATGATTTTAAAGATTTACAAGAAGGACGAACTCGTTTACGTTTACCTTGCGCTTGATCCGTCCTCTGAAAATCTTGCTAACGTAAGTTTTGATAAGAACTTTATGGATACTCCCGCTATGCTTGAAATCAAGTCAAGCGAAGATTTCCTTAAAGCAAACGAACTTATCGATAAACTTATGGCAAGGTTCGGTATGATGAGAAATCCTGCGAAAGCGGAAATTTCTCTCGATGATAAGATTGACGTTAAC
The DNA here is from genome assembly GCA_017545865.1 of Clostridia bacterium. Taxonomy (GTDB): domain Bacteria; phylum Bacillota; class Clostridia; order Christensenellales; family Borkfalkiaceae; genus HGM11412. The sequence continues at coordinate 165,535 of JAFWXO010000008.1, read as the reverse complement.
TGTGGCTTCGGTTACAGAATTAAAAACTAAAACGTAATAACAAAAGTCAAGTTATTGAATTTGTATTTAAAAAGGTAAAAGGCGTGATTTAATCACGTCTTTTAACCCGTTATAACAGTAAAAAAGTAAAAGGAATTATTTAAAATGGAAAAGATTATTCTTACCGCTGAAGGTAAAAAAGAACTTGAAGCAAGACTTAACGTATTGAAAAACGAACTTATTCCTCAAGTAGTTCAAAGAATTAAAGTAGCAAGAGAACAAGGCGACTTGTCTGAAAACGCTGAATACACTTCCGCAAGAGACGAACAAGCAAAACTTGAAGGTGAAAAGCAAGATATTGAAAACAAACTCAAGTTTGGCGAAGTTATCGAATCATCTAAAAAAGATTATATTGAAGTTGGCACTAAGTTTAGATATCTTGACTTAGAAGAAAACGAAGAATACGAATACACTATCGTTGGTACTGCCGAAGCAGATCTTACTAAAGGCAAAATCTCCAACGAATCTCCCTTAGGTCAAGTATTGATGGGCAAAAAAGCGGGTGACGTTTGCACCGTTATTGCTCCAAAGGGCGGAAACTACCAAGTAAAAGTATTAGAAATTTTAGGATAATATAGTTTATGGTTAACAAGATTACCAAGCGCAGTTTAAAGTCCTTTTTGTATTACGATTTATGGAAGGCTTTAATCGCGTGCGTTTTGGTGTGCGCCGTTTTTTTGTTAGCGTTTAACTTCGTTGCAAAAAAACCCACCGACGGGCAAGACTTTAAAATTTTAATAAGTGGTGACGTTATTATGGGGAACGACGCGAACGATCTTTTTGAAGACTTGTTTACCCGTAAACCCACCGAAGGCGGTTTTTCTTACGAGATGCTCCGTGGTGACACGATGTTTATGTACGGCTCGGAAGAAAACCCTGAAGACTATCTTTTAAGGGCAGTCTACGGCGACCTTAATTATGACGACGTTGTTATTTTGCTTGAAGAGTTATACGTTACTTACATCAACTCTAATATGGCAACCGATATAAACGTTTATATTGCTGACGCTAAGAATTTCGTTACTGAAAACGCTATGGAAAACGGCGAGTTTAGCGAAAGCAAAATTCACGATTACTTTAACAGAACGAGAAAGCGTGACGGTCGCTTTAGAACTAAAGCCGAAAAAGAACAAGGCAGGCGTGATGAAGTTGAAAGGTTTAAAGGCTTATGGCTTATGGCAAACGCCCTTGAACAATGTTTTAAAGATCACAAAGACCTTTTAGACAAGGAAAGAGAAATCACAAGGCTTGGCAAAAAGGAAACGGGTGTTTACGCGTTAAACTTAGGCGGGTTAAAGGGTAAAGACGGTATGAAGATTACCGACCTTTTCTCCGTTGATAAAGTTGATGAAGGCGGTAAGATTTACTACACGGCTGACGGGGTTTACCTTGCAATCGGCAACAATAAGAGTGAAAACGGCGATTTATATTACGAAATGCTCGCCGTTATGTACACGTTAATTAAGAATTACACGAATTATTTATGAAAGGGAAATTTATAACTTTTGAAGGGTGCGAAGGTAGTGGCAAGTCTACTCACGTTGCATTGTTTAAAGAATATTTAGATAGAAACGGAATAGACTATATCTTTTTAAGAGAGCCGGGTGGCGTTTCTATTTCCGAAAAAATAAGAAGCATTATACTCGACGTTGAGAATAAAGAGATGTGCGATAGAGCGGAAGCGCTTTTATACGCGGCTGCAAGAGCGCAACTTATAACTGAAAAGATTATTCCAGCGTTAAACGAAGGCAAACTCGTTGTCGTTGATAGGTATATAGACTCGTCTTTTGCATATCAAGGTTACGCTCGTGGGCTCGGCATTGATTTTATTGAAAAAATCAATTCATACGCAATAGATAGTTGTATGCCCGATAAAACGGTATTTTTGGATATTTCGCCAAAGGTAGCGTTTGAAAGAAAGGGCGGAGCGGATAAAGACGATAGGCTTGAACTTTCTGGAATTGAATTCCACGAAAGAGTATACGAAGGGTATAAAAAACTCGTTGAAAAATATCCCGAAAGGTTTATAAGCATTGACCCAACGGGAACTAAGGCGGAAACTCACGCCAAAATAATAGAGTCAATTAAGGATATTTTGGGTTAATGGACGTTTATTCTCTTTTAAAAAACACAAACGCCTATAAGATTTTTCAAGCGGACAAGGCTCGTGGCACTTTGTCGCACGCGTATTTAATTTCGTGTGAAGACGAGGGGTTACTTAGTAGTGCTTTGTCAATTTTTGCAAAGGCGTTAACGTGTGAAGAGAGTGAGCCGTGCGGAAAGTGTAGAACCTGTAAACTCGTTGAGGCTAAAACGCATACGGACGTTATTTATTATCCAAAATCAGGCTCAAAAATCGTCGTGTCGGACGTTGATGAGATTATTGAAAAAAGTTACTATAAACCCTTAGAATTACCAGTTAAAGCGTTCGTTTTAGTGGATATTTCTAAGATGACCGTTCAAGCGCAAAACAAATTGTTAAAAACGCTTGAAGAACCGCCCGAAAACACCTTTATAATAATGGGAACAACGAGTGTTTATCCACTTTTATCAACGGTGTTATCGCGTGTTAAAAGGCTTGATATTCCCGCTTTTTCAGACGGGGAGCTTAAATCGTTTTTGCTTTCAAACGGTTATGAAAGCGATAAGATAAATCAAGTTTTGCCTTTTGCTAACGGCAGGCTTTCAGATGCCGTTAAAAAGATTGAATTAAACGAAAGCGGGGAAGTTTTAGAGCTTGCAAAAAATGCGCTCGTAAACTTAAAATCAAGCAAACAAGTAGCCGAATTTTCGGCAAAAATAACGAAAGAAATATTAAAAGATTTTATTACGGCGCTTGCCAAACTAACGCAAGTTGCCATTAAAGTAAGCGCTGGCGGAAATAAGGCGGAAGTTTTTTTAGAAATGATTGAAGAAATTGCAAATTCCGTGAGCATCGGCGCGTTGCTTTTTATATCGGACAAGATTCAAGTTGCCGAAAAGGCAATGTTTTTCAACGGAAATCATCAAGCGGTGGTTGATGGAATTTTGTTCGGTATTTTGGAGGGAAAATTTAAATGGTCAAAATAGTAGGAGTAAAATTTAATCACTCCTGTAAAGTATATTACTTCGACCCAAACGGCGAAGATTATAAAGAAGGCGAGGGCGTTATCGTTGATACTGCAAGGGGCACGGAATACGGCGTTATTGCAGTTACAACAAAGGAAGTTGAAGATAGCGAAGTTTTCAAACCCTTAAAGCCGATTGTTAGGCGCGCCACGAAAAAGGACGCGCAACGCGTTGAAGATAACGAGAGAAGATTGCCAACTATTTTAGAAATTGCTAAAAAAGAAGTTGAAAAATCTGGGCTTGATATGAAAATTACGAGCGTTGAACTTCCGTTTGACGGGTCTAAAATCGTTATTTACTTTACAGCGCCTGCAAGGATTGATTTTAGAGATTTGGTAAAATCGCTTGCAACTGCATTAAAGCATAAGATAGACCTTCGCCAAATTGGAAGCCGTGATGAAGCGAAACTTATTGGCGGAATTGCGCCTTGCGGTAGGGTGTGTTGCTGTAACAGTTTCTTGCCTGACTTTAAAACGGTTACTATAAAAATGGCAAAAAATCAAGGTTTATCGCTCAATCCATCGAAAATAAGCGGTCTTTGCGGTAGGCTTATGTGTTGTTTAGAGTATGAAAACGAATATTATGCAGACGTTTATAAGAAGATGCCCAAAGTTGGCTCTGAAGTAACAACGCCTGATGGAAAAGCGGTTGTTATTTCCAACAATATGCTCAAAATGCTCGTTAAAACCAAAACCACGCATAAAGACGGAACTATCGTTTATAAAGATTACGAACTTAAAGATTTGAAGTTTAAAAACAACAAAATCAAAGAAGAAGATTTAGAAGACGAGCATAACGAAGAATAAAATCAATAAAAACGCTGTACAAATTAAAAAATTTGTGCTAAAATTAAAAAGTCAAAACGACTATAAATATTTTCAAGGAGAAAAATTATGGCATATATCATTAAAGACAGTTGTATTTCTTGTGGTGCTTGCGCTGAAGCTTGCCCCGTTCAAGCAATTACTGAAGGCGAAGAATTCTACGTTATCGATAAAGACACTTGCATTTCTTGCGGTGCTTGCGCAGATACTTGCCCCGTTGGCGCGCCTGAAGAAGAATAAGAACCGAAAAACGGGTTTCGCTTGAAACCCGTTTTTTATTTAGACTAAGTCACAATCTATAACTGATAAGATAAGTCCTGAAACGTGGCGTAATACTGCGTTAAAGCCACTCGACAATACGGCAAGTATTGCTTTCGGGCTTTGCCTTGTCTTCCACCGCATTTGATGCCTTCTCTTTATATCAGTTATAAATTGTGACTTAGTCTTTTGGGAGTTTCCAGTGATAGTAGTAGAAGAATTACTTATCGACAATTTAAAAATTTATCAAGACGACGAGCTTTACCGCTTTACGAGTGACGCGGTGATTTTATCAAAGTTTGCGTCTGCTAAGAAAGGTGACGTTGTTGCCGATTTTTGCGCTGGCTCTGGAATCGTTGGCGTTCACTATTACGCGCTCAATAAAAACGCAAAATCAGTTGACCTTATTGAAATTCAACCTGAACTTTCCGCCCTTTCTCAAAAGACGGTTGACGTTAACGGTTTGGGCGAAATTTTCACCGTTATAAACAAGCCTATTCAAGACCTTCCAAACGATTTAAACGGCAAATACTCGTTGATACTTTGCAATCCGCCGTATAAAAAAGCGGGTAGCGGAGAAGTTAACGGGGATAGGAAAATTGCAATGTGCCGTCACGAAATCACGGTAACGCAGGAAGAAATTATTGAAATTTCCGCTAAAAAACTCAAACACGGCGGTAGGCTTTGTATGTGCCAAAGAACTGAGCGTTTTACCGATATGGTTTTGAAAATGGCAAGCGTTGGGCTTAGCCCAACGAAAGTTCAATTCGTTGTAACAAAACAAGGCGGAGCGCCTTATCTATTCTTAATCGAAGCGGTAAAAGGCGTTAAACCGCAACTTAAAATTTTGCCTGAATTCGTAAACGAGGGGGTTTAATATGCTTTACTTTGTGGCAACGCCTATCGGCAACTTAAAAGATATGAGTTATAGAGCCGTTGAAACGCTTAAAGAAGTTGATTTAATTCTTTGTGAAGATACTCGCCACTCCTTAAAACTGCTTGATTTTTACGGTATAAAAAAACCGCTCAAATCTTATCACAAGTTCAATGAAAAGGAAAGAGTTGAAGAGATAGTTTCGTATTTATCTAAAGGAAAGAACGTGGCTGTTATTTCAGATGCAGGCACTCCCGTTATTTCAGATCCCGGTAACGTTTTAAGCACGGCTTTAAGGGAAAAGGGCGTTGATTATACGGTTATTCCCGGCGCAACCGCATTTGTACCCGCGCTTATACTTTCGGGGCTTTCCGCGTCAAATTTCACCTTCGTTGGCTTTTTACCCGAAAAGAATAAAGATAGAAAAGCGCTTTTAAAAAGATACGACTCTCGCCCCGAAACGCTTATTTTTTATTCCGCCCCGCATGACGTTGAAAAAACGCTTGCTTATCTACACGAAGGCTTAGGGGAAAGGAAAGTTGCGCTCGTTAAAGAGATAACTAAACTTCACGAAACGGTGTATAGCGGAGTACTGGGCTCAATTGAGATAAACGAGCCGAAAGGGGAATTTGTTATCGTGGTTGACGGAGCGAAAGAAGTGGCAACCGATTTTGAGATGAGTGAGAAAGAGCATATCGAGTATTATCTTGAAAAAGGCTATTCTAAAAAAGATGCTATCAAGATAGTGGCTGAAGAAAGGGGAGTTAGCAAAAATTCCTTGTATAAATACACAATAGAAAAAGAGCAAGATTAGTCTTGCTCTTTTTTAACGTATTTTTTAAACGACGGGTGATTTAAAATAAAGTTTAAAGCAGTTTCTTCATCGCTTGCGATAAGTTCGTTTAGAAGTTCAATAACGAGTTCGTCAGTTTTATAAGTTGATTCGTTGTTGATTTCCGAAACGGCGAGTTTTTCAAGTGTTTTTGACGTGTTAAACCTTGTTTTCGGCTTTAAATTTAACTTTTCAAAATTATCGTAAAGATCCAAAACGCCGTTGAAACATCTCACTCTATTTTTAAGGTCGAAATATTTAATGAACGCAAACGCGCCCGCAAGCAAAATAATTGCTCCAACGATAGAAAGGGCGGTTATTTGAAGGGTTACCGATAAAATAAGTAAGGCAACCGCAACGGCAAGCGCTGGGGCTTCAAAAGCCCAAAAACGCTTTATCGTTTTTTCTCTTGAAAAATGCGCGGGAATACTATCTTTAAGTAACGTTTCAACACGGCTTAACCTACTTGCAGTTTCTTGATTTTCGTATTCAAGCATTTCTTCTTTTGGAATTTTTGTTTTTTTATAGTAAACGGAATAAAGATCGCGAATTCTTTCCTTTTCAAAAACGGGTGATAAGTCAAGCGCTTTTTTAAGGTCTTTAAAATGAGTTGTATCGTCGTAATCGGTAAAGTTTTTAGTTTTTGCATAAACGCGCGTCAAATAAACTCTACTGTCAACGTTTGTTAAGGTTAACGCCTCGTCAGTTTTTAAAAGGGCGGTTTCATAGTCGCCGTTATCGATATACCACTTTGCTTCTTCTAATAGTAAATCAACCTTAGCGTACGCTTCACCCCTTGCTATCGCCTTTTTTTCCGTTTTAATTTTACTAAGCGATTGATAATATTTTATCGCTTTGTTAACGCTAATTTGGGCGTTACAAGACGGGCAAGCAATATATTCAATTGTTGATTCGCCCAAAAATTCGTGCGCGCACTCAGGGCATTTCATTTTGAAATTAGCCATATATTTATGTTAACATAAATTAAATTAAAGTTCAAGTAAAATGTTGCTAAAATAAAAAAAGCGGAATCAATCCGCTTTTATATTTAACGATTGTTTTTTGTATTGCGTGGGGGACATTTTTAGGTGCTTTTTAAACAGTTTGCTAAAGAAGAAACAGTTTTGGAAGCCTAAAACTTCCGCAATTTGAGTAACGCTTAAACTACTATCTCTAAGCATTTCGCAAGCGGTGTTAAGCCTTAGAGAAATAACGTATTGATAAGGCGACGAGCCAGTTACTTCTTTAAATAGCGCTATGTATCTTGAAACGCTTAAAAATTCCATTTTTGCAAGTTCTGGAACGTTTAACTCTTTGGTGTAGTTCTCGTTGATATAGTTGATAGAAGTTGAAAGTTTTTGAATTTTGTTTTCAGGTTCGCTAGCGTTTTTGGCAATATCAATAAGCATAGCGTCTAAAAAGTGCGCAAGTTCAACGTCACGATGAACGCCGTTTTTAATATAGCAGTTGAATATTCTCGTCATTTGATAGGTAACTTGCGATGAAGATTTTGGCGTTTCCCTAAGAATCGGAAGGTTATTAAAACCAAGCTTCGCTAAAATTTGGGTTGTTGCAGAACCCGTAAAATGCACCCAGTAATAAAACAACTCTTTATCGGTTAATTGATAGTATTCGTACGGGGTGTTTGGCGGAATAATAATTAAAGACCCCTCTTTTGCCGTGAACGTTTTGCCGTTAATTTTAACGGTGAGTTCTCCAAGCTTTAAATACATAAAGTAATAGTCTTCTCGCCCCGTTGGATTCACGGTTCTAAACGGCCATTTTAAAGAAGTTGAGCCCGCCGTATTGATAATTAGTGGATAGTCGTTCGAGGATACGTTGCAAGCGTATATCGAGTGCTTGTTTTTATCTTCAAACGAGCGGTAGTGCAAAGTTTTCATAAGTTTTTCCTTTTATGTGATAATAAAGTGTAAAAACGAAAAAAGCCAAAAATAGCGTGCCACAGACAGTATTGTACCATTGTAAGATATAATTGTCTACATGCAATTATATTTTAATTAAAAAATCGCTTTTTTTATACATATCAAGCAGTAATAAAGTATAAAAACACGCAAGAGTTAAATCTTGCGTGTTTTTTTGTTGTTTAACGTATTTACTTGTTTATAAATCTTTGAGCAAAACCACACCTTTTGCAAAGGTCTTCACTTGCTTTTCCTGATTTAAATTCTTTTACCATATCGGTTGCCCGTTTAGAGTTTAAAATGCTATCAACGTTAGAAGTGAAAACGTTGCCAAGTTCAATAACGCCGTCGCTATCTAAACAGCAGGGAACAACCGTTCCGTCTGAGAGTATTCCAAACTGATCTTTAAGTCCGTAACAAAAAAACCTTTCGCCTTTTATATCCTCGTTTTTATCGGGCCACTCAAACCGCTCGCCGTATTCAAGGTATATGTTATCGCAAATTTTCGTGCCGTGGCGGTGCTCTTGCCACTCTCCGCTAAAACACTCTTTCAAAACTTTTAGAGCGGTGTCGTTCTTATCGCCGTCAAACCCGTTATTCCAAAGCCTAAACACAACGATAACGCCTTTATTTGATGCTTGCTTTGCAAACTCGGCAACTTCTAAAAGGTATTTAACGTGTTCGCTTTCACTCCCGTTTTCTTGGCTGTGAAGGGAAACGTTTATTTTATGAACGCCAGCGGACAAAATCTCGCCACCACGCTCTTTTAAAAGCGTTCCGTTAGTTGTGATAATCGACTTAAATTCCTTTTCTTTAGCAAGTTTTAAAAAATCTGGTAGCAACGGGTGGGTTAACGGTTCGCCCATCAAGTGATAGTAGATAAATTTAGTTTTATCTTTTAATTGCGTTAAGATATGCGAAAATTCCGCCATAGTCATTTGTTTTGGCGGTCTACTATGCCCGTGGCAAAACGAGCAGTTCATATTGCAAATATTCGTAATCTCAACGTAAACTTTGTTATACATAGTTATCTTAATTAAATCGCGCCAAGCAAGTTGGCGCGAAATGGTATTTTTATTCTAAAAATATTAGCGAGTATCATAACTTGCCGTTAGGCAATCATAACTGATTTGATAAAATCAAATCACTCCCACTCAATAGTGCCGGTCGGCTTTGGTGTTAAATCGTATAAAACTCTGTTAACGCCTTTAACTTCGTGAGTAATTCTTTCGGTAATATGATGCAAAATATCGTAAGGAATTTCTTCGATAGTTGCGGTCATCGCGTCAACGGTGTTTACCGCGCGGATGATAACGGGCCACTCGTAAGAGCGGAGATCGTTTTTAACGCCAACCGTTTTGAAATCGGGAACAATGGTGAAATATTGCCATACCTTATCGCAAAGTCTGTTCTTATCGAATTCTTCACGCAAAATAGCATCGGACTCTCTAAGCGCTTCAAGTCTATCGCGAGTGATTGCGCCAAGGCATCTTACGCCAAGACCAGGACCTGGGAAGGGTTGACGGTAAACCATACCGTCTGGAAGACCAAGTTCGCTACCAACGAGTCTAACTTCATCTTTAAACAAAAGTCTAATAGGTTCAACGAGTTCAAATTGAAGATCATCGGGAAGACCGCCAACGTTGTGGTGCGCTTTAACAGGACCGCTTTCCAAGATGTCAGGATAAATAGTTCCTTGCGCTAAGAAATCAATGCCTTCAAGTTTTCTTGCTTCTTCTTCAAAAACTCTAATGAATTCAGCGCCGATAATCTTTCTTTTCTTTTCAGGTTCGTCAACGCCGGCAAGTTTATCTAAGAATCTATCAACCGCGTCAACGTAGATAAGGTTAGCGTTCATTTCGTCACGGAAAACTTTAACTACTTGTTCGGGTTCGCCCTTTCTAAGCAAGCCGTGGTTAACGTGCACGCAGTAAAGGTTTTTGCCGATTGCTTTGATAAGTAACGCTGCAACGACTGACGAGTCAACCCCGCCCGAAAGAGCGAGTAAAACCTTTCTATCGCCAACTTGTTGTTTAATTTCTTTAATTTGCTCGTCTATAAATTTTTGAGCAAGTTCTTTGGTGGTTATACGAGCCATATCATCTGGTCTTTTATTGCTAAGTACCATAAATTTTACCTTCTTTTAATAAAAATCAATAACGCAAACGCAGTTTGCATATCACTCGCCATAAGGCGAATATAACGTTGGCAACGCCAACATATCACGCAAACGCAGTTTGCATATCACTCATTACAAAGTAATGAAGATTAGTCCATCGGGCTGTAGTTGGGGGCTTCTTTGGTTATAGAAATATCGTGGGGGTGGCTTTCTCTAAGCGCAGCGTTCGTGATTTTAATAAATTCAGCGGTTGCTCTTAAAGTTTCAAGGTCTTTAGCGCCACAGTAACCCATACCAGATCTAATACCACCGATAAGTTGGTAAACGATATCTGAAATAGTTCCACGATAAGGTACTCTTCCTTCAACGCCTTCGGGTACGAATTTCTTAGCGTCTTCTTGGAAGTATCTATCCTTAGAGCCTGCTGCCATAGCCGAAAGTGAACCCATACCGCGGTATACTTTGAAGCTTCTGCCTTGGTAAAGTTCAATTTCGCCCGGGCTTTCCTTAGTGCCTGCAAGCAAGCTACCAAGCATAACTGCATTACCACCAGCGGCAAGAGCCTTGGTTATATCGCCTGAATATTTAATACCGCCGTCCGCAATAATAGTCTTGCCGTATTTTTGAGCCATTTCAGCGCAGTCCATAATAGCGGTAAGTTGGGGAACGCCGATACCTGCAACTATTCTCGTTGTGCAGATAGAGCCGGGGCCGATACCAACCTTAACAACGTCCGCGCCAGCGCCGATAAGCGCTTCAACTGCTTTAGCAGTTGCAACGTTACCTGCAATAACTTTAAGGTTAGGATATTTAGCCTTAATTTTCTTAACGCTTTCAATAACGCCTAAGGAGTGGCCGTGAGCGGTATCAACGGTAATAATGTCAACTTTATTTTTAACGAGTTCGTCAATTCTTTCAAAAGTATCTTTGCTCGTGCCAACCGCTGCGCCAACTAAAAGTCTACCGTTAACGTCTTTAGCAGAGTTGGGGTATTGAATTGACTTTTCAATATCTTTAATCGTGATAAGACCTTTAAGATTGTAGTCGTTATCTACGATGGGAAGTTTTTCAATTCTATGTTTTCCGAGAATTTTTTGCGCTTCTTCAAGGCTAGTTCCAACGGGAGCGGTAACGAGCCTTTCTTTAGTCATAACGTTATCGATAGGTTGTTCAAAATCAGTTTCAAAGCGTAAGTCACGGTTGGTAAGAATACCAACGAGTTTGCCGTTTTTAGTAATGGGAACACCGCTGATTTTATACTTTTGCATAAGTGCAAGAGCATCGGTAACTTTGTTTTCAGGTTCTAAGAAGAATGGATCGGTAATAACGCCGTGTTCACTTCTTTTTACTCTGTCAACTTCTCTGCCTTGCGCTTCGATCGACATGTTTTTGTGGATAATACCCAAACCGCCTTCACGAGCGATAGCAATAGCCATTCTCGATTCGGTAACCGTGTCCATCGCTGCCGACATTAAGGGGATATTAAGTTCAATCCCGTCTGCAAGTTTAGTCTTAAGCGAAACGTCTTTAGGTAAAATTTCACTCTTTTGTGGAACGAGCAACACGTCGTCAAAAGTTAAACCTTCTCTAATAGTTTTTTGCATTGTTTTTCTCCTTTAAATTCTCGTAGTTTATTTCAAGTAATCTCTAAGTTTAGAGATATCGTTTTGACAATTTTCGTTTTTGTTTTCCTTAAGTTCTAGCCTTGAAAGCACAGCGGAAAGCGTTTCGTTATCGCCACTTTCAACCCCCAGCGAAATTAAAACGCGAACGGGGTTAACTTGGCTATAATTTGCGGTTGAATTAAACGCCACGTCAATCGACGCTTGCTTTTCATTAAGCGCGTAAAGCGATTGAACAACGCTACCTGCAATATAGTATTTGTAACCCGAGCCGTTAATATCGGCAAATTCTTCAAAATCCCCGTCACTTAACAAAATAAGACCATATTTTTTTACGAGCGAGTGGTTTTTAAAGTAAGCCGAGCGTTCAACAAGCGTTGCAAGGTCGCTTATATCCCCGCTTTTATCGTAAGCCCTTTCAGAGTACTTAATCGCCAAATTCTCACTGCCCGTGCTAAAGTAAAAATTACCGAGCGTTTTTGGTGTTGCCACCGCCAAGATAAGATAAAAAGCGGAAACGGCAACCAACAAAATAACAAGTGAAAAAGCGATTGTTTTTGCTATAAGTTTTCTCATTATAAATAAACCTTTTTAACATTTTAGCAAAACCGCAAAAAAAATGCAACAATTTACAAAAAATAATATAATATTTTTTAGTAAAAAAGTGATATTTTTTCAAATTATCAAATAAAATAAACCGACTATGAAAAAATTTTGTTCAATTTTAACGCTCGTTATCCTTTCTATCGCTTTTTCTATCGCGTTTACTTCGTGCAAAAACGCCGTGAGTTTAGACCTTTATCTTTCTGAAATTAGAAGCGCCGTGTATTACGGCAAATTTGATAACTATTCCCTGTCCGTTTACGTTGAAGAAAAGGAAACCCCATACCTTTCAGACGGGTTCGTTGGGGAGATGAAAAAGTACGTTACCGTTAGGGTTGAAGACTACCGCTTGGCGCTAAACGATGCTACCGTTATCGTGATTTTTGGTAATACCGAGTGTTTTGGTAAGTTTAATTACAGCCCGTTAGACGGCAAGTTTATAACCGAGATTGAAACTAATAAACTGCCGATTGCAAACGAAATTACCATAAAGTTAAAATCAAACGGCGAGGAGGAAGTTTTCACCTTAGAAAAACTAAGCGTTAGCGGCGCAATCAATTACCAAACCGCGCTCGATAAAGTTTCCTATTATAAAGAAAAAGAGATTAAAAAAATGCTCTCAAGTAAAGGCGCAACCATTGAAACGCGCGTTAGAATTTTAAACGAAGATAAAAGCGTTTACTATTTCGTTTCGGTAACAGACCAAAAAGGCGAAACTATTGCCTTTTTAGTTGACGGGGCAAACGGCGAAATCTTAGCCGAAAAAACCTTTTAACCCACATTTTCACCTTCGTTTCACAGTCGGTTTATTACTTTCCTGTATTTTTGGGCAGTTTGCACATATTTATCCACATTAAAATAATAAAATTTGTGCAAAATAACTGTTGCAATATCCTTATATATATGTTAAAATTTTAGGGTAGAAAAATTTTTTTGGAGGTAATGAAATGGCTGGTTTATTACTTGACCACATTTACAAAATTTATCCGTCTGGCGTACAAGCCGTAACGGACTTCACTCTTGATATTCAAGATAAAGAATTCATCGTATTCGTAGGACCTTCCGGTTGCGGTAAGTCTACTACTCTTCGTATGATTGCAGGTCTTGAAGAAATTACTGACGGTGACTTAGTTATCGACGGTAGAAAGGTTAACCTTATTCAACCTAAAGATAGAGATATCGCGATGGTATTCCAAAACTACGCGCTCTATCCCCACATGACCGTATACGACAATATGGCGTTCAGCTTAAAGCTTCGTAAATTCCCCCGCGCTGAAATTGACGCGAGAGTTAAAGAAGCTGCTCGTATTTTAGGTCTTGAAACTTATCTTAACAGAAAGCCCAAGGCGTTATCTGGTGGTCAACGTCAACGTGTAGCGCTCGGTCGTGCAATCGTTCGTGAACCTAAGGTATTCCTTCTTGACGAACCTCTTTCAAACCTTGACGCTAAGCTCCGTGGTCAAATGCGTACTGAAATTACCAAGCTTCACCACAGACTTGCAACCACTTTCATTTACGTAACACACGACCAAGTTGAAGCAATGACTATGGGTACGAGAATCGTAGTTATGAAAGACGGTTTTATTCAACAAGTTGACGCTCCTCAAAAACTTTACGATTATCCTGCAAACATCTTCGTAGCAGGTTTCATCGGCACTCCGCAAATGAACTTCTTCGATGCAGTTATCACTGGTACTAAGGCTAACCCCTGCGTAGAATTTGAAGGTCAAAAACTTGCTATCAGCAAAGAAACTACCGCAAGATTTGCTTGCCTTGAAGAATATCTTAACACTGGCAAGCCCGTAGTACTCGGCGTTCGTCCTGAAGATTTCCACGATGAAGTAGAATTTATCGAAAAATCTAAAAAGTCAGTTATCAACGTTAGGGTTGACGTTCTTGAAAAACTCGGCGCAGAAAGCTTACTTTACTGCGCGTTCGGTGAACTTCAAGAAGACGGCGATCAAATCGCATCTTTAACTGAAACTGCAACTCAACTTATCGCTAAGATTGACGCTCGTTCCGCAACTCAAGCGCACACTATGGTTGACCTTGCAATCGATATGAACCACATTCACCTTTTCGATAAAGAAACTGAACTTTCTATCTTAGAAGGCGAAGGCACTAAGGCTTACGTTCCCGTTGTTGAACTTGAAAGACAAGCAAAACGCGCTGAAGAAGAAAGAATTTTAGCAGAACAAAAGGCTGCTAAACTTGCCGCAAAGCAAGCAGCAAAGGAAGCAAAGGCTGCCGCTAAACTTGCTAAAGCTGAAGCAACTGCTAACGAAGAAGTTGTTGAAGAAAACGCAGATAGCGAAAACTAATAAAGTTTAAAATGCGCTACCCAATCGGGTAGCGTTTTTTTTGTTCAAAATGCTTGAAAATTACTAATAAATGATATATAATAAACTTAAATTTATGCAATTTGCACAAAAAGGTATAAAATGGAAAAAGAACTTACAAGGATACTTCAAACGATAAAAGAAAAAACTGGCTTGCTCGTTCAAGCGGTTTCAAAAAGCGGGAGTGTTTATGCAAGCACTCTTTCGGAGTTTACGCCTATTGATAACGATAATTTAAACGGCGTTACGCAATCAAACGGTAAAACGATTTTCACCTTCAAGTTTTTGGGGGAAGATTTTTACGGGCTAATTTTAGGCGACACTATATCCGAACGGCGTTACGCTGAGCTTATTTCAAGTTTTATTGAAATGGCAAACGTGAAACCCAAAGAACTTTCTTATGAAGAAAGGTTATCCCTTATAATAACGGGCAATTCGCCAAAGACTAAAACTGCGGAATTTATTGCTGAATATTCAATTCCCAAAACCCCCGTTTATATAATGATAATAAAACTTGGTAGCGGTAGCGTTAACGACGTTTTGGAGTTTTTATCAAGTTATTACGGTTCTTTTGGCTCGTCAGTTCAACTTTCGCAAGATTCTTGCGCAATCGTAAGTTACGTTGATGAGAGCGATAAATCTTTCGTTATATCGCCCGTAAAGCAGGCGGAAATTTTAAAGCGTTCGGTATTTGAAGAACTTGGCGTTAACGTTTCCGTTTACGTTGGCGCAACCGTTGATAATTTTTTAGATATCTCCGATTCCTTTATGCAAGCGCGTTACGCCGAATCTGTTAGCGAGATTTTCGGTGGTGACGGGGTTTACGCTTATAAAGATTACCTTTTAAACAAAATCGTTAAAGACGTGCCAAAACAAAACCTTTCCAAGTTTTTAAGCGCTTTAGTTTTCGATAATGGTAACGAAATTTTTAGTGACGTTGAACTTTTGGAAACGGGCGATTGTTTTTTAAGGAACAATCTCAACCTTTCGGAAACTGCGCGCGAGATGTATATTCATAGAAACACTTTAACTTATAGGCTTGAAAAGATTGAAAAACTCACTGGGCTTGATATAAAAAAGTTTTCAGATGCCTTAAATTTTAGAATTTTGTATATACTATATAAGACGATAAATTATGAAGAATAAAAATTTAAAAAGAGTATTTACAACTTTATTGGTGTTAGTGCTTACGGCAGGCGTGTATTTTTTAGGGTTTTTTAGTTATAGATGGACTCGCTCAAGCGTCGTAAAGGACGTTTTAAAGATATTAGAAATTTACGAAAAGCATTATTATTTTAAAAGCGACGAAGTGGTTGATGAAATTGCCGACGCTATTTTTGACGACTATTCCACTTATTACACCGCTCCCGAATACGCTCAAATTACAAGCAAAAATAACGGTAAAAACTTCGGTGTAGGCTTATCGTTTTATACTGGAACTTTAGATATTTATAACGTTGACGTTAACTCCCCTTGCTATAAAGCAGGCGTAAAAGCGGGTGGAACTTTGGTATCGGCTACCAAAGGCGGAGTGTTAACAAACGGCTTTGAAGCAAAAGAAACGCTTGAAAATTTAAGCGAAGGCGAAGAAGTGAGCATCGGCATTGACTACGGCGGAAACGTTGAAACCTATAACGTTTTAAAAAGTAGATATGGGCTTTCTTACGTTACGTATATGAACTCAATCGGGGCTTACGTTTTCCACGAAAAAGATAATTCAATGCAGTTTGAAAAAGACTCAAACGCCGTTATAAGCGGTGAAGGGGTTGGGTATATCAAACTCAATTCATTTAGCGGAAAAGCCGATAATAGTTACGGCGTTGTTTACCAAATGAAAACCGCTCTTGAAAAATTTAAGCAAGACGGGAATAAAAAACTTATCTTAGACCTTAGAAATAACGGTGGCGGAGATATGGAAGTTGTTTCAAGCGTTAGTTCAATGCTTATTAAAAAACGACAATCAAAACAATGCTTTGCCATTAGCGAAGATAGAGATGGCAATAAAAAATACTACTATCTAAACGGCAATATAAGCGATGATTACGGGATTGAAAAAATAATAATATTAGCAAACATCAACACCGCATCCGCCTCTGAAATGCTTATCGGAGCAATGCTTGATTACGATGATAATAACGCCGTTCAAGTTATAATCGACGGGTATAATCGCAACGGCGAAACGGTATATAAAACGTACGGCAAAGGCATACTGCAAACGACTTATAAGTATCCTGACGGAAGCGCCGTAAAGGTTACCACGGCTAAGGTTTTTTGGCCAAAATCAAACGTTTCAATCCACGGGGTTGGCGTTACGGAAGCCGCGTCGAACAAGGTGGTAAAAGCCGTTGATAAAACCGCTTATTCACTCGCTTTGGAAATTATATAAACCAACTAAAAAACGCCCAATAGGGCGTTTTTTTAATTGAAATAACTTCCAAGCGAAGATAGAATTTCAGGGCTTGCAACGTCTTTTATCGGGTTTAAATACTCAGGCGTTATCAAAGGGTTTTCACTCGTGTTAGCGGTTGAAGCCGTTTTAAAACTCGATATTAAATTAGTGATAAGCGGTAGAATCGTTTTAACGTCAAGCGAGCCGTTTAAAACGTTTTTAAACTCTTCGCTTTTAAGCGATTCAACGGCGCTTTCAGGCACGCCGAATAAAGATAATAAGGGTGCGATGCTTTCAACGTCAAACCCGGATAAAACGTCTTTAAAGTTGGCGTTTTTATTAAGTAAAAAAACTATTGTTAAAATTATCGGTAAAAAACTCATATTTAACCTATATTCACATTATATTTTAATCGAGCATACAATTATGTTGAAGGAGATTTTTATGCGCGATTTTAATAGTTATAATCAAAATGAAAACGAGAGCGTTAACCAGTTAAACGATCTTAAAGCGTTTGCCAAAAAGTACGAAGGCGCAAGTGAAGATGAGATCATCTCTCAAATTTTACTTGAAGCGCAAAAGGGTAGAAGAAACGGAACGCTATCCGATTCGGATATTGATAGGTTTAAAAATATGCTCTATCCTATGCTTAACGCTCGCCAAAGAGAAAAACTTGAAAAGGTTGTTAAAAAGATTAAAAACAACTAATTTTCCTTACTGCCGATAACAGAAGGTTAAGTTCGCGTTTGGTGTTAAATAGCGATGATGAAACGCGAACTAACC
Organism: Clostridia bacterium; assembly: GCA_017545865.1. Taxonomy (GTDB): domain Bacteria; phylum Bacillota; class Clostridia; order Christensenellales; family Borkfalkiaceae; genus HGM11412. Next base: position 147,823 of record JAFWXO010000008.1, on the reverse strand, counting down.
CGTCTTGCTCCGTCTTTAAAAGTTTATGCGTTAGCGGAGCGCAATGATACCCACCGCGAACGGCAATATCAAACTTATCGGATAAAATCTCAGAAACTTCGTTTGACGGAAAGCCTTTAATTGAAAAGGAAACGATGCCGAATTTGTTTGGGGTAGAGTAACACTTAACGCCGTCTATTTGATTTAAATTTTCAATTAGATATTTTGTTTGCGATAAAAGTATGCCTGCGGAAAAAGAAAGATTCTTTTCGGCGTAAGAAACGCCTTCTTCAAGCGAGCAAATAGCAGGAAGGTTAAGCGTTCCGCTCTCAAGTTTTTCTGGGTAGCAATCGGGTTGAAAGGTGTTAAAGCTTTCCGTTCCCGTTCCCCCTTGCATAATGGGGTTTGGGTTTGCCCGTTTTGATAGGATTAGCGCCCCAACGCCTTGTATTGAGTGCAAACCTTTATGCCCCGCAACCGCAAGCATATCGATATTTAACCGTTTAATATCAATCTTAATATGCCCCGCGCATTGCGCCCCGTCAACGATAAAAAGGGCGTTTTTATCTTTTAAAAATTCGCCTATTTCATTAAGGTTTGCGCTTTCGCCCGTAACGTTAGAAACGGCGTTTAAACAAACGGCGGTAACTGACGGGGAGAAGTGTTTTTTAACGTCGCTTACCGTAACGAATCGCTTATTTTCAGGCTCTATAACCGTCAAAGATATAATCCCGTTTTTTTCCATAGTGTAAAGCGGGCGCAAAACGCTGTTGTGTTCAAGGGCGGAAGTTAAAACCCTTCCACCCGTAATACCGCCGTGAATAGCAATATTCAATGCTTCCGTGCAGTTTTTCGTAAAAATAACTCGGCTGGGGTTATCCGCTCCGAAGAATTCGCTAAGTTTTTTTCGGCAAGAATAAACGTAATTTGAAGCCGTTTTAGAAAGCCTATGTCCGCTCCTTCCACCGTTTGCGTTTAGGTATTTGATAACCGAGCAAGCGGTATCGATAACGCTTGCGGGTTTATGCCCGCTAGTCGCTGAATTATCAAGATAAATCATTTTTCACCTTAAAAGTTTTTAATTTATTTATATTCACAAAGGAGAAAATTATGAAAAAATATCTCGCCGTTTTCCGTTCGAGAACGGACGTTTTGTTTTTTATTGAACGCCTTAGAGAAAAGGGCGTTTTCGCTAAAACCGTTCCAACCCCCAAAGAGTTAAAACTCGGCTGTGGAATTTCCGCCGAATTTTCAAATAGTAGCCTTGCTCTTGCAAAAAAACTAATAAACACGGGTAACTTTCCGTCTTTTTATTCCTTCGTTTCCGTTGAAAATCGTGGCGGAAGAACGCTAACCGTTAAAATTTAACTTAAAAAAGATTGCTCTTTTGCGCCTACGTGTGTTAAAATAACATTAGTTATTAAATACTTAGGCGTTTTTTATGAACAAACAAAAAGCACGGCTTATCGTTTCAAAACTCTCAACTGAATATCCAAACGCTCGCCCCGAACTTGAATTTTCAAGTGAATACGAACTTTTGGTTGCCGTTATACTCTCCGCTCAATGCACGGATAAACGAGTTAACGAAGTAACGAGAGTTTTGTTCAAAGAGTATAATACGCCCGAAAAAATGTTAACGCTAAGTAGAGAAGAACTTGCAAAAATTATCCTTCCTTGCGGTCTTAACAACTCTAAAGCCGAGCATATCTTAGGCGCAAGCGAAAAGATAGTTAGCGATTTTGGTGGCAAAGTTCCAAGTTCTTATGAAGAACTTTTATCTCTCCCAGGCGTTGGGCGAAAGACTGCAAACGTTGTTTATTCGGTTGCTTTCGGCGGTGACGCTATCGCCGTTGACACTCACGTTTTCAGGGTTTCAAACCGCATCGGTTTAGCAAAGGCTAAAACCCCCTTGGAAACGGAAAAACAACTTATGAAAATTATCGATAAGGACAAGTGGTCAAAAGCGCATCACTACCTTATCTTTCACGGAAGAAGGGTATGCTTAGCAAGAAACCCAAAGTGCAGTGATTGCGTTATAAAAGCCGAGTGTGAATATAAAGGCAAGTCAAAGGTGTAAAATGATACTTGAAAATTTTTTAGACAAAGAAAGTATACTTGTAAAATCGGGTGACGGTGGCGATGGTATAACGTCGTTCATCCGTTACAAAGGCGTTTCCGCAGGCGGACCGGACGGTGGTGACGGTGGCAACGGCGGTAGCGTGTATTTTATAGGGGACAGGCATAAAACGAGTTTAATCGACTTCCGCTTTAAACACAAATTCGTTGCCGAAAACGGTGGAAAGGGTGACACTAAGAATTGCCACGGCAAAAACGGTGAAGATCTTTATATTCCCGTTCCGCTCGGAACTGTTATTACCGATGCGGAAACCGGCGCTTTTATCTGCGATATTTTTTACGACGGGCAAACCCGTTTAGTAATGAGCGGTGGCAAGGGCGGAAAGGGCAACGCAAAGTTCACAACTTCTCGCCGTCATTGTCCGCACTTTGCTCAAAAGGGCGAAAAAACGGAAGTTAAAAGGGTTAAACTTGAACTCAAAGTTATTGCAGACGTTGGTCTTATAGGCTTTCCTAACGTTGGCAAATCAACTCTACTTTCTAAGATTTCAGGCGCTAAGCCAAAGATTGCAAACTACCACTTTACCACCTTATCGCCTAATTTAGGCGTGGTAAACTACTACGACGAGAGTTTCGTAGCCGCCGATATCCCAGGTCTTATTGAAGGCGCGGCGGACGGGCTTGGTTTAGGGCACGATTTCCTTCGCCATATTGAAAGAACAAGGCTTCTTTGCCACGTTGTTGATATAAGTGGCGTTGAAGGAAGAAACCCGATTGAAGACTATAAAACCATCAACAAAGAGTTAAAGTCATATAGCAAAACTTTAGCGGGGCTTGAACAAATTATCGTTTTAAATAAGTGCGATATTTTCGGCGCTGAAGAAAACGTTAAAGAGTTTAAGAAGAAAGTTAAAGGCAAAAAAATTCTCACCGTTTCCGCTTTGACGGGTGACGGTAAGGAAGAACTTATCAAAATTCTCGCCGAAAAGTTAAGAGATATCCCCGTTTACGAACCGCAAGAAGATTTAGGCTTTACATACGATAAAGAAAATAGCGATAGTTTTGAAATCTTTATCGATGAAGACGGCGCTTTCGTTGTTGACGGCGATATCGTTAAAACTCTTTCTCGCAACGTCGTTTTAGACGATATGGACAGTATGGCTTACATGCAAAAATATCTCCGCGATAAAGGCGTTATCAAAAAACTTCGCGATCAAGGCTGTAAGGATGGCGACACGGTTGTTATCGGCGATATTGAGTTCGAATTTATAAATTAAGCCGTTATAAACGGCGCAAATCGGCTATTTAGCCAAAGATTCCGTACAAGGAGTACGCGTACTTTGGCTATAATATCCGCCTTGCTTGTTTCTAACGTCTTAATTACGATTACTAAAAACGAATAAAAATTAGGAGAAAATAATGTTTACTTCAAAACAAAGAAGCGTGCTTAGAAGTATGGCTCAAACGATTGAGCCTATCGGTCAAATAGGAAAGGGCGGTGTGTCTGACAATATGGTTAAAAGTTTTTCAGATGCGCTTGAAAGCCGTGAACTTATCAAACTCACCCTTTTAAACAATTCCGATGAAGAAATTAAATCAGTTTCCATTGAACTTGCCCAAAAACTCGGTGCAGAAGTAGTTTGCACCATCGGTCACAAAATAGTTCTTTATCGCCGTTCTAACAAAAAGGGTATCGTCCACATCAAATTTTAATTTTAATCCGTTATTTGCGTCGTTATACTTTGTTACTGCAACTTTTTAACACTTCGTTGACCAGCAAGGTCTAACTCAGCGTTAAAAAATCTTGTGCCTCGTCTAACTTGCAACTAACGTCTTAAATATGTTGTAATAGGCAAACGAGCCTACTTGTGCTTGTTTCTAACGCCTTAAAACATTTTAAAAACAAACAAATTAAAAGAGTGGTTTTACCACTCTTTTTTCATATAAGTTCAGTTTTTTGTTTTTCGCTAAAGTTTTTAAAAAACCTAAGATAGCACGATATAAAAAGAAATATAACGCCGATAAATAGATATAACCACTTGTAAAAAGTTACCGTTGAAAATACCGTAAACACCGCGCCCCACAAAAAGAATTTTTTAGAGTTTTCCCTTTTTAAAACCCCTTTAAAGGGGTTTTTTAGTTTGCGCTTTTTATAAGGTAGTTCAATTTCGGGGAGCAAGTCTTCTTCTTTTAAACAAAGGTAAAAATCTTTTATCGTGTATAATTTAACCTTTTCAAACGGGGCGAAAAACTCTAAGCAAGCCCCGTCGTAACCGCTTGCTAAAAACACCGTGCTCAAGCCTTTCGGCGTTTTTTTATAGGCGGATATAACCTTATCAAAACTAACGTTTTCAGGCGTGAACGAATAAAATACGAATAGTTTACCTTCAATAAAATACCCACCGCTTTTGATAACGCCCTTTAACTCCTTTTTCAAATAGTAATCTTTTATAAGCGCAAAAATTTCCTTGTCGGATAAAAAATAAAGCGTACGGCAAAATGCATCGTAACGGTTTTTTTCAAGGAGAGAAACGTCCTTTTTTGCAAAGAATTTTTCCGATAGATAGCAAAATAAAAGGGTTATAATCGAAGAAAATATTGCCGATACTAAACTTGCGGTTGATATTTTTCTAACGCCACCTTTTATGAGCGAGTAAAAGATAAAAAACGATAAAAAGAATATAAATATTCCGTCTAAAAAAGTTGATAGTTTAATTTTTTTCATAGTATAATTATTTACACTTTTTCGTCTTGCTAAACTTTGTTTTTTATGTTAAAATAAAAATATGAAAGTTGCTATTTTCGGCGGTTCGTTTGATCCCGTTCATTTAGACCATATAAAGATTGCAAAAACTTTGGTTTATGAACTTTGCCTTGATAAACTTTATATTATCCCAACCTTCATCGCTCCGCACAAAAAAAATATGGGAGCGGTTAGTGGTGAGCATAGGTTAAATATGCTCAAACTTGCATTTGAAGGGGAAGATAAAATAGAAGTAAGTGACTATGAACTTATGAAACAAGGCGTTAGTTATTCATATCAAACGGTTGAGCATTTTTACGATACGTTAAAGCCCGAAAAACTCTACTTCATAGTCGGTAGCGATATGCTTGAAAATTTCCCCACGTGGAAATATCCGGAGAGAATTTTAGACAAAGCGTCACTCGTGTTGGTGGAGAGAAGAAACGGCGAAAACCAAGACGATAAGGCGATTATCGCCATAAAATCACTTTACGATAAGGGCGTTACAACCGTTAAAGTTCACGGCGAAACGGTATCGAGCACCAAGCTTAGAGTTTATTTAAAACTTGGGCTTTCGCTTGACGGGTTAACAGATAAAAAAGTTGAAGATTATATTAAATCAAACGGTTTATATAAAGGGGATAAGTATTACGAATATATCGCAAAAAATATCCCCGAAAAGAGAAAGTATCATATAGCAGGCGTAATTTTAACGGCAATAAGTTTAGCAAAAAAACTTGGCGCGGATGAAAAAAAGGCTGAACTTTCAGCCCTTTTGCATGACGTTGCCAAATATGAAAATCTATCAAACTTTCCTAATTTTTCTTTGCCGAGCGAAACGCCAAAAGATATAGTTCATCAATACCTTGGCGAGTATATTGCAAAAACGGTTTTAGAAGTTTTAGATAATGAAGTTTTAACGGCTATCAAATACCACACGACTGGTCGCCCAAATATGTCGCTACTGGAAAAGATAATTTACGTTGCGGATATTATAGAGCCGTCAAGAAAGTTTTTAGGTGTTGAAGAATTAAGGCAAGAAATAAAAAAAGATTTCTTCAAAGGTTTTAAAATTTGCCTTGAAGAAATCGTTGAATTTTTATTAAAAACGGGAACTGAAGTTTACCCCCTAACGCTTGACGCGTTAAATTATTACAAGGAGAATTAGTATGGAATCAAAAGTTTTAGCAGAAGTTATTTTATCGGCGCTCAAAGAAAGAAAGGCGTTTGATATAGTTAAAATTAACGTTGAAGAAAAAACGACCGTTGCCGATTATTTTATCGTTGCGTCCGCTCGTTCGTCAACTCAAGTGAAATCTTTATCCGAACACGTTGAAGAAGTAGTCGAGAAAAACGGCGGTAACGTTCTTCGCCGTGAAGGCGTTCAAGACGCGCGCTGGATAGTTTTAGACTTTGGTGACGTTATTCTTCACTTATTCAACGATGAAACAAGGCTCTTTTACCACCTTGAACGTTTGTGGGGTGAGGGAGAAATTATTCCCAACGATTAAAACCCGTAAAACACTTCGCAAATCGGCTATTTAGCCAAAGATTCCGTACAAAGAGTACGCGTACTTTGGCTATAATAACCACCTTGCTCGTGTTTGACAGTTTTTGTTGTTACTCAATTATATCTTCCTTTTCAATAACGCTCGCTTTTATGGGGATAACGCTTGGCGTTTCCTTTTTTCGGCGAGCCTTAGTGATATAGTAAATTTTCGGCGGTGATTTTTCACCGCCGTTATTATTTGCGCCGTATTTTTTACCGAGAATTTTTACTATTGCGCAAACGCCAACCGTTAATAGATAAATTATTGCAATCGCTATAAAACCTTTCATAAGCACAATTTACCGTAAATCTATGGTAAAAAAGTGAGAGTTTTGCCCGTTTTTGAGTATATTTTGTTGTTTTTAGGTCAACAATACTTTTAAAAAGGGGGTTGTTATGGAAGAAAGTTTAAAAAATGATATTGAAGAAATTAAGATTGATAGCGCAAGCGAAACTTCGCTTATAAAAGATTATTTCAAAGAAGATCAAGGCGGAAAAATCAAAAAACTTGCCGATCTTTTCGGTCAAAGCGAATTAGAACTTAAAAAAGAATTTGCGTCTTTTAAGGCAAAAAAAGTTTACAAAAAACTAAACTACTTTATCGACGGCAGGTTTAGATTAAACGGCGACGTTTTAGATATTTTAAACACCGCCACTAAGTATGGGTTTTACGGGGTTACCGTTTACCCAACCGTTTTACCGCTCGCCGTTTCTTTGCTTTATGGCGATAGCGTTAAGATTAGAGTTTTAATAGACTATCCTTATGGAGAAAGCACTTTAAAAAGCAAACGCTCTGAAATAAAGCGCGCGATAAAGGGTGGGGCTAACGAGTGTTTGGTGTGCGTTTCATCTTACCTTATCAAAAACGCCGATGAAAAAGATTTTGTAAAAAGCGTTCAAAAACTCGTTAAAACTGCGGGGGACGGCAATCTTTCACTCCTTTTAGACACTGCAATTTTATCAAAAGCCGAGATTGAAAGAGTTATAAATTTAGTGGAAAGTAGTGGCGTTTATTCGGTGGTTTTATCAAGGAGTAAAGGCGTGCTTGACAAAAATTTACTCGGCGAACTTGCAAGCGTTTTTAACGGTAAAATAAAAATTGAGTGCTTTGACGATATAAACTGTTCTGAAGTTGCCGTTTCCACCTTGCTTGGTGGGGTTGACGTTATCACGAGTGAATACTGCGAAGATATAGTTCTTGATTTTTCAAAAAAAATCAACGCGTGCGATAGTGAAGACGTTCAAGCGCTTGACAAAACCGTTAAAGAATAATACAATAAAAGCGTTCTTTGAGGCGGGGTGAAACTCCCCACCGGCAGTAAAGTCTGCAAAGGCGCTTAAATATTTTATGAGCGCCCCGATGCGGTGAAATTCCGTAACCGACGGTATAGTCCGGATAGGAAAAGGAGAGGGCTTTCAAGGGATACGAGTATCCCTTTTATTTTTGCCCTAAATATTATGGAGAAAAAAAGATTAGAATTTAACGCCAAACTTATTGCAAAAATGGGAATTTTCACTGCGCTTTCTTTCGCGCTCACCTTTTTAGAATTTCCCATTTTCCCTGCAACTCCCTTTTTGAAACTTGATTTTTCTAACGTTTTCGTGCTTATAGGCGGTTTTTCGCTCGGCGCTGTGCCCGGCGTTATAATTTTAGTTGTAAAGGAAGCGCTTTGTTTGCTTAAAACAACCACTATCGTTGGGCAAATTGCCAACGTTATAATAGGGCTTTCTTACGTTTTAGTTCCCTTTTTAATTTACCGTTTTAAAAAGTCCTTTAAAACGGCGCTTATCACTTTGGTTATCGGTTCAGTTTTAATGAGCGCAATATCACTTCCCGTAAACTACTTTATAAACTATCCTTTCTTTATGGGCAGCGTACCTTTCGTTCAAAACTCACTTTCAGTTATGATGTTTTATAAAACTTGGTGGTACGTTTTAATTTTCAACGCGATAAAAGCGGTTTCAACTTCCGCTTTAACTATTCTTTTATACAAAAAGGTAAAAAAGGTTTTAAGTTTTTAGTTATGGAATTTATCTCGAAAAACTTTGAAGACACCGTTAATTTCGGTATTAAATACGCTAAAACGCTTGTTAAAGGTGACGTTGTTTTATTAAACGGCGACCTTGGCGCAGGCAAAACCGCTTTCACTAAAGGCATCGCAAAAGGGCTTGGAATTGAAAGTGAAGTTTTAAGCCCAACGTATGCGTATATGAACGATTATAACGGCGTTTTATATCATTACGATTGTTATCGCTTGTCAAGCGGGGAAGACGCTGAGGCATTAGGCTTAACCGATTATTTTTACGCGGGCGGTATTTGCGTTATCGAGTGGAGCGAAAATATATCTGACGTTTTGCCAAATACTTGCAAAACGGTAACCATAGAAAAACTTAGCGAAACGGAAAGGAAGATTACTTTATGAACATTTTAGCGATTGATACGAGCGGAAATCACTTATCCATAGTTTTGTTCTATAACGATAAGGTTTATTCTTCGCACGATAAAAATATCAATTTAAAACACTCCGTAACCCTTCTTCCTGCGCTTGAAGATATGCTTGAAAATAACGGTGTTTCCCTTTCGGAGATTGACGTTTTTTGTTCGGTAGTAGGCCCTGGCTCGTTCACTGGGATAAGAATAGGCGTTTCCACCGTGAAAGCGCTTGCTTACGCTTTTGATAAAAAAGTTTTACAAGTTACTTCTTTTGACGTTTTGGCATATAATAAACCGAGCGCCAAAGTTTTAACGCTAATTGACGCGAAACACGGGCATTATTACGCTTGTGGTTACGATAATTTACAAGTGGTTTTGCCCCCTTGCTATATCGATGAAACTAAAGTAGCCGAACTTTCCAAAGAATATTTCCTTTTAAGTGGTGGTGACGGGGATATTCTTGGCGGCTTAATTTCCGCAGTAAAGGCAAAACTCTCCCTTGCAACAAGCGATAGAGAAAGTTTAATTCCCCTATACGTTAAAAAGAGCCAAGCGGAGGAAGAACGCAAATGATAAGGCAGTTTGAGCGGGAAGATTTAAACGAGATTTCTCAAATTGAAAGGGAGTGTTTCCGCGTGCCGTACGCTGAAAAAATGCTTGAAAGTTCCTTTTTAGCCCCAACGTTTTTCGGTCTTTTAGATAAGGATAGCGAAGTTAGAGGCTACGTTTTTGCTACCGTTGTTTTAGACGAAGCAAATATCGATAGGGTGGCGGTTAGGCCTAAGTTTAGGAGAAACCAAGTGGCAACCAACCTTTTAAAATCGGCTGAAAGTTTGTTTTTAGAGCGTGGCGTTAAAAACGTTTATTTGGAAGTTAGGGTTTCTAACGAACGAGCAAAAAACCTTTACGAAAAGTTGGGTTTTAAAGTGGTTGGCATTAGAGAAAAGTATTACGAAGGCGTTGAAGACGCGCTCGTTATGTTTAAAAGTTTGTAAGGAGCGGTTATAGTTAAAAAAATCGGTAGGCTCGTTACTTACGATGAAGGCGATGGTGAAGCGGTGTTGTTTTTGCACGGCTATCTCTCGTCAAAGGAAAGTTTTATTTATCAAACTAAGCCGTTATCAAAGCGGTTTAGAGTGATCGCCCCTGATTTAACGGGGTTTGGAGGGAGCGATGAACTCCCCTTTGCCTATTCGCTTGACGATTACGTTTGCGAGGTTTTAAAACTTATAAATAAGTTAAACCTTGATAGTTACTCGGTGGTGGCGCACTCGTTCGGCGCAAGAATTGCAATAAGGCTTTGCCAAAAGGATAGGCGAATTAAAAAACTCGTTATAACGGGTGGGGCGGGTTTAAAACCCAAAAGAACTTTAAAATACTATTTTAAAGTTTACCTATACAAAACGCTAAAAAAGATATTTAAAAATGCAAAACTCAAACGGTTTGGCAGTAGCGATTACAAGAAGTTATCGCCCGTTATGAAAGAGAGTTTTGTTAAAATAGTGAACGAGCATTTGGATAATGAAGTTTCTAAAATTAGCGCAAAAACGCTTATTATCCACGGCGAACTCGATAGAGAAACTCCAGTTTGCTCGGCAAAAAAATTCAACTCGAAAATAAAAAACTCCAAGTTAAAAATAATAAAAGGGGCAGGGCATTTTGCTTTTATTGATAACCCCACCGTTTTTAATTTTTATCTTTTTGAGTTTTTGGGAGAAGGATATGTTATTTAACCTTTTACAAAAAGCCGTTTTAACGAGCGGAATTTTACCCGTAGAAGAAATTAACGCGCCTGAAGAACTTTTTGCTCCGTATCAAATCGGTGGATTTTTCTTAATAGGCATTTTAAACGCGTGTTTGATGATTTTGATTGCCTTTAAGTTTTTCCAAGCAATTCAACAATGCGGTTATAAAGGTGGGGATTATTTCAAATGGCTTAAAAAGAAAGATAACGTTTATTTTACTCGAATTTTAACCCTTTCAATGCTTTCGCTTTTAGGCTTTATTCTTGTAAATATGGCGTTGTCGTTTATAAACCACCCGTTTATCAAATACACAGGCTTTTTCGTTTACTTTATTTTTCTATTCGTTTATTTTAGCACGGATATTAAAGAACTTAGAAAAAAATCAAAAGTTCCCTTCAAGTTTACCAAAAAAGCGCTTAGGCTTATAATTTCGTTCGGCGTTTTAACTGTGTTATTATCCGTTATTTTAATTCTTGGCATAAACCTTTTGGCAATTCCGTTTAAGGAAAACTTGCTTGCAAACTTTAGATACGGCGTTTTATGTTTATGCCCGATAGCAGTGCCTTACGTGGTGCTTTTAGCAAACGCCGTTAACAAACCCATTGAAAAACTTATCAATAAAAAGTATTACGACGGGTTGAAGGTTGCCCTATCCAAGCGCCCAGACCTTATCAAGATAGGTATAACCGGTAGTTACGCTAAAACAACCGTTAAAAACGTTTTAACCGCTATGCTTTCGGAAAAATATTCCGTTCTTGCATCGCCAAAGTCGTTTAACACCCCTATGGGTATGGTAAAAACGGCAAAACTTTTAAAGGATAATCATCAAGTTTTAATTTGTGAAATGGGCGCAAGAAAGAGCGGTGATATTAAAGAACTTTCCGCTTTAATAAACCCAAATATTGCCGTGATAACGGGCGTTAATCATCAACACCTTGAATCGTTTGTAACCATTGAAAATATTATAAGAACGAAAAGTGAAATTTTAAAAGGCGATTTTAAAGGCAAAGCCTTTATTTCTTCGGATAGTAAATATGCGCTTGAAATTTATGAAAAAGCGTCTTGCGAAAAATACTTAGCGGGCTTAGATAACTCAAACGGCGCGTTGGTTTACGCTAAGAACGTTTCCGTTTCTGAAAACGGCACGGAGTTTACTTTAGTTTATAACGGAGAAGAACAAAAGATAAAAACAAAACTTTTAGGCGAACATAACGTTAGCAATATTGCGCTTGCCGCGTCAGTTGCGCTCAGCCTTGGGGTAACGCTCAAACAAATAGGCTTAGCGGTTGAAAAACTTGAACAAGTTGAGCATCGCCTTCAACTTATAAAGGCTGAAAACGGCGTTAAGGTTTTAGACGACGGCTACAATTCTAACCCCGATGGTATTAGGTACGCTTTAAAGGTTTTAAGTTCGTTCAGCGGTAAAAAATACGTTGTAACCCCAGGCATTATAGAACTTGGAATTCTCGGTTTCCGCTTTAACTACGAAGCGGGTAGAATTATTGCCGACGTTTGTGACGGGGTTATCTTAATCGGAAGAGATGGTAGTTTGCAAATTCGCGAAGGGCTTTTAAGTAAAGGCTATCCTACCGATAAAATCGTTATGGTGAAAGACTTAAACGAAGCCAAGGAAAAACTAAAAGATATTTTAGTTTCGGGCGACACCGTTCTTTTTGCAAACGACGTTATGGATATACACATAAATTAAATTTTAAAAACACCAAAGCGAAAGTAACCGCGTTGGTGTTTTTTAATGGAGATTTATGAAGAACGTTATTGTAGTATTTGGTGGCAAATCGTGTGAGCACGAAATTTCAATTATAATCGGCGTTTTAACGCTAAACAGCATTGATAAGCAAAAATACAACCCATTTCCCGTGTATATATCAAAAAACGGCGAGTGGTTAACGGGCGAAGAATTATTCGACCTTTCCTTTTATAAATGCAACAACTTTTCAAAACTTAAAAAAATAACTTTTATAAACGGCGAACGCTCTCTTTATTATAAGAGCGGCAAAAAACTCAAAAAGATAATTGACGCGTACTGCGCTATAAACTGCCTTCACGGTCTTAACGGGGAAGACGGGGCTATTTCAGGCGTTATGCAGTTAAACGGAATTCCGCTCGTTGGCTCGCCACTTTTTGCAAGTTCTCTTTCAATGGATAAAGAATACCAAAAGTTTGTGTTAAACGGGCTAAAAATTCCCGTTTTACCTTTCGTTTCGGTAACGAAAGCGGAGTATTTATCGGGCGGAGAATATATTGAAAAGGTTGAAAGTAAACTTTCCTATCCCGTTATTATAAAACCTGCAAACTTAGGCAGTTCCATCGGTATTTCAACCGCCAACAACAAGTCCGAACTCGTTATAGCCGTTAAAAACGCTTTTATTTTTGATGAGAAAGTGGTAATAGAGCCATACCTTCAAGATTTTACCGAATATAATATAGGCGCGCTTGAAACTCAAGATGGAATTATCCTTTCAAGCGTGGAAAAACCCATTAAAAGTAGCGATATTTTATCTTTTCAAGATAAATATGAAAACACGCTCGTTGGCGAAAGTAAAGAGTTTCCCGCTAAAATTAGCAAAAATTTAAAGTCGAAAATAAACGCTATAACCGAAAAAGTGTATAAATCGTGTGGGTTTTCGGGCGTTATCCGCATTGATTACATATATTCTCAAAACAAACTTTATTTAAATGAGATAAATTCAATTCCAGGCTCGCTTTCCTATTATCTTTTTTGCGATAGCGTTAAAGAGTTCAAAACGCTACTAACTTCGCTTATAGAAAAAGCGGTGGCAAACTTTAACGGCAAAAGCACTAAAATTTTCTCTTACACTTCTGGAGTTTTAAAAGTGGAAGGGGCAAAGGGTGGCAAGCGATTGACAAGAAATAATTAAGGTGGTATACTACCCAAAGAGATGGTTGTACGGCTGCGGGAATTTATATTCACGAGGAAAGTCCGAGCTTCACGTAGCAGGGTGCCGCGCTAACGGCCGGTGAAGGTGACTTCAAGGAAAGTGCAACAGAAAACTACCGCAACGCAAGTTGTAAGGATGAAAAGGCGAGGTAAGAGCTCACCGTCCCTACGGTAACGCAGGGAGCAGTGTAAACCCCACCCGAAGCAAGATAGGAACGGAGATTATAGGCGCTACGACTCTCCGCTCGTTTTATTCGCTCGAGCCTATCGGTAACGGTAGGCCTAGATAGATAGCCGTATTAAATGACAGAACTCGGCTTACAGACCATCTCTTTTAATCCGTTACTAACTTCGCAAATCGGTTATTTAGCCAAAGATTCCGTACAGAAGTACGCGTACTTTGTCTATAATAACCGCCTTGTTTGTTATTAACGTCTTAAAATATTCTATCAAGCAAGGTTTTTTGTGTGCCTTGTCTTGCTTGCTTCTAACGTCTTAAAAGTAGTTGGAATAAACTATGAGTAGGTATAGCCAAAGATTCCGTACAAAAGTACGCGTACTTTGTCTATAATAACCGCCTTGCTCGTTATTAACGTCTTAAAATAGTTGTATCCGCGCGGTTTTTTGTGTGCCTTGTCTTGCTTGCTTCTAAGGGCTAAAAATAGTTGAAATAGACTAAGAGTACGCGTACTTTGTCTAAAATAACCGCCTTGCTCGTTATTAACGTCTTAAAACAAAAAACAATCCATAACCTTGCAAAAGCAAGATTTCATCGCGGAGCGATTTCATCTGACTGCCGTCAGATTTAATCCGCAAGGATTTAACTCAAAAAAAACACGCTACTTGTCGTAGCGTGTTTTCTATTTAAATTTTCTTTTTAGAAAACATTCTAAAATCAAATTTCTTAGGTACGTCTACTTCTTCGGGGTTAAACGGCTTGTTTTCCCTTTTTGCAAACGCTTCCATAATGTCGATATAAAGCTCGGTTATAGTCGTTTCAACTTCACGAATATCGCTAACTACGATACCGCCGCCTTTATTCAAAAGTTCAAAGGACTTGTCAACTTCGCCTATTCCAAGTAAGCCGTAGCAGTAGTACATCAAAATTCTGCCATCATTACTTATAGAGCCGTCAAGATTTTTATAAACGCTAATAACGTCATCATAGCGTTTAGCGTTAACCAAAGTTCTAAGCGTTTCACGCGCCAAGGTTAAATCGCTGTTGAGAAGGGAGCACGATTCAATTAAAAGGTCGCACGCTTTGTCAATCTTTTCTTGTTGAATTTTAACTTGGGCAAGTATAAATAGAGCGGTTGGCATTTTGCTATATTCAAGCGCTTTAAGCGACGCGCTTTCCGCCTTTTCAAGTTGGTCGTAAGAAAGATAAATTGCCGATAAATGCAAATATTTCAAGTAACAGTCTTCAGATTTTTCAATGATTTTAGTCCACTCAGGTTGACGCATCCACGCCTTTGGCGGAACTAAATCGCAAGCGTTTCCAAACGAATTTTCGTTTAAGAGTTTTATAAACGGCAACTGTTCGTCGGTAAGTTTACCAAAATCAAGGTGGGGGCAAACGGGTGGTTTACCTTCTTTTTCTCTGCGGATATTTTCAAGCGCTCCCCACGGGTCGCCGTATAAAACGACTTCTTTTGCAGGCGATGTTGCCATTTTTCTCGTGTCATGAAGTAACTTTTCTAAATATTCTTCGGTAACGATTTCATTTAAACGGCAACTAATTTCACTAATAGCGCCGTCCCACTCGCCGTGAACTTTTTTAGCGTCGCCTTGAATAGCGCCGTAACACTCAACCCACTCCCAAGTAGTTTTGGGTGGCATAGGTATAGTTTCATATTGAGTGTGGGTAATGCCTGCTTGAATTTCAACGTAACCGTCTTTTCTGCCGTCGCTAGTCAAATACTCTTGCCACTTTCTACTGCCTTCTCCAAGCCCCCAAACGAAAAGTTTTCTACCTATTTGTCTGGAAGTTGAAGTTTGGAAGAAACCGTAGCCGTCTTTATTGAGATAAGACGTGTATTTTCTCTCCCCTTCGGGAATTTTCCAAAAGAAATCTCCAGCCGTGTTGATGTTAGTTGGATAAGTAACGTCAGTATTAAAAGTTCTCGCGTGAACGAATTTTTTATCAACGGGAACGTCAGGGTGGATGATTGCGCGTTCGGTGGGGTTAAAGTAACCAAAGGTATAAGCCGAGTGAGCGTTCATAACGTTTCTATACTCTTCGCCTTCGGGCATAGCGATATTCGTGTACCAATACATAGGCGTAACTTCTTCGTTCGGGTTTACGATTCGCATACGGGCAAGTAAAACCTTGCTATCGTTTGGAAGGAAAAAGTCCATTTGGAAAACGGCGTTTCTTATTCTTTCGTGTTGATAAAAACGAAGAACGGGCGTACCGTCGTCAAGAGAAGTTATTGCGGTGTGAAGTTTATCGCAAGTGTACGCCGAGTGGGAAATAACGCCAACGTTATATTCAATACCGCCTGAAAACCAAGCGTTTCTAAGCGCAAGGTTGCCCGGGCGAATAATAGAGTTTACGTAAAGGAGTTCTCTTTCCGCTTTTTTATCGTAAAGCGACCAAATTCTACCGCCAAGTTCGGGTAAAAATATCGCTTTTAAGTATTCGTTTTCAAGTTCGATTGCTAAATATTCTTTATTAACGGACGCTCTATCGTAACGGTCTTGCATAGTGTAGGGGAAAGTATATTTAGTAAAGCCGTATTTGATAAACAACCCTTCGTACTCACCTAAACAACTTTCGGTTTTGTGTTGAACGTTGTCGAGCGAATAAATGGTAGGAAGTGTTGAAACACCGTTAAAGTTTGCTGACGGAATCGTCATTTTGGTTACTTTTAAACCCATAAATCCTCCTAAGATGTAAAAAAAGGAACAGTTCAATTATAAAACAATATTTACTAAAAGTAAATAAGTTTTAAAAAAAACATAAAAATAATTAAAAACGATTAAATAACTTGAAAAAAGTATAAAAAAAGAAGGAGCAAAATTGCTCCTTCAAAATAACTATTAAACGTTAAATCTAAATAAAACAACGTCACCGTCTTTCATAACGTAATCTTTACCTTCCGAGCGAACTTTGCCAAGTTCTTTTGCCTTAACGTAACTACCGCACTCTAATAAAACTTCGTAATCAACAACTTCGGCTCTGATGAAGCCCTTTTCAAAGTCGGTGTGGATTTTGCCTGCCGCTTGTGGCGCTTTAGTTCCGTCTTTAATAGTCCACGCTCTCGTTTCGGGTTCACCGCTCGTTAAATAACTGATAAGACCGAGTAGACGGTAACTTGCTTTTACCAAACGGTTAAGCCCGCTTTCTTTAAGCCCTAAATCATCTAAGAACATTTGTTGTTCTTCGGGTTCAAGTTCGGAAATCTCTTCTTCAGTTTTAGCGGAGATAATAAGCGTTTCGCTACCTTCGTTTTTAGCGTATTCTTGAACTTTTTTAGCAAGCGGAATATCGTTTATATCAAGCGCAATATCGCTCTCTGATATATTTGCAGCATATATAACGGGTTTAGAAGTGATAAGGAATAAACCGTTAACGTACTTTTGTTGCTCTTCATCAAACTCCAAACTTCTAACGGGTTTTTCGCTTTCTAAACAAGTTAAAATCTTCTTTAATAAATCGGCTTCGATTTGATATTTTTTATCGCCCGTTTTTATCATAGAAAACGCCTTATCGTAGCGTTTTTGCACGCTTTCCATATCCGATAAGATAAGTTCTAAGTTTATAGTTTCAATATCTCTTATAGGGTCAACGCCCGACTCAACGTGAACAACGTTTTCATCTTCAAAACATCTAACAACGTGAACGATAGCGTCAACTTCTCTAATGTGCGATAAAAACTTATTGCCAAGACCTTCGCCCTTAGACGCGCCTTTAACAAGCCCTGCAATATCAACGAACTCAATAGTAGCGGGGGTTACTTTTTTGCTTTGATATAAGTTAGCAAGTTTATCAAGCCTTTCGTCAGGCACTGCCACCACGCCAACGTTTGGCTCGATAGTGCAGAACGGGAAGTTTGCAGCTTGCGCTCCCGCGTGAGTTATTGCGTTAAATAAGGTAGATTTTCCAACGTTTGGAAGACCAACGACACCGAGTTTCATATTTTTTGCTCCTTTTTACTCGTTTATTATACCAAAAATTTTTAATATTTCAAACTTTTTAAGGTTAAAGTTTAAAAATAATTGCAGTTAGAGTAAAAATATGTTAAACTTAGGAGTATGGATTACAAAAGTTATATTGCTGAAAAATTAAACATCGAAGGCGCAACTAAAGAAGAAATAACTTCTTTAATCGTTACCCCGCCCGATAACTCTATGGGAGATTACGCGCTCCCTTGCTTTAAGTTCGCCAAAATTTTAAGAAAGCCCCCCGTGGCTATTGCAACTGAACTAAAAAACTCTTTTGAAATTGACGACGTTATCGTTAAGGTTACCGCCGTTAACGGTTATTTAAACTTTACCGTTAACCGCCAAGGCAAAGCGAGCGCAGTTTTAAAAGAAATTTTGTTAAAGGGCGAAGAATACGGCTCGTCAACGCTTGGCAACGGCAAAACCGTTTGTATTGACTATTCGTCTATAAACGTTGCAAAGCCCTTCCATATCGGTCACTTATCAACAACCGTTATCGGTGGCGCTCTTTATAAAATTTATAAAAAACTCGGTTACAACGTGGTGGGTATCAACCACCTTGGTGATTACGGTACTCAGTTTGGTAAACTTATTTACGCGTATAAAGAGTGGGGCGATCGTGAAGCCGTTGAAAAGGGCAGAGTTAAAGAACTTATGCGCTTATACGTTAAGTATCACGACGAGGCGGAGAAAAATCCGTCTATGGACGATAAGGCGAGAGAGTATTTCAAACTTATCGAACAAGGCGACAAAGAGTGCAACGAACTTTTCAAGTGGTTTAAAGAACTCACCCTTTTAGACGTTGACAAGGTATACAAGCAACTCGGCATAACTTTCGATAGTTACAACGGCGAAAGTTTCTTTAACGACAAGATGGGCGTTGTTATCGATGAACTTCAACAAAGCGGTCTTTTAGTAGAGAGCGAAGGGGCAAAAATCGTTAACTTAGAAGAATACGGTATGCCACCTTGCTTAATTCTCCGTTCAGACGGAGCGTCTTTATACGCCACGCGTGACTTGGCGGCGGCTTATTATAGAAAAAAGGAATACGACTTTGACAAGTGCTTATACGTTGTAGCGTATCAACAAAACCTTCACTTTAAGCAATTTTTCAAGGTGTTAGAACTTTTAGGAAAGCCTTGGGCAAAAGATATGGTTCACGTTGCTTTCGGTATGGTTTCACTTGAAGACGGAACTATGTCCACAAGAAAGGGCAAAGTAGTCTTTTTAGAAGACGTTATCAATAAGTGCTGCGAAAAGGCACTATCCGTTATCAACGAGAAAAACCCCGACCTTGAAAACAAGGAAGAAACTGCAAACGCCGTTGGCGTTGGCGCGGTTATATTCGGCGCTCTTTCAAGTAGCAGAATTAAAGATATAGTATTCTCTTATGATAAAGTTTTGAACTTTGACGGGGAAACAGGTCCTTATTGTCAATACACATACGCAAGGGCTTTATCCGTTTTAAGAAAAGGTGGAGAAATCGGCTTATACGACGATAATTATGCGCTTAACGACGATGAGTATAATCTTTTATCCTTGCTTGCCGAGTACCCTGAAATTATCAAACAATCGGCTGAAAAATACGAACCGAGCATGATAACGCGTTACGCGGTTGACGTTTCCGAGGCGTTTAACAAATTCTATTTCGACTGCAAGATTTTAGGCGAAGAAGAAGGGGTTAAGAACTTCCGTTTAGCGCTCACGTTCGCAACTAAAACGGTTATCAAGAACGCTCTTTCGTTGCTTGGTATAAAAGCGCCGGAGAAAATGTAATATGAAAAAACTTATTATTTTTGATTTAGACGGAACTTTACTTAATACCATTGAAGATATTAGAGAGTGTTTAAATATCGCTTTATCTAAATACGGCTTTCCCGTTTTATCTAAGGAAGAAACTTTAAAAAGGCTTGGTTTTGGCGCTAAAAAACTCGTTGAACTTGCCGTTCCAAGCGATGATAAACAACTTATTGAAAAGGTGTTTAACGATTACGTTCCCTTGCAAGCAAAGAGTGATAACTCAAAAACCGTTTTGTACGACGGGCTTGACGGAGTTTTGAAGGAATTAAAGGCAAGCGGGTATATGCTCGCCGTTGTTTCCAACAAACCCGATAGCGTAACTCAAATCGTATGCAAGCAAAAACTTGAAAAATACGGTTTTGATTTTATAACGGGCAACCGCCCCGAACTATTTAACCCAAAACCCGATAAATCGTGCGTTGAATACTGCCTTAACAGTTTAGGAATTAAAAAAGAAGAAGCAGTTTACGTTGGCGATAGTGAAGTTGACGTTAAAACGTTTATATCCGCCGGGCTTGACGGGGTTGGCGTTACTTGGGGTTTCCGCCCTAAGCAAATTCTTGTTGACGCGGGCTGTACTTGCTTTGCAGATACTGCAAGCGAACTTTTAGATAAAATTTTAAAATTTTAAAAGGAGTAACTATGAAAAAATTTTTTGGAGAATTTAAAAAATTTATAACTCGTGGTAACGTTCTTGACCTTGCTGTCGGCGTTATTATCGGCGGTGCGTTCACAGGTATTGTAAACGCTCTTTCGAACAACATTTTAAGACCTATTATTAACTGGCTTTTAGCGTTAATGCTCGGTGATGAGGGTTTAAGTGGCGCAATCACAATGCTTTCACCTGCTTACGATGCAACGACTGGCGCGTTAGACCTTGCGCACTCAATCTATATCGACTGGGGTGCGTTCATAAGCGCGATTATCAACTTCTTACTTATCGCTATCGTGTTGTTTATGATAGTTAGAACTATCAACCACATTAACGAAGGTTGGAAAGAGTTAAAGAAGGAAAGCAAAGAACTTTACTCTAAAGAATACTTTGAACTTAGAAAGCAAGGCAAGAAGAAAAAGGAAATCAAAAAGATTATTGCTGCTAAAAAGCAAGAACTTTTAGAGCAAAAGAAACTTGCCGAAGAAGAAGCGAAGAAAAACGCTCCGCCCACAACCGATCAACTTTTAACTATGATTTTAGAAGAATTAAAAAACAAAAAGTAAAATTAAAACCCGAAAGCGAACTTGCTTTCGGGTTGTTTTTTATTTGTAAAGATCTTCTATTGAACGAGCGGTTTTTAACACAGCGTCCTTTAACTTTTTGGGCGATAATACTTTAACTTTGTTTCCAAACGACAATATTTTTGCCGTTAAATAATCGTTGATAGGTAGGCTTGTTGAAGCGGTTATCTTTCCGCTTGGCGATGAGGAGATTTTATCAACTCCAAGCCACTCGATAACGTCGTCAACCGCAGATTTTTCAACTAAAAGGTCGATATCTTCTTCCGTTTCGCCGTACCATTTAGAAAATACTTCGTTCATATCGGAAATATCTCGCCTAATAAAATTTTCGCTCGTTATTTTAAGGGAGTGAATTCTACCTATTTTGAATAGGCGGAAATCTTTTCTTTCGTGGCAATAAGAGTAGGCGTACCAAAGCCCTTGTTTAAGCGCAAGAACGTGCGGTTCGATAATTCTATTAGAAGTTTTACCGTCACGGTCTAAATATTCTATTTGAATAAGTAAGTTTTCTTCAATCGCCTTTTGGATAACTTTGAGTGTTTCAGAGTAATTGTTGGAAGAGCCCCAAGCAGTTCCGTCGATAACAAGGTTGCCAAAACTTAAAGCGCTTGTATTGTCAACGGGTTTAGTTATAGCCGAAATTTTTAAAATGGCGCTTTCTAAAACGTTGGAGCGCAAATCGTTGTTGATTCCGGATAAGGCGTTGATAACGTTTTCAATCTCTTCTTCGTTTAAGTAATTTGCAGGTAGTTTATAGGTGTCTGAAATAGAGTAACCGCCGTTTCTTCCCCTTTCGTTGTATATGGGAACGCCCGCAAGTGAGAGTTCATCAATATAGCGATAAACCGTTCTAACTGAAATTTCAAACCTATCCGAAATGTACTTTGCCGATACTTTTTTTCGCGATAAGAGTAAGAATAAAATTTTAAGCATTAACGAGTATTTCATAACCGTTCTCCTTTGAAAGTATTATATAATACTGTCACACGCTTGTCAATATTTTTATAATTTTATCGTTCGCGATAATCGTTTCGTAGGCGCTTAGTTTTTGCTTTAATAAATTAGATTTTTCATTTAAAGATATAATTCTATCGTAAAGGGCGTTAATATCTTGTTGGTATAAAATTTCAGAAAGCCCTTTTTTGTGAAAATACTCGGCGTTTTCAATCTGATCCCCGCGAGATTCCGTTTTTGGTAGCGGTATAAAAAGGGTTGGAATTTTTAGCGCAATCAGTTCAAAAAGCGTGTTAGATCCCGCCCTTGAAACGCATAAATCACTAACGGAGTAAGCCTTTTTCATATCGATAAACTCAACGGCTTTATATCCATTTTTAGAAAAGGCGGGCAAGTTGTTTTTACCCGTAATATGCAACACGTTAAACTTCTTAAGAAGTTTATCAAGGATAGAAAACACCTGTTCGTTAATTGCTTTCGCGCCTTGCGAACCGCCCGTTATAAGCAAGGTTTTTTTGCTAAAATCAAACCCAAACTCATTTAAAATTTCCCTTTTGTCCCCCGTGAAAAGTTCGCTGCTAATTATCGCGCCAACGTATTCGCCGTTATTTAGGGTGGTGGCGGTTTCACTAAAGGTTGTTAAAACCTTTTTTGCAAAGCGTTTTGCAATCTTGTTTGCAAGCCCTAAACTTCTATCCGACTCGTGAATAATAACTGGAATTTTAAGTTTTTTGCCCGCAATAGTTACGGGTAAGCCAACGAAACCGCCTTTTGAAAAAATAACGCTCGGCTTTATTTCTCTTAAAATTTCTTCCGCCTTTTTAACGCTTTTTTTAAACGCAAATGGAATTTTTAAGTTTTCAAGCGTAAACTTTCTTTTGAGTTTTACGGTGGGGATAGAAAAGTAGGGGATAGAGTGTTTTTCGGCGATAGATTTTTCTATTCCAGAAGTAGAGCCGATATAGTAGATTTTGTCAAAATGCTTTTTTAATTCTTTTATAAGCGCAAAGTGGGGAAGGCAGTGCCCCGCAGTTCCGCCACCGGTCAAAACTATTGATTTCATAATAGTATAATATGCAAAAAATATAGTTTTTTGTAAAAAAAAGAGCAAAAAATATATTGTAAAAAAATATAAAAAATTGTATAATAGTTTTACTGACTAATCAAGGAGTTTTTATGAGCACTATTTTAGTTACGGGTGGCGCAGGCTATATCGGTAGCCACACCGTTATTGAACTTTTAAAAGCAGGCAACAAAGCGGTTATCGTTGATAACCTTTCTAACAGTAAATACGAAGCGGTTAAGCGCGTTGAAAAAATCGTTGGAGAAGAGATTCCCTTTATCGAAGCGGACATTTTAGATAAAGATGCTATCCGCAAAGTTTTCACCGATTATAAGATTGACGCGGTTATCAATTTCGCAGGATACAAAGCGGTTGGCGAATCCGTTCAAAAACCCATTGAATACTATCACAACAACATCGGCGGTTTAATCGCGCTCGTTGAAGTTATGAAGGAATTCAACTGCAAAAACTTAGTATTCTCGTCTTCCGCCACCGTTTACGGCGATCCGCACACCGTTCCCATTAGAGAAGATTTCCCCTTATCAACAACCAACCCCTATGGTAGCACCAAACTTTTCATTGAATATATTTTAAAAGACCTTTATAAGTCTGATAATTCTTGGAATATTGCAATCCTTAGATATTTCAACCCAGTTGGCGCTCACGAATCGGGCACTATCGGTGAAGACCCGAACGGTATTCCCAACAATCTTTGCCCGTATATCACCAAAGTTGCGGTTGGCAAACTTCCTTATCTCAACGTTTTCGGTGGCGACTATCCAACTAAAGACGGTACTGGCGTTAGAGATTATATTCACGTTGTTGACTTAGCGGTTGGCCACGTTTTATCGGTAAACAAAATCTTGTCGGGTAGCGGTTTATTCGTTGTTAACCTTGGCACAGGCACGGGTTATAGCGTTTTAGAAATGGTTAAATCTTTCTCCAAAGCGCTCGGCAAGGAAATTCCTTATAAAATCGTTGATCGTCGCCCGGGCGATATTGCAGAGTGCTACGCCGATCCCGCTTACGCTTACGAACTTTTAGGCTTTAAAGCGCAAAAAACTTTGGACGATATGTGTAAAGATGCGCTCCGTTGGCAAATTAACAACCCTCAAGGTTATGATAAATAATTGAAATGCGTGCAAAAGCACGCATTTTTTTTGTTAAAAAAATGAAAATTATTGTATTTTATTATTTTATTTTGCCTATCTATTGACGAACGGGGCATATTCGTGTAAAATAATTGTAATTGTTTAATATTTTATATTAAATGGCAAAATTCAAGTGGAGACTTTTATGAAGAAAGTAAACCCGATTATCGTAAAAGAAACTTTATATATAGCGTGCTGGTCGGTAATTTTCAGTATGATTATGCAATCGGTGTTTTTACTTATTAAAAAGTGGGATTACACCGTTCTTCTCGGCAACGTTTTATCTCTCGTTGCAGGAGTTGGCAATTTTTTCTTGTTAGGGCTTACCGTTCAAAAGGCGGTTACTAAAGAGGAAAAAGATGCAAAACAATTCATGAAGTTATCTCAAGTAGCAAGATTGTTTACGTTATTTGTAATTTGTGTTTTAGGCGCGGTGCTTAGATGTTTTAATATTATAGCAACCGTGTTACCGTTGCTTTTCCCTCGTATATCCATAATGCTAAGGCCACTTTTTAATAAAAAATCGAACGGCGGTGGTCAAGATGAATAAAAAGCCTACTCTTTCGTTTAAGGTGGTGGACGGGCTTTTAATTGCGTTAGCAATACTGCCGATTCTCGCGCTTATAGTTTTGAAAATATTATTTACGCCTGCAAGCCAAGGCATCGAGATATCGGGTGCGCTTATCTATTTTACGATACCTATGCCACTTCAAGATATGCCGATAACGGAGTCCCAAGTAAACTCGCTTGCGGTTATAATAACGGTAACCTCTCTTTGCTTGTATATAACGCACGGTATACGCGCCAAAGTTGAAACTAAACGTCAAATTCTCGCCGAGTGGATAGTTGAAAAGGTGGAGGGGATGGTGAGAGGCAATATGGGTGAATTCTTTAAGGGATTTGGCCCGTTTATAGCCTCAATCTTAGCGATATCCGCTTTTTCGAGTTTGTTGACGTTATTTGGGCTTTACGCTCCAACGTCTGATATAAACATAGTGGCGGGGTGGGCAATACTCGTGTTTGCCCTCATCACTTATTACAAGGCAATTTGTGGTCCCGTTCAATACGTCAAAAGTTTTGGCGACCCAGTTCCTCTTCTCGCGCCTTTAAATATTATAAGCGAGATAGCAACGCCCGTGTCAATGGCGTTCCGTCATTACGGCAACGTTTTGTCAGGTTCGGTTATATCGGTGTTGGTGGTAACGGCGTTACAAGGTTTATCGAATATGTTGTTTGGCTGGTTACCCGGGTTTTTAGGCGATATTTCCTTCTTAGGAATAGGTATTCCCGCAGTATTGTCAATTTATTTTGACGTGTTCAGCGGATGTTTACAAGCGTATATATTTGCAATGTTAACTATGTTATACGTTGCAGGGGCTTTCCCCGAAGAAAAATACGCCCTTAAAAAGCAATTAAGGGCGGAGAAAAAATTACAAACTAAAAACAATTAAAGGAGATAATTATGGAAATTGCAATCGGTATTATATTAGGTTGTTGTGCGCTCGGAGCGGGTACTGCTATGATAGCGGGTATCGGCCCTGGTATCGGTGAGGGTAACGCGGTTGCGGCAGCGTGTCAAGCGATAGGTCGTCAACCAGAGTCAAAAGGTTCGGTTACCACCACTATGCTTATGGGTTGCGCTATTGCGGAAACGACAGGTCTTTACGCGCTCGTTATAGCAATACTTTTAATCTTCGTAGCACCTAATCTTTTAGTAAATATTTTACTTGCAGCGGTCTAATTTATGCAAACTTTTCTCTTACTTGCACAGTCGCTTGACGTTATATCTATAAACGTTTGGCATATACTCGTCTCGCTAGTAAATCTCGTATTATTATTCCTTGTAATAAAGAAGTTTCTTTTTAAGCCGGTAAAAAAACTTTTTGCCGAGAGAGAAAAGCAACTTGCCGACAAGTACAAGCAAGCCGACGACGCTGTAGAAAAGGCAGCCGCCGATCGTTTGGCGTGGGAAGAAAAGTTATCCACCGCAAACGACAGGGCAGACGAGATTATTAGTAACGCAACCGTAGTTGCTAAAAAACGCGCGGAAGAAATCGTTTCTACTGCCGACAGTCAAGCGGAAATTATAATTTCTCAAGCAAAACACGAAGCGAAACTTGAAAAAGAAAAGGCGATGAGCGAATTTAAAAACGAAGTGGTTGAAGTTTCCACCGCGCTTACTGAAAAAATGCTCGGTAGAGAAGTTAACAAATCTGATCACGACAGGCTTATCGATGAATTTATTGCAGGGCTTGGTGAAGATAAATGACGGGGGCTTACGTAGAATACGCCCAAGCGTTATTTTCTCTCGGGCTTGAACTTAACAAAGAAGAAGCGTTTTTCACCTCTTTAACCGAAGTTAAAAATTCGGTTACGAGCGAGTATTTAGAGTTTTTATCTTCCCCGTCTATAAAGGCGAGCGAAAGGCTTAACGCGTTAGATACCGCCTTTGGCGGTAAAATTGAAAGGGAAGTTTTGGCGTTTTTAAAACTTTTAGTTGAAAAGCGCAATATAAAAATTTTCCCAGAGTGCGTTAACGAGTATGAAAAACTCTTGTTAGACAGAAAAAACGTTGCTCACGCAAAGGTAAAGAGCGCAGTTGAACTCACTTCCGTTCAAATGCACGCGCTCAAATTAAAACTTGAACAAATTACTGGCAAAACCGTGGTTTTTGAAACGGAAATCGATAAAAAACTTATCGGTGGCATAACCGTTATCGTTGACGATACTTTGATTGACGGTAGCGTTTCTCAAAAATTGCGCAGTTTAAAGGAGATATTGTAATGAGCGGAAAATCTCAAGAAATATCAAACATTATAAAAGAGCAAATCAAATCTTACGATTCCCGCTTGGAAATGCAAGAAACGGGCACGGTAGTTTTGGTTGGCGATGGTATTGCAAGGGTTTACGGTCTTCGCGCTTGTATGGCGAGCGAACTCATTGAGTTTGAAGACGGTAGCGTTGGTCTTGCCCAAAACTTAGAAGAAGAAACCGTTTCCGTTGCTCTTTTATCTAACGAGAACGATATAAAAGAAGGCACGCTTGCTAAAAGAACGGGCAAAGTTTTATCCGTTCCCGTTGGCGAAGCGCTCCTTGGCAGAGTTGTAAACGCGCTCGGCGTTGCGATTGACGGTAAGGGCGAAATTAACGCTAAACAAACTCGCCCCATCGAATCGGAAGCGCCTGGCATTATTGAAAGAAAGAGCGTTTGCGTTCCCTTGCAAACGGGTATCAAAGCGATTGACAGTATGATTCCTATCGGTCGCGGTCAAAGAGAACTTATCATCGGCGACCGTCAAACGGGTAAAACTGAAATTGCAATAGATACCATTATCAATCAAAAAAACACGGGCGTTATTTGTATTTACGTTGCAATCGGTCAAAAGAACTCGTCGGTAGTAGGCTTAGTTAACGAACTCACAAGAGCAGGCGCTATGCCGTATACTATCGTTGTTTCGGCATCCGCATCGGAATCTGCACCCCTTCAATACGTTGCGCCGTACTCAGGTTGCGCTATGGCGGAATATTTCCGCGAACAAGGGAAAGACGTTTTGATTATTTATGACGATTTATCAAAACACGCCGTTGCATACCGCGCCCTCTCCCTTCTTATTCGCCGTCCGCCCGGCCGTGAAGCATACCCGGGTGACGTATTCTACCTTCACAGCCGTCTTTTAGAAAGAGCGGCTTGCGTTGCCGATGAATACGGCGGTGGCTCGATAACCGCTCTTCCCATAATCGAAACCCAAGCGGGTGACGTTTCGGCGTATATTCCAACCAACGTTATTTCGATTACAGACGGGCAAATCTTCTTAGAAACCGAACTTTTCCACGCTGGCGTTATGCCCGCAATCAACCCCGGTATTTCAGTAAGCCGTGTTGGTGGCTCGGCGCAACTTAAAGCGATGAAAAAGGTTTCAGGCGAACTCAAACTCATCTATTCTCAATATAGAGAACTTAAATCTTTCGCTCAATTCGGTAGCGATTTAGACCAAGATACTAAGAGCCGACTTGCGCTTGGCGAAAGAATAGTTGAAGTATTAAAGCAAAAGAGAAACGCGCCCGTTAGAGTTGGGCTTCAAGTTTCTATCGTTTACGCCGTTATCAACGGTTATTTAAACGGCGTTGAAGTAAACAAAGTTAAAGAATACGAAAAGAACCTTTTTGACTTTATGGAAAGCAAGTATAACGACTTGCTTATAAGGTTTGAACAAGGTTACTTTGAAAGTGAAGATATTGAAAATCTTAAAAACGCGCTTAATAGTTTTAAGGGGTAAAAAGTGGGAGCAGATATCAGGGCTTTAAAAAACAGAATAAAAAGCATTGATTCAACCTTGCACTTAACCAAGGCTATGGGGCTCGTTGCGTCTTCTAAACTCAAACGCGCGATGGACGGTATGCGCAAGTCATCCGATTACGCGAGCGCTTTTAAGAAAGTTATTGAAAACTTGGCAAGCGATTCGGAAACGAGAGAGAACGTCTTTTTCAAAAAGAGCGCAAGCGATAAAGTCCGCTTAATTGTAATAGCGGGCGATAGGGGTTTAGCAGGCGGTTACAACGCTAACGTGTTTAGGCTCGTTAAAACTTTTGAAGGCGTTGAATTTTTCCCTATCGGCAAGCGCGCGTGCGATAAACTTGGCGGTAAAACTACCGTTTACGCTGAAAAGTTTACCTACCAAAACGCCATTGAGTTATCTAAGCAAATGCTCCTTGATTTTCAAGAGGGTAAGTTCGGAAAACTCGGTATCGTATGCACGAAATACCGTTCAATGCTTTCTCAAGAAGCGGTTGTTGAGTGGGTTCTCCCCTTTGAAATAACTGCAAACGAGAGTTGCTCAATGGTATTTGAGCCAGACGAAAAGTCCGTTTTAGAAGCCGTTGTTCCTGAATATTTAGCAGGCGTTATAATCTCCGCCGTTCGTGAAAGTTTTGCATCTGAAATTTCCGCCCGCCGTACCGCTATGGATTCCGCTGGCAAGAACGCAAAACAAATGATTGACGATTTAAGTATAGAGTACAACCGTGCTCGTCAAGGCGCTATTACTCAGGAAATCACCGAAATCATCGCAGGAGTTTAAGCCGTTATAAAGCAAAAAAATAGAAATTTGCTTGCAAGGATAGATATTTTTTTGCTTTGCAAACTTAAAGGTAAAACCTTTGGTTTTACGACAAAACGAAGTTTTGTATTTTGTTGATAACAAAATTACTTTAAGTTTATAAGCGGCGTATTTCTGCGTTACTGCCAAGATTTTGCGACCACAATGACCAACAAGGTCTATTGTGCCCGACAAAGTCTTGTCGAGCCTTGAAATACTTGCTTCTAACGTCTTAAACTAATCGCTTTGTATATACTTTATTAAGTCTTGTCTTGCTTGTTTCTAACGTCTTAAAATTGTTGTAATAGGTAAATAAAGAAAACATCCACAGCGCAAAACTATGTTTTGCATTTAGCGTTGCGTTAGCAACATTTAGCTACGCAGTAATTTAGCGCAACCGCAGGTTGCATTTAACTTTTAGCCATGGGCTAAACAATACAAAAAAGATAATTCTTTAAGGAGAATTTTATGTCAAATATTGCTAAAGGCGTTGTCGCGCAAGTCATGGGGCCTGTCGTTGACGTTCGCTTTGAAGAAGGCTTCTTGCCTTCAATCAATAACGCTTTAACTATCGAAAAGGGCGAAAGCGTTTTAACCGTTGAAGTTGCTCAACACGTTGGCGATAACGTTGCAAGATGTATTGCGATGGCTTCGACTGACGGGCTTAAGCGTGGCACTCCCGTAGTCGACACTAAAAAGGCTATCAGCGTTCCCGTTGGTAGAGAAACGTTAGGTAGAATTTTTAACGTGCTCGGAAACCCCGTGGATAATCTTCCCGCGCCTAAAACTGAAGAAAGATGGGATATTCACCGCCAAGCGCCTGAATACGCCGAACTTTCAACTTCAACCGACATTTTGGAAACTGGTATTAAAGTTATCGACCTTATCTGCCCATACGCTAAGGGTGGTAAAATCGGTTTGTTCGGTGGCGCAGGCGTTGGTAAAACCGTTTTAATTATGGAACTTATCAACAACGTTGCTAAAGAGCATGGCGGTTTATCCGTATTTACAGGCGTTGGCGAAAGAACGAGAGAAGGTAACGACCTTTATAACGAAATGAAAGAGTCTGGCGTTTTAAACAACACCACGCTCGTCTACGGTCAAATGAACGAACCGCCGGGAGCAAGAATGAGAGTTGCGCTCTCAGGTCTTACCATGGCTGAATATTTCCGTGATAAAGAGCATCAAGACGTGCTTTTGTTTATCGATAACATTTTCCGTTTCACTCAAGCAGGCTCGGAAGTTTCGGCGCTTCTTGGTAGAATGCCGTCCGCCGTTGGTTATCAACCCACGCTCGCTAACGAAATGGGTATGCTTCAAGAAAGAATAACGTCAACCAAGAACGGTTCAATCACGTCAATTCAAGCCGTTTACGTTCCTGCGGACGATTTAACCGACCCCGCTCCCGCAACGACGTTTGCTCACTTAGACGCAACCACCGTATTATCCCGTCAAATTGCATCGCAAGGTATTTATCCTGCGGTTGATCCGCTTGAATCTACAAGCCGTATTTTATCCCCAGAAGTTTTAGGCGAAGAACACTATTTCGTTGCTAAAGAAGTTCAACGCATACTTCAACGCTATCAAGAACTTATGGATATTATCGCCATTATGGGTATGGACGAACTTTCCGATGAAGATAAAGTTTTAGTTCAACGCGCTCGTAAAATTCAAAGATTTTTATCTCAACCTTTCCACGTTTCAGAAAAGTTCACCGGTATCGTTGGAACTTACGTTCCCTTATCCGAAACCATCCGTGGCTTTAAAGAAATTATCGAAGGTATGCACGACGATCTTCCCGAATCTGCTTTCTTGTTCGTTGGCACTATCGACGAGGCTGTTGCAAAAGCCAAGAAGGTGTAATTTATGAAAGCTTTTAGTTTAACCGTATCTTCGCCCGACGGCTCTTTGTTTAACGGCGAAGTAACCTTTATTAGCGCAAGGGGAGTTGAGGGCGAGTTTGCCATTATGGCAGGGCATATCCCGTTTATAACTGCGCTCGTTCCTTGCAAAATAAAAATTCATCAAGGTGGCGAAGAAAAACTTGCCACCGTTGACGGCGGGCTTTTAACCGTTGGTGACGATGGAAAAGTAACTATGCTTACAGGCTCGTTTAAATGGGAAAAACAATAAAAAAAGTAGTGGCAAAACCACTACTTTTTTATTATTAAAATATTGTTTTTATCAATTAGGCAAAAGCCTAAATCAAGGGCTACTGATGCACCGCACAAAACGTCAATAATCCGCTGTTTAACCGCCTTATCGCTTGATATTATCTCGATATGGGCGGGTTTTTCTTTTATATAATTTATAACTTTTAAACAGTCTTCCGTGCCGTTAGCGGTAAAGGTTTTAACGCTATTTCCGCCTATCAAATCACGGGGGTATTTCAATATCTTCTACCAAAGATTTTCGAGCCGACTCTTACCATATTAGAGCCTGCCTTGATTGCAATTTTATAGTCGTTACTCATGCCGAGAGAAAGGTGTTCAAAACCATAAATCTCTCTATAACTATCGTAAACTTTTCTAAGACCTATCGAAAGGTTAAAGAGCATTTCTTCATCGCTTGATTCTGGGAGCATCGCCATAAGACCTTTAACTTTAACGCCGTTTAAAGTTTTTGCGTATGATAAAGCGCTTTCAAGTTCGCTATAATCAAAGCCGTGTTTTTGTTCTTCAACGCCCAAGTTAACTTCAAGTAAAACGTTCGTTACAACGCCCTTATTTTCGCTTTGGCGGTTAATCTCGTCTAAAAGCGAAAGGCTATCAACGCTTTGAATTAAACAGCACTTTCCGATCAAGTATTTAACTTTATTTTTTTGGAGCGTGCCGATAAAGTGGTAGTTAACGGGTTGGGTTACCAAAGGATATTTGTCCTTAAACTCTTGAGCGCGGTTTTCCGATATATCTTTAAGCCCCAAAGCGATTGCTTCGTTAATAACTTCAACGGGAACGAACTTGGTTGCGCCAACGAGCGTTACTTTTTCGCCGAGCGGATTGCCGTTTTCAACGTTTTTAAAAACTTCCATTAAATTTTCTTTAAGCATAGATATTTTAAAGGAGTTTTAGTTGCCTAAAACTCCACTCCTTTTAAATTACTGCGAATCTTCTCCGATAAGCGAAACCGAAGCGAAAAATCAAATTAAAGCTCGGTCAAAGCAACCTTATGGCACACGACTATACCGTTTAGTGCTGCTATATTCCTATCCTGACACGGTTCGCGGGTTGCCGTTGCATAAGACCTTAACGTCAACGCTCGCTTTTGAAACCAGCCTTCCATAACGCAAACCTCGGAAGACGTTCAACCTTGCTATAGCGGATTGCAAGTTACAGGGCACCGCTAACTCCCCGTCTATCGCAGTAGTATTATTTTATAATAAAAGTTTGAAATAATCAAGCAATTTGACCATATTTTACCGCTTTTTGCTTTACTTAATCTTTTAAATTTGTTATTATATACTAAAATATTACAAATTATAGTGAAATACTATTGCAATTTTAAGGAGCGGTTATGTACAAAAAGGTAGAAACTAATCTTAACTTTTTAGAACGCGAAAAAGAAATTATCAAATTTTGGGAAGAAAATGACGTTTTTAAAAAGAGTATCGAAATAAACGAAGGCAACGAAGAATTCTGTTTTTACGACGGGCCTCCAACGGCTAACGGCAAACCCCACATCGGGCACGTTTTAACCCGTGTTATGAAGGATATTATTCCGAGATATCAAACGATGAAAGGCAAGCACGTTTTAAGAAAGGCGGGCTGGGATACTCACGGTCTTCCCGTTGAACTTGAAGTTGAAAAGAAACTTAATTTAGACGGTAAGCAAGATATTGAAAAATTCGGTATTGAACCTTTCATTAAAGAGTGCAAAAACTCCGTATTTAAGTATACGAGCGAGTGGAAGGAAATGAGCGATCGTTTGGGTTACTGGTGCGATATGGATAACCCGTACGTTACTTATCACGACGATTATATTGAATCTGAGTGGTGGGCGCTCAAAAAGATTTGGGAAAAAGGTCTTTTATACAAAGGCTATAAAATCGTTCCTTACTGCCCCCGTTGCGGAACTGCTCTTTCTTCGCACGAAGTTGCGCAAGGGTATAAAGACGTTACTGAAAAGTCAGTTTTCGTTAAGTTTAGAGTAGAAGGCAAGGAAAACGAATATTTCTTAGCCTGGACGACAACGCCTTGGACACTTCCATCTAACGTTGCCCTTTGCTTTAACGCTAACGAAAATTACGTTAAGATCAAGGCTGAAGACGGCTCTATTTATATTTTAGCCGAAAAACTTGCGCCCAAGCTTTTTGAAAGTTACGAAGTTCTCTCTACCGAAAAGGGTAGTTTCTACGAATACGCTAAATACGAGCCTTTATATAACTTTGCAACGCTTGAAAAGGGCAAAAAGGCTTTCGTTTGCGTTACCGACGATTACGTTACTATGGACGATGGTACTGGTATCGTTCACAACGCTCCCGCCTTTGGTGAAGACGACTCTCGCGTTTGCCAAAAGCACGATATTTCCTTCGTAAATTTAGTTGACACTCGCGGTAAGATGACCGAAGAGTGCGGATTTATTGCAGGAGTGTTCGTAAAGGATGCAGACAAACTTATTATTGAAGATTTAGATAAGCGCGGTCTTTTATTCAAGGCTATGGACTTTACTCACAGCTATCCCTTCTGCTGGCGTTGTAACACTCCGCTTATTTACTATGCAAGATCAAGCTGGTTTATCAAAACTACCGCCGTTAAAGATAGAATTATTGCGTCAAATAACTCGGTTAACTGGATGCCTGAAACTATCAAGACGGGTAGAATGGGTAACTTCCTTGAAAATATTATCGACTGGGGCTTATCTCGTGAAAGATACTGGGGCACTCCGCTCCCCGTTTGGACTTGCGCTGAGTGTGGCAAAGTTCACGTTATCGGCTCTAAGCAAGAACTTAAAGATCTTTGCGGAATTGAAGGGGATATTGAACTTCACCGCCCGTATATTGACGAGCCCACCTTTAAATGCTCTTGCGGTGGAACGATGAGTAGGGTAAAAGACGTTATCGACTGTTGGTTTGACTCTGGTTCTATGCCTTTTGCTCAACTTCACTATCCGTTTGAAAATAAAGAACTTTTTGAAAAGCAATTCCCTGCGGACTTTATCAGCGAAGCGGTTGACCAAACTCGCGGTTGGTTCTACACCTTGCTCGTAATTTCCACCTTGCTCTTTGACAAAGCGCCTTTCAAAAACTGTATAGTTCTTGGTCACGTTAACGATAAAAACGGCTTAAAGATGAGTAAACACATCGGAAACGTTGTCGATCCGTGGACCGTTCTTAACAAACAAGGGGCTGACGCTGTTAGATGGTATTTCTACACCGGTTCTGCTCCCTGGCTTCCGTCAAGATTCTATCCAGAAGCCGTTTCCGAAGCGCAAAGAAAGTTTATGGGCACGCTTTGGAACGCTTACGCCTTCTTCGTTTTATACGCCGATATCGACGGTTACGACCCGTCTAAGTACGACGTTAACACCGTTAAACTCTCGGTAATGGATAAGTGGATACTTTCCAAACTCAACACTCTCGTTGGCGCGGTTGACAAGGGGCTTGATAAATATCAAATTTTTGAAACTTCAAGAATGCTTCAAGATTACGCTGACGAACTTTCCAACTGGTATATCCGCCGTGGTAGAGAAAGATACTGGGGTAAGGAAATGACTGATGACAAGGCGGCTGCTTATACGACGCTTTACACAGTTCTTGTAACCTTAGCAAAGATTTCCGCTCCGTTCGTTCCGTTTATTGCTGAAAGCATTTATCAAAACTTAGTTCCCGCGTTCTATAAAGACGCGCCTATTTCCGTTCACCTTTGCTCTTTCCCTGAAATGGACGAGAGCAAGATTGACAAAGATCTTGAAAACGGTATGAGCGTGGTGTTAGATGTTGTTATGCTTGGTAGAGCAACGAGAAACACTTCTAACATCAAAAACCGTCAACCGTTACAAAAACTCTTCGTTGCAACCGAAAGGGCAAACGCTTTAAGTGAAGACCTTATCACTATTGCAAAAGAAGAATTAAACGTTAAAGAACTCGAAATTTTAACCGACGCTAAGGGATTTATTTCCTATAAACTTAAACCGCAACTTAAAACCTTAGGTCCTAAGTACGGCGCAAAACTCGGTCTTATCAGACAGTTCTTAGAAACTTGTGACGCAGGCAAGGTTGTTGAAACGGTAAAATCTGGCGTTCCTTATTCAGTTGAACTTGGCGGTGGAATCGTTGAATTCACGGTTGACGATCTTCTTATTTCTTCCGAAAGTAAAGAAGGTTACGTTTCCGCTAGTGAAAACGGCGTTACCGTTGTTTTAGATACCACTATCACTAAAGAACTCTTATTTGAAGGTATTGAAAGAGAAATCGTTTCCAAAATTCAAACTATGAGAAAGGAAGCGGGCTTTGAAGTTACCGATAGAATTTACGTTTACTATCAAGCGGAAGGCGACGCGCTCACCGTTCTTACCGAAAAGGGAGCGGACATCGGCTCTGACGTTCTTGCCGTTTCCGTAACTCAAACGAGTGAAGTTAAAGGCTTTACGAAAGAGTGGGATATCGTAGGCTCGAAAGTAACCTTAGGAGTTGAAAAGGCGTAATGGTACTTGCTGACAAGTGGTCGGATTATGAAATTATTGCTACGGGTGACGGGTATAAACTCGAACGTTGGGGTGGCGTTACACTCCTTCGCCCCGATCCGCAAGTAATTTGGAAAACCGATTTTGATATGTTTAACTACAAAGGGTTAAACGCAAAATATATCCGTAGCGAAACGGGTGGCGGTAGATGGGATAACTTAAAACCGATGCCCGCGGAGTGGACGGTTAATTACGGTGAACTCAAGTTCAAGATTAAACCTATGGGCTTTAAGCACACTGGTTTATTCCCCGAACAAGCGTGCAACTGGGAAAAGATGGCGGAACTTATTAAAGGCGCTAATCGCCCTATAAGCGTACTTAATCTCTTTGCTTACACTGGTGGCGCAACCGTTGCTTGCTTAAAGGCAGGCGCTTCCGTGTGCCACGTTGACGCGGCTAAGGGTATGGTAGAGCGCGCAGGCGAAAACTGCCGTTTATCAGGCGTTGGTGAAGGGAAAGTTAGGTTTATCATAGACGACTGCTTAAAGTTCGTTCAACGCGAAATTCGCCGTGGAAGAAAGTACGACGCGATAATTATGGACCCGCCGAGTTTTGGTAGAGGCCCGGGTGGCGAAACTTGGAAGATTGAAAACGAACTTTACAATCTCGTTAAAGTTTGCTCGCAAGTATTAAGCGACAATCCGCTCTTTTTCCTTATCAACAGTTACACCACTGGTTTTCAACCCC
Source organism: Clostridia bacterium (assembly GCA_017545865.1). Taxonomy (GTDB): domain Bacteria; phylum Bacillota; class Clostridia; order Christensenellales; family Borkfalkiaceae; genus HGM11412. Next base: position 111,542 of record JAFWXO010000008.1, on the reverse strand, counting down.
AAGTATTAAAAAACATCTTAACGTTACTTATGCCGAAAGGCGATTATAAAATCGAAGCTTACGAAGTTGGTATTCCCACTCGCGAAGGTATAGCCCTTCCTTGCGGTTGTTCGGGGCTTTGGTCACAAATAAGTAAGTAAAACTTACTTAAGGAGTTTTATGGAAAATCCTATCGTTATTTATGAAGACAACCATATTATCGTTGCTTTAAAACCGCAAAATATGCCTTCTTGCGAAGATGAAAGTAAAGATTTATCTTTACTCACTGCGCTTAAAGATATGATTAAGGAAAGGGATAATAAGCCCGGCAACGTATATCTCGGCTTAGTTCATCGCCTTGATAGACCGACTGGTGGCGTTATGGTATTTGCAAAAACGTCAAAGGCGGCGGGCAGGCTTTCCGAACAAATGAAGTTAGGCGATTTTGAAAAGACTTATTACGCGGTTTTGGTTGGCGTTTTGGATAAAAAAGAACAAAGGCTTACCAACTATCTCAAGAAAAACCCCATAAACAATATGGTTTACGTTTGCGGTCAAACGGTGGAAGGCGCAAAAAAAGCAGAACTTCATTATTCCGTTTGTGAAGAACAAAACGGTTTATCGCTCGTTAAGGTTAAACTTTACACGGGCAGAAGCCACCAAATTAGAGTTCAAATGGCAAACCAAGGCTATCCCGTTTACGGCGATATGCGTTACGGTGGCGAAAATGCGGTTAAAGGCAATCTTGCCCTTTGGGCAACTTCATTATCGTTCACACACCCCGTAACGAAAGAAAGGCTTTGTTTTAAAGCAGAGCCTCCAAAGGAACTTTCTCCGTGGAAGTATTTTGACACGTCCGTTACGCTTACGCCCACGCTTTGAAAAAGTTCGTTATACTTATTGACAAAAACTTATATATAAGTTAAAATATATTAGTATTAAGATTAAAATCGCCCAAAATCTTGGGTGAATATATCGTTTAGGAGCAAAAATGACTAAGAGACGCATAACTAATTTAATGATTGTTCTCGTGTGCGCAATATTTATTTTGCCACTCACTTTAAATTTATTCAGCGCAAAAGCAAGCACTAACGTTGTAGCGTATTACGGCGTTGACTTCACTATTCAAACGAGTGGTGAAGTTAAGGCTGCAGGCTCTAACGTTAAGATTGACGTTGTTGAAGACGTTGCAAACGCTGAAGTTGTTACCGTTTACGAAAACGGCTCGATTAAATCAACCGAAGCAACTGCTAAGGGTATCGTGTTCTCGTCGTACTCAAACGGCAAAGCAACTCTCAGAATTGCAAAACCCGCTGAATACACTATTACCGTTGCAATGACTTCGGACGCTACTAAGTTTGAAACGTTCAACGTTAAGGTTTTAGATAACATTGAAAGTGGCGATTTCATAGCGCCCGCTTACAAGAAGGGTTATGATTACACCGATTATCAAGCTAAGGTTGATGCGGCAACTTTCGTTGCAAACGAAGACCCGACTGCTGAAAAGGTAAGCTTATACGTTGGCGATACTTACAAAGTTCCCTCCGTTGAAGAACTCATTGAATCTAACACCTTTGCATACAGCCTTTTCAGAAGAACGGTTTATTACGCTGCTCCCGGTAGTTCAACTTACTCTTCAACAAGCGCAAGCGGTTCAAGTGATTTAAGTTTTAACATCTCTAAAGTTGGCGGTTACAGGTTCTACGTTGTTTTAAGCCTTGACCAAGTTGACGGTAAGAGTTTTAGTATCACCACTCAAAACACCGTTGAACGTGAAGACGGTTTCTATTTAGCAAAGAAATCCGTTGCTGACGGTGGCGCTCGTTTATTCATCAAAGACACGGGTGACGATGCTAAGTATTACGAAGATGAAGAATTTGAAACTGAATATACCGGCGCAACCGAGTTTGAACTCGTTGTTCCCGTGTTTGAATTCACTATCTTAAACGCAGGCCCGAAGGTAACTATCAAAACTTCTTATCAAGAAAAGGGTTATATCGGTCTTCAATACACGGTTAAGTCTATTAGCGTTACCGGTACTGATCTTGACACTACTTATACTTTAATGTATAAAGAAACTGAAAGTGCAGACTGGGCGGAAGCAACTGAAAGTTACGATAGCGCAACCGGTAAGTTTACTCCTGAAAAACAAGGTTACTACAAAGTTGTTGTTGAAACCGTTGATGCTGACGGAAAGAGTGCAAGTGGCGAAACCGCAGTTATCACCGTAACTGAAAAGCTCCAAAAAGTTGAATACGAAACCAGTTTTAAAAACTGGCTTAGCGTTAACAAAACCCCGTTCATTTTCCTTTGCATTTCGGCAGGTTGCTTGGTATTTATCCTTGCGTTAATCTTTATTCCTGCATCTGCATTTGCTAAAGTTGGTGGCGCAATCAAAGGCGTGTTCAAAAAGAAAGCAAAATCAAGCGAAGAAGACGACGAAGAATAATATAAAGAAAAGTACGGTTTAACGCCGTACTTTTTTAAACGGAAAAGATATGAAAATTTTTAAAGTTGAAAACCCCGTTAAACTTTCCAAGTTGTTATTTGATAATTACGGCGCTGAACTATCTTACTCAACGTATCAAAAACTTCTTAGAAACAAGGATATTAAAATTGACGGGAAAAGAACGAATAAAGACCTTTTGCTATCCGTTGGTCAAACGGTTGCCGTTTATTACGACGGCAAGGGTTTAGAGTTAACTCCGCTTTTTGATAACAACGGCGTTTTGGTTTTTTATAAACCGCCAACGATAACGAGCGAAGATTTTGCAAAAAATGTTAGCGAAAGTTTTATAGGCTACGAACTTTGCCACCGCTTAGATAGAAACACCGCTGGGCTTTTAGTTTTTGCAACGGGAGTTGCTTATGAAGAAATGCTCAAAGCCTTTAAAGAAAGAACGGTTGATAAGTTTTATCTTGCGGAAGTTTACGGCTCGGTTAAAAACGATAGCGAAATTTTAACTGCATATCTAAAAAAAGATGAAGAAAGGGCGGAAGTTAAAATTTTCGACCAAAAAGTTGACGGTAGCGATAAGATTATAACCGAATATGAAGTGGTTGAAAGAAGGGCGGAAACAACCCTTTTAAAAGTAAAGCTTATAACGGGAAAAACCCACCAAATAAGGGCGCACCTTGCTCATATCGGGCATTTTATCGTTGGCGACCAAAAGTACGGGGATAGCGAAATTAACAAAAAATTAAAGGTAAAACGCCAAAAACTCATAGCCTTTGAATTGATTTTCAACTTTGATAAAAATTCCCCCTTATATAATATAGATAAAAAGAAAGTAACGCTAAAAGGCGTTGAAATTTAAAATGACTTGCTAAAATGCAAGTCATTTTTTGTATATATCGTTTTTATTGGGCGTTACAACGATGGTTTTTTGGTCGGTATAATAAACAGCGCCTAAGTTTTTTCCACCTTGCTTTTTAACGAATTTTTTATAGGTATAGTCAACTTCAACCTTATCTCCGCCTTTAACTTCAGAGTGGTAAGCGCAAATTTCCGCGCACGTTTTTATAACGTTTTCGGTGGGAGTTTTCCCGTCGGTTTTTATAATCAAATGCGAAGAGTGGTAAGACTTAACGTGAAACCATAAATCTCCCCTTTCGGCAAGTGATAAAAGCCTGTCGTTTTGAACGTTATTCTTGCCAACGAGAACGGAAAACCCGTCTACTAAATACTCGATAAAGGGCGAAGGGCGGTCTTGCTTTTTGCGCTTTGATTGAGTTTCTTTAATAAGCCCAAGTTTAATAAATTCTTCGCGCGCGTCGTTAAAATCAGCAGGCGTTTCGGCGTTTTCGAGCGAAAAGGCTATTGAAGAAAGGTAATTAAGCTCAGATTTCACTTCTTCAAGCATAGCGATTGAGTTATCATAGGTTGATTTTTTCTTGCGGTATGCTTTAAAGTATTTTTGAGCGTTTTGTTGGGGAGTTAAAGTTTCGTCTAACAAAACGGTAACTTGTTCTTCTCCGTTTTCGGTGTAGTTTGTAAGCGTAACGGATTTTTGCCCCTTTTTGATAAGGTAAATATACTGGGTTATGAGTTCGCCGTAAAGTTTAATTTCGCTCGCGTCAAGCGAAGATGAAATTCTTTCCGATAGCGTTTCCGCGCGCTTTTTAAGTTTTTTAACTTGCCCGTTCAAAACGGATAACAACGCGCTCTTTTTAGCGTTTATTTCACTTGATTTTTCGCTACTTGAATAAACGCTTTCCATAGCGGATATAATGGACGGGAAAAAAGTTCTTTCGCCACTCAAGCTCTTATAGTCGGTAAAGTAAAAATCGGCGCGATTTCCGTCGTTAATAGTTACGGGAGCGGAAGGCTCGTCAATAAGCGATAGGGCGGTTTTATAGGCGGTTAAACCGTCTAAATTACCGCCGAGCCTATATTCTATCTCGCTTGCGGTAACGGGCGCAAAATCGTAAAAATTAGCGGTTATAAATTTGGAAATTGACGTGCCGTTAAAAGATAAAAACTTTTCTTTTGCCAAGGGGGAAAGAATTGAGATTTTATCCCCTTTATCGGGAAAAGTGTAAGCCGTGCCAACGAGAGTTAAACGCTTGCTGTCAAGCCCTTGTGGAAGGGAGCGGAGAGAGCCTAAAATCTTGCCGTTTTTAACGAGAAATAGGTTGGAATATTTGCCCATAATTTCGGCAAAAAGGTCAAGTGAAACGCTCTCTTTAAAGTCGTTAAGGTTTGAAAAAGAGATTTTAATAATTCTATCGTCGTTCGCGATAGAAACGCCCGTTACTTCAGCGCCCGTTAAATGTTTTCTAAGTAGCATGCAAAAATTAGGCGCGGTTAAGGGGTTTTCTTTTTCCGAAAAAGAAATTGAAACTCTTGAAAGTTTGGCGTTTGTGTTGATAACCAACCTAAAAACTTTTTTTTGGTAGAGCGCCAAATCTATTTCAAACGCGCTTGGCTGTAAAATCTTATTAACTTTTGCGCCTATCAAGGTTGAATTAAGTTCGCTTGCAACCTTTTTAAGTGTAATTAAATCTTGTGGCATAGATATAGTATATAACTAAAACGATTATTTGTAAATTAAATTTTAAAATTGATGGCGTAAAAACTTTACAATAAACTTTATATTTGTTAAAATATAAAAAGACTATAAAAGTAAAGCATAACGCTTTAAGGAGAAAAGTAATGAAATATACCGTTAAACCTGCTGAAAAAAGCACGGTAAAAATTAGCATCACGTTAAACGCAGAAGAATGGGCAAGCGCTCAAAAAAAGGCGTATGACAAAACTAAAGGGAAATTTAGCGTTCCCGGTTTTAGAAAGGGCAAAGTTCCCAAGAACGTTATCGAACAAATGTACGGCAAGGGCGTGTTCTATGAAGAAGCGATCAACGTTTCCTTCTCTGAATACTACTTTGACATTTTAGATAAAGAAAAATCAATCGAACCTATCGATAGACCTGAAATTGACATTGAAAAGCTTGACGAAAAGGGAGTTACCATGGTAGCGATCGTTCCCGTTAAACCTGAAGTTACTCTTGGCGAATATAAAGGTATAACTATTGACAAAGTTGAGTATAATGTAACTAAAAAAGATATCGACGGCGAAATTGATAGACTCGTTAAGAGAAACGCAAGAGAAGTAGCGGTTGAAGGTCGCCCAGCTCAAAACGGCGATATCACCGTTATTGACTACTCTGGTAGTATTGACGGGGTTAAGTTTGAAGGCGGCACTGCTGAAAAGCAAACCTTAGAACTTGGCTCTGGCGCGTTTATCCCCGGTTTTGAAGACGGTGTTGTTGGTATGAACGTCGGCGATGAAAAAGACATTTCCGTTAAGTTCCCCGATAACTACGGCGCTGAAGAATTAAAGGGTAAAGACGCTATCTTTGCAGTTAAACTTCACGAAATCAAAACGAAAGAATTCCCCGAAGTTACCGATGACTTTATTAAGGAAGCAACTGGCGAAGAATCTTTAGAAGCGTTCAAGAAGGCAACTAAGAAGAAACTCAAAGAAGCAAACGACAAGAGAGCAAAGGCTGAAACTGAAGATAAACTTATTGAAAAGATTGCGGAAAGTTCCACCGTTGAAATTCCTGCCGTTATGGTTGAAAGGCAAGTTGACGCTATCGTTCAAGATATGGAATACAGAATGATGTATCAAGGTCTTAGACTTGAAGACTTCTTAAAGTACAGCAACCAAACTATGGAAGCGTATAGAGAATCTTTCAAAGCAAACGCTGAAAAGCAAGTTAAAACCCAACTCGTAGTAGACAAGATTATTAAAGACGAAAACATCGCCGTTACCGAAGAAGAAATCGACGCTAAGATTAAAGAACAAGCAACGGCTATGGGCAAAGAATTTGAAGAATACAAAAAGACTATTAACGAACGTCAAAAATCTTACTTTGAAAACAACGCCCTTATCGAAAAGATGTTTGATTTCCTTTTAAAGAACAACAACGTTGATTGATTTTATTAAAACGAACGCGGAAATCCCGCGTTCGTTTAGATATTTAAAGAAATAAGGAGTAAAAATGGCGCTTATACCTATGGTCGTTGAGCAAACCAACAAAGGCGAACGCTCTTACGACATTTATTCAAGACTTTTAGAAGATAGAATAATTATGCTTTCAGGCGAGATTGACGATGCAACGGCAAACACTATCGTTGCCGAGCTTATCTACCTTGAAGGTAAAGACCCTGATAAAGATATTTGCTTATATATCAACAGCCCCGGTGGTTCAGTAACCGCAGGTCTTGCAATTTACGATACCATGAACTACGTTAAGTGTGACGTTTCAACCATTTGCATCGGCATGGCTGCATCTATGGGCGCGTTCTTATTATCAAGTGGTAAAAAGGGCAAGCGTTTTGCTTTACCTAACAGCGAGATTATGATTCATCAACCTTTAGGCGGAGCGCAAGGTCAAGCAAGCGATATTAAAATTCAAGCCGACCACATTTTAAAGATTAAAGCAAAACTCAACAAAATCTTATCCGAAAACACTGGCAAAGATATTGAGCAAGTTGAAAAAGATACGGATAGAGATAACTATTTATCCGCTGAAGAAGCCTTATCTTACGGGCTTATTGACAAAATTTATTACACTCGTTAAGGAGTTTTATGGCGAACGAAAATTTAAACAACGGTCTATACTGCGCGTTTTGCGGAAAACCCAAGGAACTTGCAAACAAGTTGGTTGCAGGTCCTAACGGGCTTTACATTTGCGACGAGTGTTTAGATATTTGCAATTCCATATTAGAAGAAGAAAATTTAGCGCCCGAGCAAGAAGCAATTCCCTTAAAAACGCCCAAGCAAATTAAAGATGAATTAGACCTTTATATCGTTGGGCAAGAAAGGGCAAAAAAGGTGTTATCCGTTGCCGTTTACAACCATTATAAGCGCATTAACGCAGGTTTAACGTCTAACGATGAAACGGAGATTGAAAAGAGCAATATCTTGCTTTTAGGACCTACCGGCTCTGGTAAAACCTTGCTTGCAAGAACACTTGCAAAAATCTTAAACGTTCCCTTCGCCGTTGCCGATGCTACTACTTTGACAGAGGCAGGCTACGTTGGGGAAGACGTTGAAAATATTTTATTAAAACTTATCAAAAACGCCGATTACGACATTGAAAGGGCTCAGCGCGGTATCGTTTATATTGACGAGATTGACAAGATTGCAAGAAAATCTGAAAACGTTTCCATCACGCGTGACGTTTCTGGTGAAGGCGTTCAACAAGCCCTTCTTAAAATCATTGAGTCAACCGTTGCCGCAGTTCCACCGCAAGGCGGAAGAAAGCACCCCCAACAAGAACTTATCCATATTGATACCACCAACATTTTATTCATTTGCGGTGGCGCGTTCGTTGGGCTTGATAAGATTATTGAAAAGCGTCAAGATAAGTCGAGTTTAGGTTTTGGCGGAACGGTATCGAGCGAAAAGGCGCTCGGCTCAGTTGCGCTTACTGACGTTCAACCGGGTGATTTAACCAAATACGGTTTAATCCCCGAATTCGTTGGTCGTGTGCCCATAACCGTTAGTTTAGACGCTTTAGACGAAACTGCTCTCGTTAAGATTATGACTGAGCCTAAAAACGCTCTCGTTAAGCAGTATAAAAAACTTATCGGTATGGACGATTGCGAACTTGAAATAACTGACGGCGCTGTTTATGAGATTGCTAAAAAGGCGATTGAACTTAAAACGGGCGCGCGTGGTTTAAGAACTATTTTTGAAAACATTATGCTTGATTGCATGTTTGATATTCCAAGTGGTAACACCGAAAAGGTTATCATCGATGAAGAAGTTGTTAAAGGCAACAAATCGCCTGAACTTATTTTAAAAACTGCATAGTAAAAGACGGCTAATTTTAGCCGTCTTTTTAATCTTCCAAACCAAGTAAATAATCGGTTGATACTTCAAAATATTTTGCTAAGGTTATAACCACTTGAGCGTTGGGAACGCGTTTGCCGTTTTCCCAAAACGCAATTGCAGATTGACTTAGCCCCGTATTAGCAGAGAGTTCTGCCTGAGATAATCCTTTTTCCAATCTAAGTTCTTTAAGTCTTTCACAAAATTTATCCATAAATATATTTTATCACAAATGTTATAAAAAATGCTTGACAATTACAAATGTAATAATATATAATATTATCACAATCGTGGTTAATGTTAACGGGGGACAACTATTTTCCGAATAACGTTTTCCCCCTTAACAATCCCCCTTTCCTAAAACTCCTCAAAACCCCTTGTCAACTAAGTTGACACCCCTTAATCTTTAAGGGGATAAGGAAATTTAATTATTTAAGGTAGGTTAAAATGAAAAATTATTCGGCAATAAGTGAAATGTATTATGGCAATCGTGGTGGCGGTGAAAATTTAATTTGTAGCAATAACGAAAAAGAAAGTCTAACTAAGTTAGTAAAAATAGAAAATGAATTTATAGAAAAGATTAGAGAAGACAAATCATTATTAAATATTTACAATACACTTTCTAACGAGCAATCAGAACTAACAGCATTAACTATGGAAAGCGTGTATAAAGAAGGGTTCAGATTTGGCTTTTTGATGGCTCTTGACGTTTTAGATAAATAATAAAAGACGGCTAATTTTAGCCGTCTTTTTTACTGCATTTTATTAAAGATTTCCATTTTAGTTTTTCTTAAAAACCAACCTATAAGACGGGGAGCGGTGCGTGGAAAGAACTTGAACATAAAGTTCATAAGGTGCGCGTCAAACCCCGTTATAATGCGTTTTTTGCGCCTTGAACGCCTTAAAATTTTCTTTGCTACTTTTTTAGGGTTTGCCGATATTTTATCAATAAGCCCCTTTTCTTTTTCGGTTGCCGATTGAGAGCGCAAAACGTCTGTTTTAGTAAACCCCGGCATAACGGTAACAACCCTAACTTTCTTGTTTTCCGCCGACAAGCACTCCGAAAATCTTTCAACCCCCGCTTTTGAAGACGAGTATAACGTTATCCCCGCAAACGGGCAAAGCGACGATGAACTTGAAACGTTTATCATAATAGGCTTTTCCGCCTTTTCAAGCGCGGGTAAAAAATGCTTTGCCGAATAGATAACTGAATAGTAGTTTATTTTTATAACCGCTTCGTTTTTATCAAAGTATTCCCCGTTAAAGGCTGAAAACTTGGGGAGAACGCCCGCGCAGTTGATAACGCCCGTTAAATTTATATTGTTGCTTTCAACGTAATTTAAAAGAGCTATCCAGTCTTCTTCTTTTGAAACGTCTGCAATAATAGGCGTAAAATTATCGCCTAAAAGTTCTTTAACGGAATTTAATTTTTCTTCGCTTCTTGCAACGCCTATAACTTTTGCGCCGTATTTTTCCACTAAGAGTTTGGAAAGACATTTGCCAATTCCCGAAGAAGCGCCCGTTACTAATATGGTTGAGTGTTCATTATAATACTTGTTCATACGTTCATTTTAGCACAAAACTTTTAAAGTTAACATAGTTTTTAAGAAAATACTTGCTAAAAAACTCTTTTTAATATATAATAATCTAACTTATAGTATAACAAGGAATTTTTATGGAACAACAATTAACTAACAATTTAATAGCCGAGAACGAAAACGTTGTTTTCGGTATTCCGTCAATGGCGGTTAGGGGAAAGGTGGTTTTCCCCGGTGTTTACACAACGATTGACGTTGGCAGGGTTAAATCTCTTGCCGCCGTTCAAGCTGCGATGAAAGGCGAAAATAAGCTTATATTCTTAGTTTGCCAAAAAGACGTTAAGGTGGATAGCCCCGCCGTTAGCGATTTGTATGAAGTTGGCACGGTTTGTAGAGTTGGCAACCTTTCTAAGGTTGGCAACGAAAACTTCCGCTTAGCGGTTGAAGGTTTATTCCGCGCTAAAATCGTAAAGGAAGGCGCTTGCGGAGATTATTTCACCTTCAACGTGGAAAAAATCGTTGGCGACGTTACCGTTGATGCGGAAGTTGAAGCATATTTTAGAAACTCTAAAGAACTTTTCAAAGAAACTATTTCAATCTTGCAAAAGTTCAGTAAGGACACGGCTTCAAAGATTATCGCCCTTGAAGATGCGGAAGCGTTTATCAACTTAGCGTCGTTTAACCTTCCCATCAAGGAAAAGGATAAGCAAAGGGTTTTAGAAGCGGTTAACCTTAAAGATAGGTTTGCTATTTTTTACGAACTTTTACTTTTCGAGCAAGAAATCATAAAGGCGAACAAGCAAATTGCCGAAAGGGTTAAAGATAGCGTTGAGAAAAACCAAAAGGAATTTTACCTTCGCGAACAACTCAAAGCCATCCACGAAGAACTTGGCGACGATATGAAGGAAATAGACACGCTCACCGAGAAAATTAAGGCTAAACATATGCCTAAGGAATCGGAAGAAAAGGTTTTACAAGAACTTTTCAAAATGAGTAAAATGCAACCGTCTTCACCCGATTATACCGTTCTTCGCTCGTATATCGACTGGATAATCGACCTTCCTTTTACCGAAGAGAGCGTTGACACGAAGAAACTTTCTCGTTGCCAAGAAATCTTAGAAGAAGATCATTTCGGCTTAGAAAAGGTTAAAGAAAGAATAACCGAATATTTGGCGGTATTGAAACTTACCAAGTCTTTAAAAGGCCCTATTTTATGTTTAGTTGGTCCTCCGGGCGTTGGTAAAACTTCAGTTGCAAAATCGGTTGCAAGGGCGTTAAATAGAAAACTCGTTCGCATGAGTTTGGGTGGCGTGAAAGACGAGGCTGAAATTCGCGGTCACCGTAAAACTTATATCGGCGCTATGCCCGGTAGAATTATTTACGGTATGAAAGAAGCAGGCGTTATCAACCCCGTGTTCTTGCTTGACGAGATTGACAAACTTTCCGTTGATTTAAGGGGCGACCCTGCAAGCGCGCTTTTAGAAGTTTTAGACCCCGAGCAAAACGCAACGTTTAGAGATCGCTATATTGAAATACCTTACGATCTTCAAAAGATAATGTTCATAACCACTGCAAACACCTTAGATACTATCCCTGCGCCCCTTCTTGACCGTATGGAAGTTATAGAGATTGCAGGATACACCTTAGAAGAAAAAGTTGAAATTGCGCTCAAGTATTTAGCGCCCAAGCAACTTAAAGCAAACGGCTTATCAAGCGCTAACTTAGAGTTCACAAAAGAAGGCGTTAAGGCGATTATCGAAGGTTACACGAGTGAAGCAGGCGTTAGAAAACTTGAACAACTCGTTGGTACTGTTGCAAGAAAAGTAGCCGTTGAAGTTGCGCACGATAGAAAATATCCAAAGCAAGTTTTAACCGAAGAAACGGTTGAAAAATACCTTGGTGGAGAAAAGTATAAATCGGAAGAAAAACTTGAAGAAAGCGAAGTTGGTTCTGCAACGGGGCTTGCTTGGACTCAGGTTGGCGGAACGACTCTCACTATTGAAGTTGCACTTATGAAAGGCAAAGGCAACGTTTTACTTACCGGTAAACTTGGCGAAGTTATGCAAGAAAGCGCAAAAACCGCTCTTGGCTATATCCGTTCAAACGCTAAAAATTTTGGCATTGACGAAGATGTGTTTGAAAAAACGGATATTCACTTGCACGTTCCCGAAGGCGCAACCCCCAAAGACGGGCCAAGCGCAGGCATTACGATTGCAACCGCTATGCTCTCGGCGTTTACTGGCAAAAAGGTTAGAAGAAACGTTGGTATGACGGGTGAAATAACTCTCCGTGGTAACGTTTTAAAAATCGGTGGGCTTAAAGAAAAGTCGCTTGCAGCCTTCCGTTTAGGCGTGAGAGAAATTATTATTCCTTACGGCAATATTAAAGATTTGGAAGAAATTCCCAGCGAAATTAAAAACAGTATTAACTTTATTCCCGTAAAGAAAGTTACGGAAGTTTTTGAAAAGGTAATTGAAAAATAATGATTATAAAAAACGCAAAATTTATCACGTCGGTTGCCGATAAAAAGAACTTTTTAAAAGCCGATAAGCCGATTATCGCCGTTTGCGGTAAGTCAAACGTTGGCAAAAGTTCAATTATCAATATGCTTGCAAACCGCAAAGGTTTGGCAAGAACGTCGGTAACCCCCGGTAGAACGAAGCTTATAAACTACTTTGACTTTGGCGAGTTTATCTTAGCCGATCTTCCAGGTTACGGCTTTGCAAAAGTTTCGGAGAGTGAAAAGCAAAAGTGGGGTAGACTTATGGAAGAGTTCTTCGCTTATAAAGAAGGGCTTTGCCACACCATAATGCTCGTTGATATCCGCCACGACCCAACTCGTGACGATTTGTCTATGATAAACTATCTCCACTCTTACGCGCTTCCTTTTACCGTGGTTGCCACTAAGGCTGATAAGATAGGCAAAACCCGAATTTTTGAAAGGGTAAAATCTATCGGAAACTTTTTAGCGATAGGTCAAGGCTTAGTTATTCCAACCTCAAGCGAAACTGGTTACGGCAAAGAAAAAGTCCTTGAAAAACTTGAACACGTATTATCCGTGTATAACGACGAATTTTTTAAAACTGACGACGAAGACTTAGACGACGTTACGGAATGAAATTACTTTCAATAGAATAAAATTTAAAAGAGTGCTTGTAGATAACTGCAAACACTCTTATTCGTTTATAATACAAATTTTTACCTTTTTCCTTTTTGCATATTGATATGCTTTATATGTTCCGCCGAAAGTGTGATTTATATTAAAAATAACCAAGTCACTGTTTTCAATAATCCATTGATTTCGCTTTAAAATGGCAAATTTTAATGGAGTGTTTTCAATAGGCGGATATATTATATCGTCAAACAACTTTCTATTTATGAAAGATAAATACGGCTCACGTAAATACGGCGTAACGAAATACGACTTGATTGAGCCGTATTTTAGTTTTAGTTCATAAACTAAATGCGAGCAATAATTGTCAAAGTCGCTCATACCACCAAAATAAAATTCAACGTTGCCGTAAGTTTTTATTAGTTCTTCAAATAAACTTATGAGTTTATCGTGGTAATTTTCGTTATTGTATGAGTTTTTATGCCCAAAAAATGATACTTTCATAATTTACCTATATCGTGGAATTCCACGAAATAGTATAAAATAAAATGAAAAATAAATCAAGTATCGTGGAATTCCACGAGATAATTTTTATTTAAGTTCATATACTAATTGTGTAATTCATTAAAGGAATTCCACGAAAAGAAAGTATTATGAACACAAATCAAGCAATTATTAAAAGAATTGAAGAAATCGTTAAAGAAAAAGGCATTACCGTTTGTGATGCTTGTTTAAAAGGCGGTATGTCGCCATCGGCAATTTACGATATATTAAAGGGTAGGACTAAAAGTTTAAAGGTTGTAACTGTTAAAAGATTTTGCGAAGGCGCAGGTATAACGCTTAAAGAATTTTTTGATAGAGATTATTTTAACGATATGGAAGATTAACTAAACAAAAAACGGCTCGATTGAGCCGTTTTTTTATATTATAATTTTACTTTTGCGCCGTCTTCAAAATATTCAATTCTGTCGCCTTGAGAGTTAAAGGTGTCTAAGTATTCTAAGTACTCTTTGATTGAGCCAAATTGAACGGTAGAGTTTTCAATAATTTCTTTTGCAACCTTTGCTCCGTCTTTTAAAAGTTCGTATAAGAGTTGAACTTGAACGATAGCCGAGCCAACACACGCTAAATCTTTATTTTGAACGTAATAATCTTCGCCGTGGCTTATGCCGATAGAGCCGGGGCAGTTGGGGTGCATTGCGGGCATAACGCACATAATATCGCCCATATCGGTAGAGCCGGAACTAATAACGTCGTTATACTTAAACTCATAACCTTGGTCTATAACCGCTTGCTCGTAAAGTTTAACTAAACGCTCGTTGTTAATATACGGCGCGTAACCAGGGGTGTCGTTAATATCAACGTTAGCGCCGAGAGAGAGCGCAGCGCCCGTGAGCGCTCGGTTAACTTTCTTGTTAGCGCTTTTAATCGCTTCAAAGGAAGAGCCGCGAACGTAACTTTCTATCGTAACGTCGTCAGGGATAGCGTTTACTGCTCCACCACCTTTGGTGATTATGGGATGAACTCTAATAACGTCTTGCTCCTTAAACGTTTCTCTTATAGCGTTAATAGCGGATAAACCTTGGGTTGCAGCGTATAAAGCGTTAACGCCGTTCCACGGGCTACCGCCTGCGTGAGAAGAAACTCCTTTATATAAAACGTTCTTTGCAAGGCAACCAACACCGCCTTTATTAGATCCAAATTTATCGCTTGTTGAAGTGTGAACCATAAACGCAAGGTCAACGTTATCAAAAAAGCCTCTGCGCATAAATTCCGCTTTACCACCAAGGTATTTGATAACGCCTTTTTTAATAAGTTCGTTTCTATATTCAATTTCAATAAGTTCTTCCGCGGGGACTAAGCAAAGCATAATCTTGCCTGAAAGAGTGTCTAAAATTTCTTTTTTCGTAAGGGCGCTTGCAATGCCTACCATAGCCGCGCATTGAGCGGAGTGCCCACAGCAGTGAACTGCGCCGGTAACCTTATCACAGTCGGGGTGGGAAGTGTTTATAAGCGAGTCAAGTTCCGCTAAAATTAACACTTCAGGGCCTTCGCGCCCCGTGTCAATTTCCGTGTAAAAACCAGGGATATTGCCCGCAAAATTCAACTTATAGCCTAATTTTTCAAAAACGTCAGCCATATATTTAGAAGTTTTAATTTCCTTGTATCCCGTTTCGGGGTTAGCCCAAATATAGTCTTGCGCGTCGTACACGTCCTTTTTAAAAGAGAGCACGGCGTTTTTAATAACGTTTTTCATATTATCTCCTTTCGGGTAGGGTTGCTTTTTCCCCGTAAAACTTTATTCTTGATTGAACTAAACTCATCGATGCGCTCTTTGGTGGGAGGGAAGTTGAGCGGTAGTCGAACGCCATAGTAAAGTCGGTTAAATTTTTGTGTACTTCTTCGGCGGTGGCTTTTTGCTTTTCGTATAACACCTTTAAAAACTCGTTTGCAAACTTGCCTGCTTTCGGCGCGTTTTCAACCAAGCGGATATAGTCGGGGTAGCAAAAACCTTTAACGGTAGCAAATTGTTTTCTAAACTTTTCATCGTCACCGTAAAGCCTTGCAACCGTTTCGAAATATCTTTTCATATTGTCTTCAAGGCGCATGCAAATAATGCAACTATCCATTTCTTCCCTAAGTTTTTTGGCAACCTTAACGGCGCTCTTAACGTCAACGGGCTTTATAAGTTTGTCAACTTTTTTAAGCCTCGTGCATTGTTGAAGGGCAAGCCCTAATTTGTTTTTTCCAGAGTAGAGAAGATCAAAGTGGTCTTTACAAAACCCGTACTTATTAACCTTTTCACGCTCCGCATCTTCCATAACGGCTTCGGAAAGATAAAGTTCAGCAATATCGCACTCAGTTTTGAGTTTAAGTTTGCACATAGGGCACTCGCAGTCGCCGTTGAACATGCGCCAAATGTGCATAGTTGAAATGTTATAGCCCATATAAAAACCTTCTTTTTAATCGTTAAAACTATTTTACCACAAAAAAACTATAAAATAAAGGGGTTTTGTTAAAAACAAAAAAACTTTCGCGATTGACTTAATAAGATATTTAATATATAATGTAATTAAATACTGTTAAGGTGATTTATGAAAAACGTTGCTATAAGCAAAATTAAATGTATTGCGCCAAACTCAAACTTTAAGTTTGTGTGTTACGTTGTTTTGGGGGCAATCTCGTCTTTAATATCGGTTGCGTTTGCGCTTGCGGTAAAATGGCTTATCAATTCCGTTGAATATCAGCAAGGCGAAAAGGCTATCGTCGTTTCCGCAATAGTTTTATCGGCGGTTGTTTTATTAAACTTTGCGCTCGGCGTTACCGTTAGGCTTTTAGGCGATAAGATTTGCACGCTTTACGAAAAGAAGATTAAGTCCGCCGTTATTAGCGGTTATTTGGCAAGCGATTATAAAAACGCGTCGTTAGTAACTTCTGGTGATCTCGTTTCAAGGATAGACGGGGACTCAATTAAGGTTGCAAGCGTTAGAACAAACTTGCTTCCAAATATCGTTTCAACTTTAGTTAGGCTTGTTGGAACGGTAACTGCGATGTTTGTGTTGCAACCTATTTTAACCCTTTTAATAATGGGCGTTTCACTTATATTCGTGGCGTTATCGTTCGCCGTTAAAAAGGCAGTTTCAAAACTTCACAAAAACACGAGAAAGGGCGTTTCTATGGAATCGTCTTTCGTAAGTGAAGTTTCTTCAAACGTTTTAGCCGTTAAAACTTTTAACGCCGAAGATAAAATTAGTTCGGTAGCGGACGGCAAGTTTGAATTCGTTCGCTTAGCAAGGCTTAAAGAAAAATACTTTTTGTCTTTCGTAAGTTCAACTATCAACCTTTGCTTTACCGCAGTTTACACTTTAGTTGCAATATTCGGCGTTTACGGTTTGTATAAAGGAACGTTCGGCGTTGACTTTGGCGTGCTTACCGCTATGCTCCAGTTAGTTTTGCAAATTAGATCGCCGATTTCAAGCATTAGCGGTTTCTTCACGGCGCGCGCCGAAATGGAAGTTTCAAGCGAAAGGCTTGTTGAGATTATGAGCGAAAGTGAAGGAAAAACGGAACTTTCTTCATTTGATAAAATGGTTTTATCGGAAGTTAGTTTTTCATACGGCAAGGGCGAAGTTTTGAAAAACTTGTCGTTTGAGTTTAATAAAGGCGATACCGTTTTGATAAACGGCGCTTCGGGTATAGGCAAAACCACGCTTGCAAAAGTTATATCGGGGCTTTACCCAGTTAGTAACGGTAAAATATCGATTGCGGGTGGCGGTTGTGAGTATGAGCCGTCTAAGATAAAGGGGCTTTTCGCTTTCGTTCCGCAAGGCAATATGATATTCTCGGGCACGGTAAAAGAAAACGTCGTATTCGGCAAGGAATACGACGAAGATAAGTTAAAGTTTGCCTTAAAAACGGCTTGCTTATATCAAACCGTTGATAGTTTTGAGTTTAAAGAAGATACCGTTTTGGGCGGTAAGTTCCGCCTTTCAGAAGGTCAAGAACAACGCCTTGCTATTGCAAGGGCGGTGTATAGCGATAGCGAAGTTATCGTTTTAGACGAGCCTACTTCCGCGCTTGATATAAAAACGGAAGAAGAAGTAGTTAAAAACCTTATCTCCCTTAACAAAACGTTAGTGGTTATATCGCATAGACCTTCTTTTGAAAAGGTTGCAACCGTTAAAGTTGAACTTTAAGTTATTTGTTAATTTTAATAACCGCCGTAACGATGAGCGCAACGTTCGCGCCGATAATCGTTCCAACGATAAGTCCTATCACGAAATTCATAGTTAGATTTTCCCCCGTTTAATCGTTTTTTATACGGTAACCGCTGTAAAGCGTTTAGCATATATTGTGTGGTGGAGAGTAATATGTCCTGCCCTATAATATGCGAAATATCTACAAAAAATTTAATCGCCAACGCAAACGCGGTAAAATCGCTCGCTCAAAAAACTAAACTTTACGCCGTTGTTAAAGCGGATGCTTACGGTCACGGATTGATAGGCGTTTCAAACGCCTTGTATAGCGTGGTTGACGGTTTTTGCGTTTCCCTTGCAAGGGAAGCGTTAGATTTGCGAATTGCAGGTATCGATAAAGAAATTTTGCTTTTAATTCCTGCCGTTAAAGAAGATTTAGAACGACTTATCTCACATAACGTAACGCTAACCGTTTGCAGTAAAAACGATCTTTTATCCGTTATTGACGTTTGCTCCAAATTAAAAAAGAAAGCTTTTGTTCACGTTAAACTCAACACGGGTATGAATAGGCTTGGGTTAGATAGCGTGAACGCCCTTTCGGAGATTTTAACGATAGCGTCAAAATCGCAATTTATTGAAATTTCGGGCGCGTTTTCTCATCTTGGAAACCCAGCCGACAAAAAGTATTCAAAACGGCAACTTGAAAATTTTAAAAATTTATCAACGTATATTAAAAATTACAACCCAAACGCCACTTTGCATTTATCGGCAAGCGGTGGAATAGCGCTTGGGAAAGACTATCTTTTCGATGCGGTTAGGGTTGGAATAATGCTTTACGGCTACTGTCCAAACAAATTTTACCAAAACCTTTTTAAACCCGTTATGAAAGTTTACGCTAAGACCGTGTGCGTTAGAGATAATCTAAACGGCGAAAACCTTTTATACGGCAGTAAAAAGTATTATAAAAAGTCGGTAACTTTAATAAGGCTTGGCTATGCGGACGGGTTTTTTAGGAAAGGTTATAAAACCGAGCCACCGCTTTGCATGGATATTTCCGCCGTTGACGGAAAGTTTTTAAGCGATTACGTTTTGGTTATGGATAACGCTCAAACGCTTGCGAAAAAACACCAAACGATAGTTTACGAGATTTTAACTTCTTGCTCAAAACGGGCAAAGATAATTTATATATGAGAATAATAGCAGGAAAAAATAAAGGTAAAAAATTAAAAGAGTTCAAAGGCGATAGTATTCGCCCAACTAGCGATAGGGCAAAAGAATCTCTTTTTAATATTTTAGGTCAAAGGGTTTTAGATTGTAACTTTTTAGATCTTTGTTCGGGAACGGGCTCAATCGGTATTGAAGCCTATTCTCGTGGGGCAAAAAACGTAACTTTCGTTGATATATCGAGCGAAAGTTTAGCCCTTTGCAAAGAAAACGCTAATTCCGTTGGCTTAAAAGAAAAATTCGTTAAAAACTCGGCTATCGGGTTTTTAATGGGGGCGGACGAGCCTTTCGATATTATATTTTTCGATCCGCCTTACGAGTTTTCAAACGTAAAAGAAATTTTAACCGCCGTTAAGGATAAAAACTTGTTAAGTGGTGGCGGAGTTTTCGTTTACGAGCATAAGTCGGATAGAGAAAGCGAACAAGTTTTAGGCTTTGACCTTTACGACACGAGAAAGTACGGTATTGCCGTTTTTGATTTTTACAGGTTGAGTTTATGAAAAAGTGTGTTTTTGCGGGGACTTTCGACCCCGTGACCAAAGGTCACGAATCGGTAATAAAAAAGGCGAGCGAACTCTTTGACGAAGTGTTCGTTGCCCTTTGCATTAACGCCGAAAAAACGGCGCGTTTTTCAGTTTCAAGTAGGCTTGAAATGTTAAATTTAGCGTGCGAAAAATATAAAAACGTTAAAGTTGTTTACCATGAAGGTATGCTCGTTGATTTTATGAAAGATAACAAAATTATCTACACGGTAAGGGGTGTTAGAAATTCCACCGATTACGAGTACGAGAATAAAATGCACGAGTTTAATTCTACACTTTATCCCGAAATCGTAACTTTATATATCCCTTGCAATCAAGAACTTAAAAACGTTAGTTCCACTGCAGTTAGAAAGGATATTGAAAACGGTGTTTTTAGCGAAGAAACGCTCTCAAAAGAAGTTATAGGCGTTATAAAAAGATTAGGCAACTAAAATAGCAAAGTAGCCCTGAAATCGTTGCTTGAACGAGTTTTCCAAGAATAAAAAATCCCGTTTTCACGTTTGCTTTTTTTAAAAATACCAAAGATTGCATTATCACCGATAATCCGCCGAACGTTATTAAAAAGCACGATAGCGAAACGGTGAGTGGGCATACCGCTTGCGATAGCATTTGCGAGCCTTTGGTAAATTCTATAATCCCAACGGAAAAGGCTTTTCCAATTTCTAAGTCAGCGCCAAGCGGTCTTAAAACGGCGGTTACTAAAAGGGTTAGCGGATATAAAATTTTAAAGTCGGTTAAAATTTCGGAAATAACGAAAAAAACGCTCACGAAACCGCCGACTATCAAAACGGAAATAACTGACGAGTAGATTGCATCGTATAAAGCGTTATCGTCTTTTTCGGTTAAAATTTTTGAAAAGTTGCATTTTGGGTCGCCACCTGCGTTTCTAAAAATTAAAGCGGTTAGTATTGCCGATAAAACGTGGGTTATATATAAAATAAAACCTATGGTTTTATCGCCAAACATACTCGAACCTACCGCGCCTATTATAAATAGTGGGCCGGAAGTTGAGCAAAGAAGCGATAATCTGTGCGCTTCGCCTAACGATATAGCGTTTGATTTTTTTAAATCGCTAACGATTTTGCTCCCAACGGGATAGCCGGATAAAACGCTTGTGAAAAAAGCGTAAACGGAAATTCCGCCAAGTCTAAACGGCTTTTTAGTAAGTGGGGTTAGCGTGTTTCCAAATTCTGATAAAACGCCCGTTTTAGTAAGCAGTGCGGTTAAAAAGAAGTAGGGAAGTAGCGATGGTAAAACGGCAGTTCCCCACAAAATAACGCCCTTATAGGTTGATTTTGAATATCTTTCTGGAAAAATAGAAAGTGTGATTATTAAGAATAATAAAATTAAAAACAGCGCGTAATTTACCCATTTGCGCTTTAAGGAAAAAAGTTTTTTCATACTAAAATATATTAAAATTTAGGATAATTATGTATACGCTTTTCGACACTTTAAACGAAAATAAAATAACCGATAGCGCTCCGCTTGCCGAACGCATGCGCCCCGAAACTTTAAGAGAGTTTTTAGGGCAAGCCGATATCGCAAGCGACGGTAGTTTGCTTAAAAGAGCGATTATTTCCGATAAGCTTGGCAGTTGCATCTTTTTCGGTCCTCCGGGAACGGGCAAAAGCACGCTTGCAAACATTATTGCAAATTCAACGAGCGGAAACTTCGTTAAGTTGAACGCCGTAACGAGCGGTGTGGCAGACGTTAAAAAGGCTATTGAAAAGGCGGAAGACGACTTAAAGGTTTACGGCAAGAGAACTTATCTTTTGCTTGACGAGTGCCACCGCTTTAACAAAACCCAACAAGACAGTTTGCTCCCGTCTATCGAAAAGGGCAGTATAATTTTTATAGGCTCAACAACTGAAAATCCTTACGTTGCTATGACGCCTGCTATAATTTCTCGTTGCAGGGTGTTCGAGTTTAAAAGTTTATCAACCGATATTATCAAAAACGCCCTTAAAAAAGCGGTAATCGATAAAAAACGCGGGCTTGGAAATTTCAATTTGCAAGTTGATGAAGAAGCGTTTGATCATATTGCAGTAACGTCTGCAGGTGACTTAAGAACTGCGTATAACGCCATTGAACTTGCGGCTCTCACAACTCCCGTTGACGAGAACGGAATAATCAAAATAACCTTAAAAGACGCCGAGCAGTCAATTCAAAAAAAGGCTTTATCCGTTGATGAAAACGGCTATTATCATCTTCTTTCTGCATTTTGTAAAAGTTTAAGGGGTAGCGATAGCGATGCGGCTTTATATTATAGCCAACGCTTGATAAAAGCGGGGCTTGACCCGATGATTATTGCAAGAAGATTAGTAGTTCACTCCGCAGAAGACGTGGGGCTTTCCGATCCTAACGCTTTAGTTATCGCAACGAGCGCTATGACTGCTCTTCAAAACATAGGTCAACCCGAAGGGTTGATACCCTTATCTCAAGCGATAATTTACGTTTGCGAAACACACAAGTCAAACAGTGTTATCGTGGCTATGCAAAAGGCGGAAAAGGCGGCTACTGAAATTCGTGACGACGATATTCCACCGCATCTTATAAACCCGTCGTATTTAAGTAAAGAAGGCAAAAAACTTAGCGCGGAATATAAATATCCGCACGACTACGGCGAATACGTTGAGCAAGAATATCTTCCCAAAAACGTTCGCGGGCAAAAGTTTTACGAGCCAACAAGCCACGGCTTTGAAAAAAAGATTAAAGAAATAAGAGAGATTAAGGGCAAAAAGTAAAAGCCTATATTGACTTATTTATGATAT
Source organism: Clostridia bacterium (assembly GCA_017545865.1). Taxonomy (GTDB): domain Bacteria; phylum Bacillota; class Clostridia; order Christensenellales; family Borkfalkiaceae; genus HGM11412. The sequence goes on along the minus strand of JAFWXO010000008.1, from coordinate 89,335 downwards.
AAGTATATAATATCAATGATAAAATTCGCCTTTAACGGCGAACAAGGAGTTTTCAATGAGCGAAAATCAAACAAAAATTTCCGCAGAGGAAAAAGAAAGTAGACTTTCTTTAGGGGATATTTTTAAAATTCTTAAAGAAGGCTTAGTGTGGATTATTTTAATAACGATACTTTTTACTACTCTTGGCGTGGCGTACGCTTTTGGATATAAAAAGACCACGTATACAGCTCGTGTAGACGCGTATCTTTTTACCGACAAGCTTTACACCGAAGAAACGGGCGCTAACGGCGAAGATATTTCAGAACACATCGCATATCAATACTGTTCTATGCTCGTTCCGCAAATAAGCAAAGTTTTTAAAAGCAACGAAGTATTAGCGGAAGTTTCAAAATCTGGCATTAAGTTAAAGGGTTCAATTAACTTTATAACCAACGAAGATTCGCCGTATTTTTCTATAACTTACACTTATAAGCAACACGGTGGCGATGCTGAAGCGATTAAGTATGAAGTTGCAAAAACCTTGAACGATTACGTTGACAAGGCGGTTGAAACTATAAACTCAGGCGATATTAAAGCAGGTTATTTAAAAGATAAGATCGTCGTTTATTCCGACGCTGCGCCTATGGATATTACCGCAAGCACGGGTAGATTTAAAACTGTTGCTTTAATGACGGCTATCGGCTTGGTTGTAGCGGTTATTTTCGTGTTGATTAAACGCCTTTTAAGCGATACCGTTATGACAAAAGAGCAAGTTGAACAAATAACTTCTAATCAAATTATCGCAACGGTTGATATTTCTGCAAACTTTGAACAACGTGAAAAATCTGATAAAGGGGGAAACGAGTAATGCTTAAAAGAAGATTTTTCAAAAAGAACTCCGAGTATAATACCGAAATCCCCAAAATCGTTGTTAACGGAACGAGTGGTGACGGGGTAAACTATAATAGGCTTAAAGACAACGTTATTTTCTCTTCCGATAACGGCAAAAACAAAATTTTCCAGTTTGAATCTGCAGTTTCAGGCGAAGGCAAATCAACGGTAGTTGCAAACACTGCGGTAGCGCTTGCAAGAAGCGGTAAAAAAGTTGTGGTTGTGGATCTTGATTTCCGCCGTCCTAAAGTTCACAAAATCTTTGGCGTTAACAATTTAAACGGCATAACCGAATTTATGCTCGGCGAGTGTGAAGAAAAAGAAGTTATCAAAACCACCGAATACGGGGTTGACGTTGTTAATCGTGGTAAACTCACTAACAATGCATCCATTATCTTCACTTCGGATAAGTTTAAAGAATTTATTTATTCCCTTAGAGAAAAGTACGATATGGTGCTTTTCGACTGTCCGCCGGTGCTTCTCGTTTCAGACTATATTCACTTCTCTCCGCTTAGCGATAACGTTATTTTCGTTGCGTGCGTTGGGGTTACCCGTCGTTCGCAACTTAGAGATGCTTACGAGTTGATGGTTAAAAGTAATCCCCGCATTTTAGGTACGGTTATAACTTACAGAAATTCCGGTAAATTCGGCTCACGCTACGGCGGTTATTACAATTCGCGCTACTATCGTGGAGTAAAAAGCAATTACTTAGAGGATTAAAATGACTGATATTCACTCTCACGTTTTACCTTTGGTTGACGATGGAAGTAACTTTTATGAAAAGTCTTTTGAAATGCTTGAGTACGCTAAAAATTTAGGCGTTGACAAGATGGTTTTAACCCCGCATTATAAAAACGGGGTTTACACTCTCTCTGCGCAAAAAATAACAGAGCGTTATAAAGATTTTTGTGAAAAAGTGAAGGAACGTGGCATAGAAATCAAGTTGTATCTTGGGCAAGAAATCGCTTTTTCCCCGTCTTTTTACGAGCAGTTAAAAAGTGGAGAATACTTAACGATCAACGGCGAAAAGTTTGTTCTAATTGAATTTGATTATTTTGAGCCTTGCGATATTTCAGACTGCGTTTATAACGTTAAGGCTATGGGGTACACTCCAGTTATCGCTCACGTTGAACGCTATCTTTATCTCACCCATCAAAGCGTTCTCGAATTAAAAAACGAAGGCGCGTTAATTCAAGTAAACTCTAGTAGCGTTACGGGTAGGCACGGGCGTAAACTTAAGAAAAAGGCGCTATCACTAATAAAACTTGGGCTCGTTGATTTTATCGCGAGTGACGTGCATTACGGCAGAAAGAACGATTTAGATTTAGGCTATAAAATTGTAAAGCGCCGTTTTGGTAAAGCCGTTGCCGATGATTTGTTTGAAAATAACGCTAAAATATTTAATATATAACCGTTTGCAACCGCAAGCGGTTTTTTTATTCATAAATTTTAAAAACCGAAAATATTATTAAGTATGAAGAAAATTCTTACGGTAATACTTTCAGTTGTAACCGTGGGCGTGGTGGTTTGCGCCCCTTTTTTAATTAAGAAAAAACAAAACGCCAACACTTTTGATAGCCTTGTTATCACCGTTTGGCACGTTGACGCTTTCGACGGGGGAAAGGGTAGCAGATGTTCTTTTTTACGCTCGGTTTCAAGCGATTATTCAAAAGGTAATAAAGGCGTTTACTTTCTCGTTTCAAACTATTCTGCCGAGGGGTTAAAATACGCGCTTGAAAGCGGAAAACACCCAGATATTATCTCGTTTGGCGGTTGTGATTTAGGCGTTGAAAATTACGCGCGTGAATTAAAATTTTCCGTTCGTGACGGTGGTTGCGTTGGCAAAAAGCGATTTGCCGTTGCCTACCTTAAAGGCGGTTATTTTAAGATAATTAAAGGCGCTGGTAGTGGCGAACTTATAATTCCAAACGGCGAATATTTTTCGGCGGAAACGGCGTGTTTGTTTTCAAACGCCGAGCGGAAAAAAGTTACTTTGCTTGAAAAAGGCGATGCTTACAATAGGTTTTTAATTTCTTCTAACGCAACGCTCATCGGCACTCAGCGTGACGTTACTCGGCTACTAAACGCAAACGTTGAGTTTACTTTAGAGCCTATTTTTAGATATAACGACCTTTATCAATATTTTTCCGTAACGACGGGCGACGTATCAAAACAAGCCGTTTGTAATTCGTTTATAAATTACGTTTTGTCCCCAACCGTTCAAAGAAAAATTGAAAGTCTAAATATGTTCTCTGTAACGGGCGAAAAACTTTATAACGACGGGTTTTTATCCCTTTATGAAAAGTTTGATAACGAGTATACTTTTATACCATTTTCCACCAAAGAAAACTTTGAAACGTTAAAATCAAAGGCGTTTTTAGGGATAAACGGCGGAGAAGATTACGATATAATCGTAAACAGTTGTAAAAATTTGATAAATGTTGTAAAATAAAGGAGATGGGTAATGATCGGCGATTACGATTACTCTAATATCATTAAAAACCTTGGCGATATACAAGCAGAGCTCAATTTCCCGATAGGGCAAAAAACGAGATATAAAACGGGCGGAAACTGTTCGCTCGCAGTTTTTCCAAAAAACGAAAGCGAGTTTAAAAAAGCGGTTGAAGTTTTAAAAAACGCTTGCCCTTACGAAACGGTTGGTCAAGGCACTAATTTGTTAGTTAGCGACGGTGGGTTTAGCGGGGCTGTTATCTTAACCGAGCGCATGACCGATACTCGCCAAAGCGGTAATTTATATATAGCCGAAAGCGGTGTTAAACTCAGCGCGGTTATTAAAGATATGGCGCTCAATTCTCTCGGTGGGCTTGAGTTTGCGGTGGGAATTCCTGCAAGCGTTGGCGGAGCGGTTTGTATGAACGCGGGCGCGTACGGAAAATCTATTTCTGACTGCGTTAGATACGTTGTTTCAAGCGAAGGAACGTTTAGTAAAAAAGACTGTAAGTTCGGTTATAGAACGAGCAGGTTTTTAGAAGATAAAACGCCTATTATCAAAGTTTGTTTTTCTTTCACCCCAACCGAGTTTGACGTTTCTGAAGAAAAGATTAAAAATTATACGAATATGCGCCGTAACCCCAAAGGCAAAAGTTGTGGTTCGGTTTTTAGAAACGAAGGTTATTTTGCAGGAAGGGTTATCGACGAGTGCGGCTTGAAAGGCAAAAGGGTTGGCGGAGCAAAGGTTTCAACCGAGCACGCAAACTTTATCATCGCCGACGATAGCGCAACTTCAAACGATATTTATCGTTTGATAACGCTTATAAAAGAAGAAGTTTACTTAAAAAAGCAAATAAAACTTAGCGAAGAATTAACTTATCTTGGCAAGTTTTAAGGAGAATTATGAATCTTACTGCTGATTTTCACACTCACACGGTATTTAGCCACGGAAAGGGAAGCATTTTAGATAACGCTCTTTCCGCTAAAGCGCGTGGGCTTAAAAAAATTGCCATAACCGATCACGGCCACGGCCACACCGTTTACGGAATAAGGAGCAAAAAAGTTCCACTTATGCAGTCGCTATGCAAAAAGGCAACTTACGAAACGGGTGTTGAAGTGGTTTTAGGTGTTGAAGCAAATATCTTAGGAATAAGCGGTAAAACGGATATGAAAGAGCGAGATATGGAGTTTATGGACGTGTATCTTGCGGGTATCCACAAGTGTATTGCCTACGATAAGATAAAAGAGTGGTTTATGCTTTTTGGCAGGAATTTTACGGCAAGGCATTTCCACAAGCCTAGCGAAAGTTTGATTAAACGAAACACCGAAGTTTATTTAAGCGCCATAAAAAATAACCCCATTGATATTTTAACTCACCCCGGCTTTTGCGCGTTCATTAACGCTTATGACGTTGCTCGTTGTTGTGAAGATTACGGCACGATTTTTGAAATTGACGCGCGCAAAAAACATTTGGAAGACGACGAGTGGGAACAAGTTTTAAAAACGGGCGTTAACTTCGTTATCGATAGCGATGCGCACTCCCCCGAAAAAATCGGCGTTATAGGACAAGCCGAAGAACTTATAAAAAGGGTTGGTATCCCTAAAGAAAGAATACTCAATATCGACGGGAAACTTCCCGAAAATATGCGCTTTAAAGAATTTAAAAGGAAGATGTGATTATGACCTTTACCGAACGCGTTAAGGAAGAAATTTTAATAAAAAAATTAACCGAGCCTTGTTGCAAGGTTTCCGCGCTTTCGGCTTTTGTTAGGGGCGCGGGAACGCTTTTAGTTTCAAAATCGTTCGTGGGTTTTGAAATTTCAACCGAAAACAAAAAGGCGTGCGATTACTTTTCAAGCGTTTTAACGTCAATTTATGGCGTGGAACTAAAACGCGAAGAAAAGGTGGACAAGTTTAACGGAAAGTTAAAGTATAAAATATCTTTGCTTAGCGAAAAAAGCACGAGAATACTTACTGAACTTGGAATTATAACCGAGAGCGCTGAAGGCTTGCAAGTAAACCTTTCGGTTGATAAATATTTAGTTGAAAACGAGTGTTGCAAAAGGGCTTATATCATAGGCGCTTTCCAAGGTAGCGGATCGGTAACCGTTCCGAGCGAAGGGCATAAAAGTTCAACGAGTTACCACTTGGAATTCGTGTTTTCAAAATACCAAACCGCATCTTGCGTGGCGGAACTTTTATCAGAGGTTGGCTTTATGCCAAAACTAACCGAGCGAAAGGAAAGTTTTATAGTTTACTTTAAAAACGGCGATGAAATTAGCGAACTTTTGTACTTTATGGGCGCTAAAAAGTGCGGTTTTGAACTGCAAGAGATTATCGTTAAAAAGGTTATGAACAACGATACCAACCGCAAGCGTAATTGTGATATGGGCAATATTTCAAAGCAGATTGAAGCGTCTATAAAGCAAGTGAGCGAAATAACTTTAATCGACCAAACTATCGGGCTTGACGGGCTTCCGAAAACGATTAAAGATACTTGTTTACTTCGCCTTGAAAATAAAGACGCAACGCTTGAAGAAATGGCGCAAATTGCAGGCGTTTCTAAAAGTTGTTTAAACCATCGCCTAAGAAAAATATCGGAGATTGCAAAAAACTTATAATGGAACTTACGAAAGGGGCAAAATTACTCATAAAAACGCTTAACGACCACGGCTACGAAGCATACGCCGTGGGTGGTTTCGTGCGCGATAATTTGCTTGGTAATCCCCTTTTCGACGTTGACGTTACAACGAGCGCAACCCCCGAACAAACACTTGAGGTTTTTAAAGATTTTAAAGTGTATTTAACGGGGCTTAAACACGGCACGGTAACCGTTAACAGTTTGGGCGAAAATATCGAAGTTACAACTTTTAGGGTTGACGGTGATTATAAAGACAATCGCCACCCAAACACCGTTAAATTCGTTTCAAGTTTAAATGACGATCTTTTGCGCCGTGATTTCACCGTTAACGCTATGGCGTTCGACGGGGAAAATTTAATTGACCTTTTCGGCGGAAAAGAAGATTTAGAAAATAAGATTTTAAGAGCGGTTGGAAACCCTTCAAAGCGTTTTGAAGAAGATGCGCTTAGGATTTTGCGCGGTTTAAGGTTTGCTTCCGTTTTAGATTTTGAAATAGAACCTGAAACTGCAAAGGCTATGCAGGAAAAGGCGCATTTACTAAAAAACGTTTCGGTAGAGCGAATTTTTATTGAACTTACCAAAATGCTTTTAGGAAAGGGCGTTGAAAGGGTGCTTTTAAGCTTTAAAGATATTATCTTTACCGTTATTCCCGAACTTAAAGCGTGCGACGGTTGCGACCAAAACACCAAGTTCCATTCGTTCGACGTTTACGAACATACCGTTAAGAGCGTTGCCATTTCAAGTAAAGATAAAGCAGTTCGTTGGGCGCTCCTTCTTCACGATATTGAAAAGCCGAGTTGTTACAGTGTTGACGCGCGCGGTATAGGGCATTTTTACGGGCATCAAGCAAAGAGCGCTAAAACGGCAGTTCAAATTTTAAAACGCTTTAAGGCGGATAATAAACTTATTAAACTTACTAACGACCTTATCTATCTTCACGATATAAAAACTGAAATTTCGCGTGGGGATATAAAAAGGCTACTTAATAATTACGGCGCTGAAACGCTTAAAAAACTTGCGCTCGTTAAGGTGGGTGACGGGCTTGCCCACGCTAAAGAATACGCTTTTGAAAGGGAGAGATTAGCCCTTGAATTTTTAAATACCGTAAACTCTATAATAGACGGTGGCGAGTGCTATACCCTTAAAGATTTAGCCGTTAACGGCAACGATTTAAAGGGGATAGGTTACTTTGGGCAAGAGATAAAAACGGGGCTTGAAAGGGCGCTTTCGCTCGTTATCGACGGGAAAGTGGAAAACGAAAAGGGTTTAATTTTAGAAAGGTTAAAAAATGAAAGACCAAGTTGAAAACAAGGTAAAACTACTGCCTAAATCACCCGGGGTTTACGTTATGCTCGACGGGGACGGAAACGTCATTTACGTTGGCAAGGCAAAAAACCTTAAAAACAGGGTAACGCAGTATTTTAGAAACGGTTTAAAAACTGAAAAAGTTTCCGCAATGGTTAGGAGCGTTGAAGATTTTTATTACGTTTTAACCCCCACCGAGCGCGACGCTTTGTCTATGGAAAACAACCTTATCAAAAAGTACAAGCCCAAGTACAATATACTTTTAAAAGACGATAAGAGTTATCCTTATATCCGCGTTGATTTAAAGGAAGAATTTCCACGCTTTACTATTTCAAGAAGGGTAAAAAAAGACGGGGCAAAATACTTTGGCCCGTATATGCTCTCAATTTCCGTTAACGACGTTTTAGATATCGTTAAAGAAGCCTATAAAATTCGCCCTTGCCAAAAAAACTTTGGCGGTAAACTTCAAAAAAGGGAGTGTTTAAACTACCATTTAGGGCTTTGCGATGCGCCGTGCTCTGGCAGATGCACGCGTGAAGATTATCTTAAAAACGTTCATTTAGCGATAGACTTTTTGTCTGGAAACGATGACGTTGCCGAGAAAAAGTTACTCGATAAAATGACTGCCTTTGCCGAAAACGAAGAGTTTGAAAAGGCTTTATCAATAAAAAATAAACTTGATATTTTATCAAAGATAAAAGAAAAGAAAATAACCGCTCTCGGTCGCTTTATCTCGGCTGACGTTATTTCCGTTAAGAGTGACGGGCTTTTTGCGTCAATCGCCGTTTTATTCGTTAGAAACGGCAAATCAATGGGCGTTAAGTGTTATCAAGCCGAAACATTTTCAGGCGAAGGCGACGAGCGTTTTAACGAGTTTTTATCCGCTTTTTACGACGGGCAAAGGGAAGTTCCCGGCGAGATAATATCCGAGTTTAACGTTTTTGATTCCGTTAAAGAAAAAATTGAAGAACAATTAGGTAAAAAGGTAGCGTTTGTAGTTCCCGAAAAGGGAGTTAAGAAAGATTTGCTTGATATGGCTAATTTAAACGCTAACGAATACCTTGATAAGTACGTTGATAAAATCGTTAGAAAGCACGAAGTTTTAGAACTTTCTTTAAAAAGGCTTAAAACTGAACTTAAACTATCAAAACTCCCAGTCCGTATGGAATGCTTTGATATATCGCACATTTCAGGCGTTGATAAAGTTGGCGCAATGGTAGTGTTCACTAACGGCGAGCCGGACAGAAAGGAATACCGCCGTTTCAAGATTAAAACGGTTGACGGTAACAACGACTTTGCGTCATTACAAGAAGTTTTAAGAAGAAGGCTTTCAAAACTCAACACGGTTGAAGAAGAGAGATTTCCCCGCCCAGACCTTATCGTGATTGACGGTGGCAAGGGGCAGTTATCTTCCGTTAAAGAAGTGTTTGACGAAATGAAGGTTGACGGTATTGACCTTATCTCCCTTGCCGAAAGGGAAGAAGAAATGTTCACGCTATATTCTAAAGATTCTATTAAACTTTTAAAGTCGGATAAGGCTTTGCAAATGCTTATTCGTTTAAGAGATGAAGCCCACCGCTTTGCAATAACGTTTAATAGAAACTTAAGGGTAAAACGCAGTTTAAAATCTTTCCTTACCGAGATTGACGGGATAGGAAAAGTTAAGCGTGACGCGCTCATTGATAAGTTTAAAGACTTATCTTCGCTAATTTCCGCATCAGTAGAAGAAATAGCAAAAACCGAAGGAATAGGCGAAAAACTCGCCGTAAAAATTAAAGAGTTTTTAAATTCTAACGGTAAAAAAATCCAAGACTAAATAGTTTTAAGATTAAATAAACATAAATTGCGGTTATTATAGGCATTAAAACCATAATTAAAATACTGTCACGGCGGTATTTGAGAAAAAAGGTTGATAAAAAAACGCCAAGCGCTCCGCCGAGCGTTCCCGAAAGCAAAATCTTTCCGTCGCTAATAATTCTTTGCGGTGTTTGTTTTTGAGCAGTTTGCCTTTTTTGAAGTAGCATTAAAATAAACGCGTAAAAGTTTATTGCTAAAACGTAAGTCGAAAGAACGATTATAAAAAATAAAGCCATATGAAAAGTATGCGCTATGCGTTAATAAATATGTTTTTACCTATCTCTAAAGAAGAAATATCGGGCGCTCTTGATTTCGTTATGATTTCATCCGACGCTTACGTTGACCACCCAACTTACGGTCACGCAATAATTTCACGCCTAATTGAAAGCCAAGGTTTTTCAATAGGCATAATTCCGCAACCTGTTACCGATGCGGAATACTTTAACTTGCCAACGCCTAAGATTGCCTATTTAATTTCGGGCGGTGTGGTTGACAGTATGGTAAACAATTATACCGTTGCCAAGAAAAAGCGTGAAGGCGACGTGTATTCTCCGCTTTCCAAACAAGGCAAACGCCCCGATAGGCAAGTATCCGTTTACGCCAAAACTTTAAAGAGATTGTTCCCCGATAGTTTCGTTATAATAGGCGGGGTTGAGCCGTCGCTTAGGCGCTTTGCCCACTACGATTACTGGGCGGATACCGTTTTGCAGTCCCAACTTATAGATAGCAAAGCCGACCTTTTAATTTACGGCGCGGGAGAAAAGCCTTTCCTTGATATTTTAGCCCTTTTAAAACGCGGTGTTCCCGTTAATAAAATAACGGGAGTTAGGGGAACGGTTTACAAAACCACCGCTTCAGAAATTAAAGCCCTTAAAGAAAAGGGTTATATTGAACTTCCGCCTTATAGCGTTGTTTCCACTAACAAACTTGAGTATGCCAAGGCTTTTAAAGAGCAGGCGAGAAATACCGACGCTTTTAATGCAGACGTTTTGTTTCAAGAACAAAAAAACGGCGAAGTAGTCGTTCAAAACTTACCGCAATTTCCGCTTACTGAAAAGGAAATGGATTTTGTTTACGCCCTTCCGTATATGAGAACTTGGCATCCGATTTACGATAGCGAAGGCGGTATAAAATCGATAGAAGAAGTTAAGTTCTCCGTCGTTTCGCACAGGGGTTGTTACGGCAGTTGTTCGTTCTGTTCAATCAACTATCATCAAGGCAGAGTTATTCAAAAACGAAGTGACGAAAGTATTCTTTCAGAGATTGAACTTTTAACTAAAGATAAAGATTTTAAAGGATATATTCACGACCTTTCAGGCCCTTCCGCTAATTTTAGAGAACCCGCTTGCGATAAGCAAAAATGCAAGGGCGTTTGCAAGGATAGATACTGCATAGGCAACAAGCCTTGCCCAAACCTTAAAGTTGACCATAGCGGGTTTATCAATCTACTAAGAAAAGCAAGGAAAATTGACGGGGTTAAAAAGGTGTTTATCCGTAGCGGTATTCGTTACGATTATCTTTTATACGAAAAAGATAAAACGGTTATGGAAGAAATCGTTAAACACCATATTTCAGGGCAGTTAAAGGTTGCGCCCGAACACATGGCGGATAACGTTTTAAAGGCTATGAACAAGCCGAGTTTCTCCGTTTACAAGCAGTTTGCCGATAGATATAAACAAATAAACGAAAAACTTGGCAAAAAGCAGTTTTTAGTTCCTTACCTTATATCTTCTCACCCCGCTTGCACGCTTAAAGACGCGGTTGAACTTACTGAGTACTTAAAGAGCATTAAGTATATGCCAGAGCAAGTTCAAGACTTTTATCCAACGCCTTCAACCCGCTCGACTTGTATGTACTACACGGGTATTGATCCCGATACTTTAAAACCCGTTTTCGTTCCTAAGGAAAGGGCGGACAAACAACTTCAACGCGCCTTGCTTCAATACCGTTTGCCAAAGAACAAAGATTTAGTTAATAAAGCGTATGCTTTATCTTCGCTTGAAAAAAAGGTTGAAAAAGCGCCCGAACGCAAAAATACGAGAGATTTTGGCGCTAAAACCTTTATTCGCGGAACTGAAGTTTACAAAAAGGGCTTATCATCTGGCAAAAAGGGTGGAAAAAACAAGAGATAAGGCTGTTTTTTTAGATAAACACTTGCAAAATCACTTAAAAGTGGTACAATAGAAAGTAAGTTAAATTATTTGGAGATAATTTTATGAAATGTATGTATTGCGGATGCATCGAAAGTAAAGTTATAGATTCCCGTTCGACTGACGAGAATACTATGATTCGCCGTAGGCGTGAGTGTACCGGTTGCGGTAGGCGTTTCACCACTTATGAAACGGTTGAAACCACGCCCGTTTTAGTTATCAAAAACGGCGGTACTCGTGAGATGTTTGACGCTGGAAAGATTAAGAGCGGTATTATCAAAGCGTGTGAAAAACGCCCCGTCCCCATGTTTAAAATTGATAATTTAGTTGAAGATATTCAAAAACAAGTATATAATTCTCTCGATCAGGAAATAACGAGTAAAGAAATAGGCGAAATGGTTATGAACGGGCTTAAGGAGATTGACGAAGTTGCTTACGTTAGGTTTGCATCCGTTTACCGCTCGTTTAAAGATATTTCAACCTTTATGAGAGAACTTGAAAAATTAACTAAGGGATAAGATTATGCAAGAATTAAAATGTAAAAACTGTGGCGCTAAGTTAAAGTTTAGCGCGGATGCGGAAGTTGTTTCGTGTGAAAAGTGCGGAGCAAAATACACCGTTACCAAAACTCAAAAACCACCCGTTAAAAAGCAAGTTTCAAAACCTGCTGTAAAAACGGAAAATAAGCCTAAAAGGAAAAGAAGAATTCCAAAATCGATAGTAGCGCTTATAATTCTCGTTTCGCTCGTAGGCATAATCGTATCGTCGCTTTTCGTTATAAACGCTTATGCGCCTGCAAACCCCAAGTGCTATCACAAGTTCGTTAAATCAACCTTTAACGGCAGTTACGACGGGAAGGACACGCCTAATAGTTCCTATCAAGTAGAAATAGGCAAGGAAATTTCAACTAACGAAGTTTTATATTCCTTTATCGACGCTAAGATTTCAGCAACCAACGCGCGTAACATTTCCGAAATTTGGATCAATCTTTCAGACGTTTATGAAGATGAACTTACCATAACTCTTTCTAAAGGTTACGCAAACAAGACTTATCTTATCAAGGAAAAAACTTTAACCGCAAAGGATATAAAGAAAGATGAAGACGGTTGGTTCTTGCTTTACAACAACCAAAAAGACGGGCTTGATTACAGTAACGACTCTAAGTTCTACGGTGAACTTAAAATAGGCTTCTCGGCAAACGTTAAAGTTAGAGAAATCGTTTTATTAGATACTAAAAAAGACTTTGCTTCAATGAAGGTTACTAAATGCACGGTAGGTCCTAAACCCACGGCTGACGGGGTTGACGGTTATCAGGAAATCAATCAAGGAAATTCTACTAACGCGTTCGACGAGCAAACCAAGTTCCCCTTTAAAAAGGCAGACGAAGAATAAATAACAAAAAAGAGTACTTTTTTACAAAATGTACTCTTTTTTTATTGCCCAAAATTGATATGATAGGGCTATGCAAGTTTATATTGAATACGCGTTTATCGATAATATGATAATAAACTTTATTCTTATTCGCGCGTCAACAAAAATTATAAGGGTTAAATCAAGCGTTGTTTTTCAACTCGTTTCTGCGCTTATTGGAACGCTCGTTGCTATCGTTATTCCGCTTTTTTCTCTTTCTAACGTTTGTTTTATCATAGTAAAAATCACGCTTGCTTTTTTAATGGTTTACGTTTCTTCTAAATTTTATTCGGTTAAAAAATACTTTTTAACCGTATTAACGTTCGTTATATTAACCTTTTTAAGCGGTGGGTTTATCATCGCATTATTTAATCTCGTTGGCGTTGATTACGAAAGGTATTTTATTTTAAACTACGATAGCGTTTTGCCTATCGGAATATCAGTTTTAATAATTTATATTTTATACTCTGTTTTAATTCGGCTGTGCTTAGCCTTTTTTAAAGAGAGAAATTTCCGCCCGTTTATTAGAACTTGCGTTGTAACGGTGAACAAAAAAAGCGTTAAAACGCGTGGGTTTATAGATAGCGGAAACTGCCTTTACGATAAAAAACTTGCCCTTCCTATAAGCGTTTTATCAACTTCGCTATTTAAAAAACTTGAAAAACTTGGGCTTAGAAAAAGCGTTTCGTCTATCGTTTTCGATACGGTTAGCGGAACGGCCGAAATGAAACTTTATATAATAGATAAACTTTCGATATATAACGGCGTTTCCGTGAATATATTAAATAACGTACTCGTTGGTGTTTCGCCGTCAAACTTTCACGGCGGAGATTACGATATTTTACTCAATCCAGATTTGGTTTAGGTGGGGGATTATGAAGGCTTTTAAAAAATTAAAATCGTTACTTAAAAAACTTTTTTCAACTAATGAAATTCACTATTTAGCGTTGGGCGAAAGTTTACCGCTTGCCTATTCAAGCGAAGAAGAATCTGAAAAGTTAAACTTATTGTTTAGCGGTGACGATACCGTTAAAAAAGATCTCGTTGAGCATAACTTAAGGCTCGTTGTGTATATTGCAAGAAAGTTTGATAACACGGGCGTTGATCTTGACGATCTTATCTCCGTTGGTAGCGTTGGGCTTATAAAGGCGGTTAATACCTTTAACCTTGATAAAAATATCAAACTTGCAACTTACGCTTCAAGGTGCATCGAAAACGAGATTTTAATGCATCTTAGAAAAGTTTCTAAAATTAAAGGCGAAATCTCTTTCGACGAGCCTTTAAACGTTGATTACGAAGGCAATGAACTTCTTCTTAGCGACGTTTTAGGCACAGACCCCGAAATTGTTTACAAAAAAGCCGAAGAGAGTGAAGAACTTAAAATTTTAAAGTCTGCGCTTGAAAAGTTAAACAGCCGTGAGCAAGAGATTATGCGCCTTAGATACGGGCTTAGCGGAAACGATGAATTAACTCAAAAAGAAGTTGCCGATCTTCTTGGAATTTCCCAGTCGTACATATCCCGCTTAGAAAAGAAAATCGTTGAAAACTTAAGAAAGCATTTCGGAAAGTAACTATAAAATATTCTCAACGCGAAGAAGATAGGTTTTTGGAATTTGCTCTGTCATTTCGATAACCACTTCAAGTTTTGAAAGGGCATCTTCCCACATCTTTTTTTCAACGAGTGAAACGGCTTCCGACACCCAAAGGTCAAACTCCTTTATATCGTTGTGTGGAATAAAGATATGGAGCGTTTTCTTTATTTCAAGCCAAAAGTCTTGTAGGGCTAAAACGTCGTCCTTTACCGCTGTTTTTTCTTCAGTTTTATCGTAAACTGAAACAGCAATTTCTCTAAACTCCGAAAAGGTGTTATCCAAATATCTCTGTTCGCAGTATGATGCGCCTATAACAATCAATAAGGCGATTATCGCCGTGTAAAAGGCTTTTACCATTTATCGTTCTCCTCTAAATTAAAGTAGCCCGTCTTGTATTTTTTATTGTATTCTTGAAGATAAAAACGCCCGCTTTCATCAATCGTTAAAACGCCTATATTTTTAGTGTTTTTAACGCCGAATTGTTCAAGCGTTTTAATAATTAAGGGCTTATCTATTCCGCACTTTTGCAAGTTCAAGTTATCGAACTTTCCGTTTTTGATTATTATTAGTGGCATTGACGGGGGATAGGATAAGTTGTCGTTTTCAAGGGCGGATAAAGTTCCGTTTGATTCGTAAATTGCAAACAAAACGCTATCGAGCGAAAAGTAGCCGAGTATTCGCATTGACTCGATAAGGTCTTGAATATCAAGGTTGTTTCTTTTCAGTTCCTTAAAATTAACGCCGTTTTTGTCTATTACGATTGACGGTTTTCCGCTAAGCAAAAACTTAAAGATCATTCCCGATTTATCAAGTAGCGCCATAAATTGATGCAGTATAAATATTGCAAGTATAGCCGAAACGCCGTAAAGTAGCGGAATTGAAAAGTCAGACATAGGAATACAAGCAAGTTCGGCAATAAGTAGCGTTACGGTAAACTCAAAAGGTTGCATTTCGCCGATTTGCCTTTTACCCATAAGGCGCATAATAATAAGCAAAGCAACGTAAATAACCGCCGAGCGAATAAAAATTACAGCCATAAAAATATTATCTCAAATTTTATCTAATTTATGTAAACGCTTGCTAACTTTTTTTAAATATGGTAAAATATAGTTAATTAAAGAGTAGCCCGATAGCGTTAAGTGTCAAGGAATGGGATGTCGTCCTTGAACGAAAACGGAAAGTTTTCCGTTGCGGTTTGAGGGCGCGTCCGCTTTATTAAACGCCCAAGTGGCATTTTTTTGGTGGACCTTCTTTAAAGGAGGTTTTTTATTATGTTTAAAAATTATCAAGGCTGTAAGTGGTATGAAAAATTTGCTTTTTCACCATTGCTTACAAAAAAGCACGCTACCCATAAGATAGCGTACTTAGGTTTAATAACGGCGTTACTCACCGTTTGCAACGCGTTTTTGGAAATTAAGTTTATTGACGTGCAGTTCTCGCTGACATTATGCGTTTCAATAATCGCGGGCATTTTCTTAGGCTCGGGCAGTGGCTTTATAGCGTGTATGCTTGGCGATGGGCTTGGGTTTATGCTAAGTTCTTGGGGTTATATGTATATGCCTTGGGTTGGCTTAACTTCGGCAGTCACCGCGCTTATTGCGGGTTTGGTATTTTACTTTATTCCCCTTAAGTTTAAAGGCAGTTTATTTATTAAACTTGCGCTTATTTGCCTGCTTTCTTTCGCTCTAGGAACGGTGCTTATAAACTCAACTTGCTTTTATATCTACAACGATAAAATGGGCTTTACCGCATCGTTTAACGATTACGTTTCAGAGCGTTTTGGCGGTAACACGAGTTATATTGCTTACGTTATTTATAGAATTTTCTTTAAAGGTCAAATATTTAACTGCTTGTTTAACTATGCGCTCGCGTTCTTAATCACGCCTATGTTTTTAAGCGCTAACTACTTTAAAAAGGAACTTAGTTAAGCGCGTCTTTAAGGTTAAAAAGATTGAAGATTTTAAAGAGAAGATAGATAAAAATAGTGGTTATAGCGGAAACTATCAAAACGGTTAGCGATAGTGGTAAAAACCTAATTATTATTCCTTTAAGCAAATATCCAAACAGTGCCGACGGGACTATAAGAGCAGTGCTAACGGCTATGTAAAAACTAAATTCAGGCGGGCGTTTACACGTCCGCTTTATTAGTTTAAGGTTGAAAACTGAAGTTAAAAAATAACTGATAATTAGCCCCACAACGAGCGAGTAAACCCCTATGATTTTAGGCAAGAAATAAATTGATAAAACTAAGAATAACGCGCCTATAAGGTAGTATTTAAGCGTTTTTCTTTCTAAATTAAGGCTGTTTAGCATACTCGTTGTGATAAGAGAAATGCTCATAGGTAGCATAATAATGCACGCCCTTTGAATATAAAGCCCAGCGTTATAGTTATCGTATAGCAAAACGCCAATTTCCTTGCCGAGAGATAAAAATGAAGGGATTATCAAGCAGGATATAAACACCGAACATTTCACGGCTTTTTCAACGTTGTTTTTAAGCGTTATATCGCTATGGCGGTAAAAGTTATCGGATAGTTCCGGAACGAGAACGAGCGCAATAGAACCTATTATGGTTGACGGGATATAGATAAGCGGAATACTCATACCCGAAAGTTCGCCAAACCCTGCGAGCGCAACGCTTTGCGATACTCCGCTTGCAACCAAGCGAAGTGGGAGTATTATTGCGATAAGCGTATTTATCAAACTCGTTGCCGTTCGCATAAGGGTTATCGGAGTTGCGGAAGATATTAGCGGTTTTAATTCTCCCTTTGGGCTTTTAATCTTTCCACCCCGTAAAAAGTAAAGGGCAGTTGCCGTTACGAACGAGAATATATAAGAAATTAAAACGGCGTTAGATGCGCCTATAATTCCACCTTGAAGATCGGTTGCTTTAAGGATAAAAATAACGCCTATAACGAGCATAACCGCTTCTTCAAGTAGTTCGATAAGCGAATACGTGAAAAACATTTTTCTTCCCCAAAAATAACCGCGGATAACGGCGTAAACGGAAGTTATGATAACGCCGGGGAGTATGATTTTCAAAATAACGTAGCATCTCTCGTCGGCAAACAAAAAGGAAAATGCTTTTGGAAAAAGGAGCGCTATAAGTACTATCGGAACGGATAGAATAAGGCTAAGTATCATACCGCCCGTAACCGTTCTAAACCCCGTTTGCTCGTTGTTTTCAGCCGAGTGCTTAGTCATAATTCTTGAAACGGTTATAGGAATACCAGAGCAAGTTAAAGTCATTATAAGCCCAACTACGGATAGCGCAACTTGGTAAAGCCCAAGCCCTTCCGAGCCTAAAAATCTTGATAGAAAAATGCGGTAGATAAAGCCAAGCAAACGCTCCACGCACGAAAATGCGGTAACGAGCGCCATTGTTTTTACGATTTTTTTAATAACGTCACCCCAAAAAATAGTTTTTAATTTATTTTATTAAAGAAAAACCGTTCTTAGAATATAAAGGTTGACTTAAGAATATAAATTGAGTATGATTAACTTGCGTCTTGCCGTTTTAGGCGGTGGTATTTATATCGTTGAAAGGGGCGATACTTTAACTTCGGTTGCTAAAAAGTTTTCAACGAGCAAAGAACTTATCGTTAAGGAAAATTTTTTAACGGGCGAAATAAGCGCGGGCGATTACTTGCTCGTTGGAAGATATGAAAAGGTGTACACCGTTGGCGTTGAAGACACGCTTTCTTCCGTTGCAAAAATTTTAGGCGTTTCAGAAGAAGAACTTTTAAGGATAAACAAAACGGATAAAATTTATCCGTTTATGCAGGTGGTTAGATGAGAAAATTTTTAAATTTAATACGCCGTTCTCTCTTTTACGAAAGGTGGACGTGTAACTCCTGCGGTAAAGAGATTTTCGGTGGGTATTTTTGCAAAGATTGTATGGACAAGCTTATTGAAATCGACCATAACCGTTGCAATTTTTGCGGAAGAAGAACGCCTTATCCCGTGAGTTATTGCGATTCGTGTTCGGGCAAGAATTTGAGTTTTGATAGCGCGAGAAGTGTTTACGAATACACGCCCGTTTTAAGTGGCGTTATCCAAAATTTTAAATATAACAACGCCCGTTATCACGCTAGATTTTTCGCTGAAAAACTCTTTGAAATCTATAAAGACTTAGGCGTTAGCGTAGACGTTGTTACCTTCGTTCCGCTTAGTGAAAAGAGAGAGAAAGATAGGGGATATAATCAATCTAAACTTATCGCAAAAGAGTTTTGTAAACTTTCAGGCGTTGAACTTTTAGATTGCGTTTTCAAAATAAGAGAAACTGATTCTCAGGCGAAACTCAATTTTGAAGGCAGGGTTAAAAACCTAAAAGGAGCGTTCAAAGCGGATAAAAAGTTAGTTAAAAATCGCTCGGTTTTGCTCATTGACGACGTTTTGACCACAGGCTCTACCGCCAACGCCGTTTCCAAGGCGTTAAAGAGCGCTGGCGCAACTAACGTTACCGTTTTAACCGTTGCAAGTATATCAAAAACAGTATTTTACGATTAAAAAACCGTTATTTTTACAAATAACGGCTATTTTTTTGGCTCAAAACTGTTTACTAAAATATTAAAATATAGTAAAATATTAAAGTATATTATAAACACGGAGATTTTAAAATGGGTTTAATCAAATATATTTTAACTCACGATACGAGAGTAGGGCTTAAAAACATTGGCAAGATTGCCGATAGCGTTATGGAACTTTCGCCAAAGTATGAAGCGATGACGGAAGAAGAGCTTAAATCTCAAACTCAAATTTTAAAAGACAGGCTTAAAAACGGCGAAAGTTTAGACGATATTTTGCCCGATGCTTTCGCAACCGTTAGAGAAGCAAGTTACAGAGTATTAAATATGCGCCACTATCGCGTTCAACTTATGGGTGGCGTTTGCGTGCATGAAGGCAGAGTCGCCGAACTTAAAACGGGTGAAGGTAAAACCTTAATGGCAACGCTCCCAGCGTATCTTAACGCTTTAACGGGAAAGGGCGTTCACGTCGTTACCGTTAACGATTACCTTGCCTCGCGTGACGCGGAGTGGATGGGAAAGGTTTACAAATACTTAGGTTTAACCGTTGGCGTTAACGTTCACTCTTTAACTGACGATCAAAAAAGAGAAGCCTACGCTTGCGATATTACTTACGGCACGAACAACGAATTCGGCTTTGACTATTTAAGAGATAACTTAAAAGTTAACCTTAAAGATATGGTTCAAAGGGGCTTAGAGTTCGCAATCGTTGACGAAGTTGACTCTATTTTAATCGACGAAGCAAGAACTCCCCTTATCATTTCAGGTAGGGGTGGAAAGTCTTCTGAACTTTATATTCAAGCAAACCGTTTCGTTAAGAGTTTAACCGCTGAAGAAGATTACACGTTCGACGTTAAGGATAAGTCCGTTCAACTTACCGAAAGCGGCGCTATGAAGGCGGAAAAATTCTTTGGAATAGAAAGTTTCTCGGATATATCGAACGCCGATTTATCTCACCATATTCAACAAGCCTTAAAGGCTCATCACGTTTTCAAGCGCGATAGAGATTACCTTGTTCAAGACGGGGAAATTTTGATTATCGACGAGTTTACGGGCCGTATTATGATCGGTAGGCGTTATAGTGACGGGCTTCACCAAGCAATCGAAGCAAAAGAAAACGTTACCGTTAGAAATGAAAACAAAACTCACGCAACGATAACTTTCCAAAACTACTTCCGCTTATACAAAAAACTTTCGGGTATGACTGGTACTGCTAAAACGGAAGAAGAAGAGTTTAGAACTATTTACGGGCTTGACGTTTTGGAAATTCCCACCAACCGCCCCCTTATTAGAAAGGACGAGGCAGACGTTATTTACTCTACCGAACGCGGTAAAATGAGAGCGATAATCAAAGATATTATCACCGCTCACGAAAAAGGTCAACCCGTGCTCGTTGGTACGGTTACCGTTGAAAAGTCGGAAGAAATTTCAAAGCACTTATTGAAAAATAGGGTTAAACACAATATCTTAAACGCTAAAAACCACCAAAAAGAAGCGCAAATCATCGCCCAAGCGGGTAAAAAGGGCGCGGTTACTATCGCAACCAACATGGCTGGTCGTGGTACGGATATTTTGCTCGGTGGTAACCCCGAATATCTTGCTAAGCAAGAACTCGTTAACAAGGGCGTTGAGCCGAGCGTTATTGAACTTGCAACTTCTTACGTTCAAAACGTTTCCGAAGAAGTTTTAAAAGTTAGAGAAGACTATAGAAATATTTTACAAAAGCACACCGCCGTTACCGAAGAAGAAAAGAAGGAAGTTATGGAGCTTGGCGGTCTTAGAATTATCGGTACTGAGCGCCACGAATCTCGTCGTATCGATAACCAGCTTCGCGGTCGTGCAGGTCGTCAAGGCGACCCGGGTTCTTCGCTTTTCTATATTTCGCTTGAAGACGATTTGGCTAAGCGTTTCGGTGGCGAAAGGCTTATGTCTATCTACAACTTGTTCAAAGTTGATGAAGACACGCCTATGCAATCTAAAATGCTTGCAAAGCAAATTGAAAACGCGCAAAGAACTATTGAAGGCAAGAACTTTGGTATTCGCCGTCAAATTATTGAATACGACGACGTTATGAATACTCAACGCCAAGTTATCTACGAAGAAAGAAACGCAGTTTTACGCGGTGAAGATTCTCACCAAAAGATTTTAAACCTTATTCCCGATATCGTTGCAAATATTATTGGTAGAACGGTAAATATCGGTCAAGAACCGTCAAAGTGGGACGGGGAAAAACTCAATAAGGCTCTTGAAGAAAGAGTTTTACCCGAAGGCACTAACTATCTTACCGAAAGCCGTTTAGAAAAGTGGGATTATCAAACCATTTTGGATAGAACTATCGGCAAGGTTATTGAAATCTACGAAGAAAAGATTAAAAAGTACGCTGAAATCGGCATTAACTTTAACGAACTTGAAAGGGTTGTTCTTCTTAAAAACGTTGATACTAAGTGGATTGACCATATCGACGCTATGGATACGTTAAAAAGAGGCATTTCTCTCCGTGGTTACGCGCACGAAAACCCGATCAACGCATACAAGAGAGAAGGTCTTGATATGTTTGAAGATATGATTGAGAGAATTCAAGTTGACACCGTAACTATCTTATTAAAGTCCGAAGTGAAAGCAACTCCCGTAAGGCGTGAAGTTAAGTCTGATCTTAACGCGTCTGGCGGTAGTTCGGAAAATAGACCTACTGGAACTATCGTGAAAGGCAAAAAGGTTGGTAGAAACGATCCCTGTCCTTGTGGTAGCGGAAAGAAATATAAAAACTGTTGTGGACAAAACTGAAAATGATTAGAACTGATTTATACTGGCAAAAAATAAGCGACCTTAAAGAAACTTTAAAAGAAGCGGGTTATTCGCTCGATATTGATACCGCAAGAAGTGAACTTTCTTCAATCGAATCTGAACTTGAAAAGGAAGAAGTGTATACCGACCTTAAAAAGTCTGCTGAGTATTCTAAAAAGGCGCAAGCAATAAGAAATAAGATTGAAGTTTTTGATAGGGCTGAAAAGGCGATTTCAG
Organism: Clostridia bacterium; assembly: GCA_017545865.1. Lineage (GTDB taxonomy): Bacteria > Bacillota > Clostridia > Christensenellales > Borkfalkiaceae > HGM11412. The sequence goes on along the minus strand of JAFWXO010000008.1, from coordinate 67,512 downwards.
ATGCGGAAGAAATGATAGTTTTATCCGAAGAAGAAAACGACGATAGCTTTATGGCTGAAGTTGAAGCGGAACTTAAAGAAGCGGAAGAAGATATAGAAAAAATTCGCTTACAAGCCCTTCTTCGCGGTAAATACGATTCTTCAAGCGCAATTATGACCTTGCACGCGGGCGCAGGCGGTACTGAAGCGTGCGACTGGACTGAAATGCTTTACCGTATGTATATTTTATATTCGGAAAAGCACGGTTATAAACTTACTGAACTCGATCGTTTAGAAGGCGATAGCGCGGGCATTAAGTCCGTTTCGTTTAGGGTTGAAGGAGTTAACGCTTACGGCTATTTAAAGGCGGAAAAAGGCGTTCACCGTTTGGTTAGAATTTCTCCGTTCGATGCAAACGCAAGAAGGCAAACGTCCTTTTCATCGGTAGAAGTTATGCCTGAAATCGACAGTGATGACAGTATTGAAATTCGCCCCGACGAAATTAAGGTTGATACCTATCGTTCTTCGGGCGCGGGCGGTCAACACGTTAACAAAACTGAATCGGCTATTAGAATAACTCACTTGCCAACGGGCATTATCGTAGCGTGCCAAAACGAACGTTCTCAAATTCAAAACCGTGAACAAGCGATGCGTATGCTTATGAGTAAACTCGTTGAAAGAAGAGAAGCCGAGAAAATGGCTGAAGCGCAAGAGATTAAAGGCGAAATCAAAAAGATTGAGTGGGGTAGCCAAATCCGTTCTTACGTATTCTGCCCGTACACGCTTGTTAAAGATCATAGAACGGGCGCTGAAAACTCTAATGTTCAAGCGGTTATGGACGGGGATATTGACTTATTTATCGTTGATTATTTGAAAAAATCTTAAAATGAAATATATAGACAAAATTAAAACGGCATCTTTAAAAGAAGATGCCTTAATACTTGCAATAGAATCAAGTTGTGACGAAACTGCGGGCTCGGTTATAAAGGGCGGTAGAGAAATTTTATCGTCGGTTATAATGAGTTCAATGACGGAGCATATTCCCTTTGGCGGAGTAGTTCCCGAAATTGCTTCGCGCATGCACACCACAGCAATATCTTTAACCGTTGAAAAGGCGGTAAAGGACGCGGGCATAACGCTTAACGATTTAGACGCTATTGCCGTAACGTTCGGCTCTGGGCTTATCGGCGCGCTACTCGTTGGCGTTTCATACGCTAAGGCGCTTGCTTTTTCGCTCGGTATTCCGCTTATTCCCGTAAACCACGTTCGCGGGCACGTTTCGGCAGGATATTTAACCGATAAGGCGTTAAAACCACCGTTTATATGCTTGCTTGCAAGTGGTGGCCACACCGCTATTATCGACGTTAAGGACTACGTTGACTTTGAAGTTTTGGGCGGTACGCTTGACGATGCAGCAGGCGAAGCGTTTGATAAAGTTGCAAGGGTTTTAGGTCTTTCTTACCCAGGTGGGCCTAACGTTGAAAGGCTTGCAAGGGAAGGGGAGAACAATATTGAACTTCCCGTAATGCTAAAAGGAAAGTCGGGTTACGATTTTTCTTATAGCGGTTTAAAAACCGCCGTTATCAATTACGTTCACACCAAAGAGCAAAAGGGCGAATATTATAATAAGGCGGATATTGCTTGCTCTTTCCAAAGTTCCGCGCTTGACGTTTTGATTAAAAAAGCGCTCCAAGCGGTTAAAGAGCGCGGTTATAAAGTTTTATCTATTGGCGGTGGCGTTTCGGCTAACGGCTATTTGAGAGAAAACCTTATAAAAGAGTGTGAAAAAAGCGGTGTAAAACTCGTTTTACCCGAAAAGAAACTTTGCACGGATAACGCTTCAATGATAGGAGCGGAAGGCTATATCCAATATCTTAGAAAAAACTTTGCCGATATAGATTTGAACGCCAACGCGTTTATCGATATTACGGCAACAAGGTAAATTATGGCAAATTTTATCGGTATGTTCGTTAAAAATTCAAGTGACGTTTGCAATCAAGAAGTGAGAACGGCTTACGGAAAAGTGGCGAGCATTATAGGAATAATTTTTAATATTATACTTTGCGGAATTAAAATTTTAGCGGGGTTAATTTCAGGCTCGGTTGCCGTTGTTGCAGATGCGCTCAATAACCTTGGCGACGCTTCAAGTAGCGTTATAAATTTCGTTGGGTTTAAACTTTCTTCACGCCCAGCCGACAAGGAGCACCCTTACGGGCACGGTAGGTACGAATACGTTTCAGCGTTTATCGTAACTATACTTATTATGGTTATCGGCGTGGAACTATTAAAGAGCGGTATTGATAAAATTATCAATCCGTCAGCCGTTATATTTTCAATAATAGCGGTAGTTATTTTAGCCGTTTCAATCGTTGCTAAAATCTTTTTGGCTATCATCAACTATTCGGCTGGCAAAAAGATAAACTCCGATGCCCTCCGCGCAACCGCAGTTGACGCTCGCAACGACGCTATCTCCACAACCGCCGTTTTAATATCTTTGATATTAAGTTCGTTTATAGATTTCCCGCTTGACGGTGTTATGGCGGTGGCGGTTGCCGTGTTTATAATGTTTAGTGGGCTTGGCTTACTTAAAGATACGCTTGCAAGTTTACTCGGCCGTCCGCCCGAACAAGAAACGGTTGATAAGATTAAAGAAAAACTTTTAAGTTACGAAGGCGTTTTAGGTATTCACGACCTTATCGTTCACGATTACGGCGTTGGCAGAAGTTTTGCATCCGTTCACGTTGAAATGGCTGCTGAAGGCGACGTTATCGAGAGCCACGAACTTATCGACAAAATAGAGAAGATTTTCTATGAAGAAGACGGGCTTCAAATAGTTATTCACTACGATCCCGTTTCCACAACTAATCCTTTAGCCGTTGAAATGCGCAATTTTTTGCACGATAACGTTAAAAAGGTTAACGAATCGCTTTCCGTTCACGACGTTAGAGTGGTTGACGGCAAGTTTAGAAACATAGTTATTTTCGACTGTGTTATGCCGTATAATTGCGATTTAAGTGAGTGTGACGTTAAAGACGGGCTTATCAAACTTATAAAAGAGAGTTACCCTAAATTTGATGCGGTTATCACGATAGACAAACTTTTTTATGAGAATTAAACTTTCCGACCATTTTACTTACAAAAAACTTTTAAAGTTCACAATGCCGTCAATACTTATGATGGTTTTCACGTCCGTTTACGGTATGGTAGACGGATTTTTCGTGTCCAATTTTGCAGGTAAAACGCCGTTTGCCGCGGTAAATCTTATATTCCCGCTCCTTATGATACTTGCAACCGTTGGCTTTATTTTCGGCACGGGCGGAACGGCTATCGTTGCAAAAACGCTTGGCGAAGAGGATAAAAAAAGAGCGAACGAATACTTTTCGCTATTTGTATTAGTAACCCTTTTTCTCGGCGTGTTATTCGCCGTTATCGGCATAATATTTGCGCGACCTTTATCTATAATGCTCGGCGCAAGCGGAGAACTTTTAGAGTGTTCAGTTTTGTATGCAAGGGTTATACTTTTAGCGCTCCCATTTTTCTGCTTGCAACTTTTGTTTCAAAGTTTTTTCGTAACGGCTGAAAAACCGGGGCTTGGGTTTACGATAACGCTAATTGCAGGCGTAACTAATATGGTGTTAGATGCCGTTTTGGTTGGCTTTTTGCCGTTAGAGCATAAACTTTTAGGCGCGGCGATTGCAACGGGCGTTAGCCAAATCGTTGGCGGTTTAGTGCCTATTATTTATTTTTTAAGAAAGAACGACAGTATTTTAAGAATAGTTAAAACTAAGTTTTACGGCAACGCGCTCGTTAAGGCGGTTGTTAACGGCTCGTCTGAATTTATGAGCAACGTTTCAATGAACTTAGTTGGTATGCTATATAATATTCAACTTTTAAAATACGCGGGCGAAAGCGGCGTTGCGTCGTACGGCGTTATGATGTATATAAGTTTTATGTTCGCGTCGGCGTTTATCGGTTATTCGATAGGCGTTGCGCCAGTCGTTGGGTTTAACTATGGGGCAAAGCGAAATAAAGAACTGAAAGAGATACTTATTAAAAGTTTAATTATCACGGCGATACTCAGCGCGGTTATGGTTTTTGTTGCAGAAGCCTTTGCAAACCCGTTGGCGTTTATATTCGTTGGTTACGATAAAGAACTTATATCTCTCACCGCATCTGGTTTTAGAATATTTGCAATTTCGTTTTTATTTATGGGTTTTGCAATATTTTCTTCGGGCTTTTTTACGGCGCTTAGCAACGGGCTTATTTCGGCGCTCGTTTCCTTTTTAAGAACGCTCGTATTCCAAGCGGGCGCAGTGCTTTTATTACCGCTTATTTTCGAGATTGAAGGTATTTGGTGGTCGGTTGTAGTTGCGGAGTTTATGGCGGCGATTTTAGGCTCTTTGTTTATAATTATAAAGCGAAAGAAATACGGATATTAAAATTTAGCAATAAAAAAACGAGTGAACGTTCACTCGTTTTTTTGTTTTTAAAGCACTTTTGATAAAAATTCTTTAAGTCTTTCATCTTTGGGGTTTTCAAAGAATTCCTCAGGTGACGCTTCTTCTTTGATAACGCCTTCGTCGATAAAGATAATGCGGTTTGCAATTTCTTTAGCAAAGCCCATTTCGTGCGTTACGATAACCATCGTCATGCCATCGCGAGCTAAGTCTTTCATAAGTTCTAAAACTTCGCCAACCATTTCGGGATCAAGAGCGGAAGTAGGCTCGTCAAAGAGAAGAACTTTTGGGTTCATATTGAGCGCTCTTGCAATCGCAATACGTTGCTTTTGACCGCCGGATAAAGTTGACGGATAAACGTCTTTTTTATCTAAAAGACCTATTCTTTGTAAAAGTTTTTCAGCATCGGCAATCGCTTGTTCTTTAGTTTTGAGCTTGAGTTGAACTGGGGCGAGTATCATATTGCCCATAACCGTTTTGTTGTTGAAAAGGTTAAAGTGTTGGAACACCATGCCCATTTGCGCTCTGCCTTTGTTAATATCTAAGCGGTGTTTTTTCTCAAAAACTTTAAGTTCTTTTTTGGTAAAACCTTCGTGAAGTTCTTTATCTATGGGGGTGAGCATTTGATCGTCAAGCCACACTTCGCCCTTGTTTGGGGTTTCCAAAAGGTTCATACAGCGAAGTAGGGTAGATTTACCAGAGCCGGAAGGTCCTATAATAACGACCTTTTCGCCTTGTTTAATATCGAGCGAAACGCCGTTTAAAACGTGGAGTTTGCCAAAGTTTTTATAAACGTTTTTAACGTTTAAGATAGGTTTAACGTTTGTCACTTGCTCTTAACCTCCTTTCGATAAGTTTGATGATGAAAGTTAAAGTGTAAACTATAACGAGATAGAAAAGGGCTGCAACCGTCATAGGCGCTAAGAAGTTAGCAAGTTGGTTACCACCGCCAACGATTTTAGCAACTAACGTCAAGTCGTAAAGCCCGCCTACCATTGAAACGATTGAAGTTTCTTTAATAAGCGCGATAATTTCGTTACCGATTGAAGGGATAACGTTCTTAATCGCTTGCGGAATAACTATTTTCATCATAGTTTTGCGGTAGGGAAGACCAAGCGCTCTGCCTGCTTCCGTTTGACCGATATCAACCGATAATATGCCCGCTCTAATACTTTCAGAAACGTACGCGCCAGAGTTAATACCAAACGCGAGTATAGCCGTTACTTCCATGGGAAAGCCACGGATAGCGAACACTACGAACGCCATAATGAAAAGTTGAAGCGCCATAGGCGTTCCGCGGAAAACGGTGGTATAAACGTCGCAAACAGCGTTCAAAACACGCACTAATATGTTTTTTGACGGAATTATTTTTACTATTGCAACGAGCGTGCCTAAAATTAAGCCGACTAACGCAGCGCCTATTGAAATAATAAGCGTACATTTTAAGCCTTCAAGGAACATTTCCATATATGCTCCGCTCGTGAAGATTTTTGCCAAGTTTTCAAAGAACGTGGCGTTTAAATTCAATAACATAAGTATCCTTTTAAAAGCCAAAAAAGAAACCGCGAAACGCGGTTTCTTCTTGCGTTAGTTAATTAGTCTTCAAGACCAAGGTGTTTAGAAACGAGAGCGTTGATGCCGTCTTCACCGAGTTCTGCTAAAACAGCGTTGATAGCGTTTAAGAGTTCAGTGTTACCTTTGGTAACGCAGATAGCGTATTGTTCAACGGTAGGAGCGTCTTCAGTAGCGCCGTCGTAGTAAAGGGGCTTGCAAACGTAACCAGAGTTTTTAGAAACGATAAATTCAGCGGGAAGTTTATCAACGATAACAACGTCAATTTGATTAGCGCCGATAGCGTCAACTGCGAGTTGAGCAGTATCGTAGGGGTTAAGAGTACCGGTAGTGCCGTTAAGTTCACCGGGGTAGTCAGGACCGTCACCGTTCATTTCAATATCAGCGTAAATGTGGCCGGTAGTATCGCGTTGAACACCGATCTTCATATTCATAAGGTCATCCCAGAATACGCAAGAAACACCGTCGCTTGCAGTGCTTACGGTAACGTTTGTGTTGTTAGCCTTGTAGATAACGTATTGAATAGAAGTGAAGTAGGGGTTAGAGAAGTCAACCTTTTCCTTTCTCGCGTCGGTAATGGTGATACCTGCAGCGCCACAGTCGTATTGCTTGCCACTTGCAACGTTATCGATAATAACGTCAAACTCAGTGTTTTCAATAACGACTTTTTTGCCGAGTTTTTCGCCAACCATGTTCATAATATCAACGTCAACGCCCTTGATAACAGTTCCGTCGTAATATTCAAACGGAGCGAAGAAAGCGTTGGTGTCAACGTAAATCGTATCGTCTTTTTCTTTACAAGCGGTAAAGCAAGCTAAAGTTGATACTGCTAAAAGACCTGCCATTAAAACTTTTAATAATTTTTTCATAAAGTTTCTCCTTTATTTATAATAATTATGTTCACTTATTATATAAAGATAAAATGATATTGTCAAACGTTTTTTATAAAATTTTAAAAATATTCACACTTTTATAAATTTATGCAAAAATTATTCAAAAAAATGAAGTATGAGAAAAAAGTCTAAAAGAAAATTTGAAAAAACCCTTTTAAAATAAATTTAATTGTGATAATATATTATCGAATAAAAATTTAAATTGGAGAAGGCTATGAAATTTACTCCCGTATACGATAAGAATTACTACCCGATGATAGTCAAACTCAATGAGTTTAGAGAGGCTGTTAAAAAAGAAGAAAGCAAAACTTTAAAGATTTGCGTTGAGAGAAATAAAGGTTATAACTTTATTTACACTCTTGATATTTTTGCTGCTGAAAGCAAAAAGGAAGAAAACTACGGCGTTGTTGAAAGAATAATCAAAACTATTCTTTGGGTTGCCGGTGGTTACAAAATTATTATTTGCGGTGACAAGTATATTTACGAAAGAATTAAATCTGCATATTCTAAAACTGGCGAAAGGGCGTTTGACGAAAAGTTTATGTCAGGCGTTTATGAAAGACCTTTTGAGGTTGAACTCGTTGAAGAAAAAGATTTCCCCGAGGCAAAGAGTTGTTCGCTCAAGGTTGGCGGTCACTTAGATGGTTGCCGTATCGGTTTTGACGCGGGCGGTTCTGATAGAAAGGTTTCCGCCGTTATCGACGGTGAAGTTGTGTATAGTGAAGAAGTCGTTTGGCACCCCAAACTCAATTCCGACTGGCACTATCAATACGATGGTATTATGGAATCAATGAAAACCGCTGCAAGCAAGATGCCAAGGGTTGACGCTATCGGCGTTTCTTCCGCCGGCGTTTACGTTGATAATAAGATAATGGTTGCATCGCTTTTCTTAAAAGTTCCTGAAGAAGATTTTGAAAAGCACGTTAAAACTATGTATATGGATATCGCTAAGGAAATCGGCGCTCCCATCGAAGTTGCAAACGACGGTGACGTTACTGCGCTTGCAGGCGCTATCGATTTGAAAGACACTGCCGTTTTAGGTATCGCTATGGGTACGAGTGAAGCGGTTGGTTACATTAACCGTGAAGGTTGCTTAGAAGGTTGGCTCAACGAACTTGCCTTCGCTCCGGTTGATTATAATCGTGACGCTATGGTTGACGAGTGGTCGGGTGACTACGGTTGCGGTGTAAAATACTTCTCTCAAGATAGCGTTATCAAACTTGCAGAATCTGCAGGGTTTAAGTTTGAAGAAGGCTTATCTCCCGCTGAAAAATTAAAAGTTATTCAAAAACTTATGGCTGAAGGCGATGAAATGGCTAAGAATATTTACGCTTGTATCGGTATTTATCTTGGTTACACTATCGCATATTACAGCGAATTTTACGATATTAAACACGGTTTATTATTAGGCCGTGTAACGTCGGGTAAGGGTGGCGATATTATCTTAGAAAAAGCAAACGAAGTTTTACAAGCGGAATTCCCCGAATACGCAAAAATCAAACTTCAAATGCCCGATGAATCGAATAAGCGCGTAGGTCAATCTATCGCCGCTGCAAGTTTACCTGAAATTAAATAATTTAAAAGCGTGGTAATCCACGCTTTTTTTATGCAAAAAAATCTATATTTTAACAACATTTTTCAAAAATCGCCAAGCCTTATTCTTTAATATATAGTTATGGCTAAAAAATACGTTATAACGTCTGGAAAAGGCGGTGTTGGTAAAACTACTATAACAGGGAGTTTAGGGCTTAAACTTGCCGAAAGCGGACTTCGAGTTGCCGTTGTTGATTGCGATTTAGGGCTTAATAATTTAGACGTGTTAACCGGTGTTGAAAACAAGTCGGTTTTTGATTTGGCAGACGCTATAAGCGGGCGTTGTAGAGTGAAACAAGCGCTCGTTGAAAGCCCGCTTAATAAAAACCTTTTCGTTCTCCCGTCGTGCCACGTTTTTTCGTTTTCGGAAGTTAGCGGGCAAGGGATAAAATCGGCAATAAGCGAGATTGATTCCCTATTTGATTATATCTTATTAGACTGCCCCGCAGGCATTGATTTAGGCTTTCATAGAGCGGTAAGTTGCGCCGATTCGGCGGTGGTTGTCGTAACGCCAACAATCTCAAGCGTAAGGGATGCGGATAAGGTTATTTCGATACTTAAAAGTTATCCTTTAAAAAGCGTTTCAATCATAGTAAACCGTATCCGTGGCGACCTTGTTTTGAACGGTAAAAGTCTATCCGAGCAGGACGTAGAAAACACGTTAAAAACGGAGATTTTGGGCGTTATACCCGAACTTGACGAGTTTAATTCGATAACCACTTTAAACTTAGTTGGAGAGAGTGATAAAGCCTTAAAACTAATAGCGCTAACAATGCTTGGAAAGTCTAATAAAACTTACGATTATTTAAAGAAATATTCGGGTTTTTGGGGCAGTATAAGAAAGGAACTAAAAGGTAGATTATGAGAAAGAGAGAAAACCTTTTGAAAGAAGTTATTTTAAACGATAGGCTAATGCTTAGTAGGGATACGGCGGATATGATTTGTTACGATTTAAAAAAAGTTTTAAGCGAGTATTTTAACCTGTTAGGCGACGTTTCAATTTCCGTTGAGCCTGAAAAAGATTTTTACAAAATATCGGTTACAACTTCCGCCGTTGCAATTAAGAGCTTTGGGATAATAAAATAGTTGTAATTTTAATCTCGCCGTGGTATAATAAACTAAAGGAGAAAGTTATGGAATTTCAAAAAGTTATAGATAGTAGATTTTCAGTTAGAAGTTTTGATAGTAAACCCGTTGAAGATGAAAAAATTCAAGCGATTTTAGAAGTTGCAAGGGTAGCGCCCACGGCAAAAAATAGCCAACCGCATAAGATTTACGTTATCAAAAGCGAAGAGGCGCTTGCTAAAGCAAGAACTCTCACCACTTGCCATTTTGACGCGCCTTTAATTTTCATTATTTGCGGTGAAGAAGATAGGGCTTGCATTTTAAAGTCAAACGGCAAAAACTTTATGGAGATTGACTGCGCCATCGTTCAAACTTATATGATGCTTAAAGCAACCGATTTAGGGCTTGGCAGTTGTTGGGTTGGCAGAATAAATCCCCCCGAAGTTAAAGCGGAGTTTAATCTACCTGAAAACACGGTGGTTTACGGGTTTTTAGTTGTTGGCTATCCGTCAAGCGATTGCGAGCCTTCGCCACGCCACGAATTGAGAAGAGAAGTTAGCGAGTTTGCAGTAGAATTATAATTTCAACCGAGAGTTTATCTCTCGGTTTTTTCTTTGTGCGCGCATATAGTTAAATATTTACTTAAAATAATTGTAAAATATTAAAAACTATGCTATAATGTTATGCGTATGACTAAAAACTGGTCGTTTGTAGGGTAGATTATGAACTGTATTGAAAAAATGTACAAAGAAATTGAAGAGATTATTAGAAAAGAGAAGGAAGAACTTGAGCGTTTTGCCGTTCCCGTTCGTGAAATTAAGCACGGTTTTTCGCAAGACGAGTCCTTTTTAACGCAGGAAGACGAGTTTGTTCCCGTAGACTATATATCCACCATCGTTCTCAGTGTTGAGTGGGATAAAAAGCCCTTAACTTTGGATAGGGCAAAACTCTTTTGCTTATTCATCTTCAAAAAATACTTATGTTTCAACACCGTTTCATTGAGTTTCGCCGATTTTTTGAAAAAGTTTGAATCGGAACTTGAAGGTAGTGATAATTTAGTTGACACTTTAACTAAGTTTGAAAACGAGTTTATCGACCTTTTAGGTGGCGAAACTGAAGAGATTAAAACTTACTTTACAAATCCTTACAATGCTTTGTTTAAGGGGGACGACGGGTACTACGCCGTTATTTATAAAGGCAAGTTTAGCGATATTAAGCGCCCGTTTGGTTTCAACCCCAACCAAATGAAGAAGATCGTTAAAGAAAACTTGGAAATTTACCTTAATGATTTTAGGCAAAAATTAAAATCTGATAAAGAGTACAACGCTTTGTCAAACCTTTTAAAAGCGGAAGTTAACAAATCTGACTTATCGCCGATTGAACTTGAAAGCGCGTGCGTTGATAAACTTTTCACGGCGCTTGAAAAAGTTGGTGTTAAACGCCAAGCGTTTGATCAATACTTAGAAGAAAAGGGCATAACTATCGTAAAACAAAGCGGTTATTATTTTAGAAAAAAGGCGTATCAAGATTACGCTGAATATAAAAAAATAGAATTCCGATACTAATTTTAGAATATACACGGAATACGAAGGAGTAAAATTTTTTAAAATGCCAGACGGCTCGTTACCACTGCTAATTGCGATAATAGTACTCGTATTATTATCTGCATTTTTCTCGGCAACAGAAACGGCTTACACAAGCCTTAACACCATCAAGCTTAAAAGTCTTTGCCAAAAAGACAATAAGTATAAAAAAGTTTTGTCGCTCTACGAAAGGTATGACAAACTTATTACGACCATTTTAATAGGAAACAACGTAGTTAACCTTACCGCGTCGTCCTTAGCGCTTTTGTTTTTCACAAAAGTAATGCGCGAAGGCTCGGTTTTAGACCCGTCTTTTATTTCCACGGCGGTTATTACTATCGTTGTATTGTTATTCGGCGAAATAATGCCCAAGTTTATTGCAAAGGCATATCCCGAAAAAAGTTCGGCGTTTTTCTATCCGTTCATAATTCTTTGCTATTACATCTTTTTCCCGCTCACTTTCCTTCTCGGCGCGTTTAAAAAACTCTTAAACGTAATTTTCCGCTTAGACCACGAAGAAGCGATTACCGATGAAGAACTTATCACGATTGTAAACGAAGCGGAAGAAGACGAAACGCTTAAAGAAGACGAAGCAGACCTTATTCGTTCTGCTATTGAGTTTGACGATTTGGAAGTAAAAGACATTTTAGTTCCAAGAATTAACGTGGTATCCGTTCCGCTTGATGCGACTAAGCAAGAAGTCAAAAAGATTTTCGATAGCGAACGTTATTCGCGAATTCCCGTTTATAAAGACACGATTGACCAAATCGTAGGCTTCGTTCACGAAAAAGATTTCTATCGCAACTATTTCAAGCAAGATTTTTCGCTTAAAGACCTTATGCAAAAGGTGGTTTTCGTAGTAGAGCATACCAAAATTTCCGTTTTACTTAAAAAACTTCAAGCGAGAAAAGTTCACATGGCGGTTGTTTTAGACGAGTATGGTGGAACTGCCGGTATCGTTACCGTTGAAGATATTATTGAAGAACTCGTTGGCGAGATTTACGACGAATACGACGAAGAAAACGAGCCTATTAAAAAACTTAGCGATAACGAATATATCGTTAACGGCTCGCTTGAAATTGATAAGTTCTTTGATGAATTTGAACTTACCTTTGACAATGAAGAAGAGTTCGATGCAAACACCGTTAGCGGTTTTATAACCGAACTTCTCGGCGAACTTCCCTTAACGGGCAGAAAGTTCGAATTTAAAAATTTAAAGTTTGAAGTAACGAGAACAACCATGAAAAAAGTTGTTGAAGTAAAAGTTACCGTTACGAGCAAAACCGAAGAAGAATAAATTCTCTACCCACTAAATAGTGGGTAGATTTTACGGAGAAATATGGATAAATATTATTTACACCCAGCAGATATTTTACTTCCAGATTTTAATAAGGTTGACGGAACTCGTTGGGCGGTTATCGCTTGCGACCAATATACCAGCGAGCCAAAGTATTGGGAAGACGTGCAAAATTTCGTTGGCAACGAGCCTTCGACTTTATCTTTAATTCTTCCCGAAGTTTATCTTTCAAAATCAAACGAACTCGTTCCTAAAATTAACGCGAGCATGGAAAAATACTTAAAAGAAGTTCTTATCGCGCACAAAAATTCAATGATTTATACTGAACGCGTTCAAAAAGACGGTAGGGTTAAACACGGCTTAGTTGCTATGGTAGACTTAGAAGAATACGATTTTTCCGTTGGCTCTAAATCTTTAATCAGGGCAACTGAAGGAACTGTTCTTGAAAGAATTCCCCCAAGAGTTCAAGTTAGAAAAGACGCGCCCGTTGAACTTCCCCACATTATGCTCTTAATTGACGATGATAATAAAACGGTTGTTGAACCGATAGCCGAAAAGAAATCAAGCTTTAAAAAGATTTACGATTTCACTCTTATGCAAGGCGGTGGCTCGGTTAGCGGTTATTTGGTTGACGGGGCTGAATTTGACGGTATAAACTCTGCGCTCTCGTTACTCATTTCCGATGAAAACGCCAAGCGTTTATACGGTAACGTTCCTTCTAAATTATTGTTTGCGGTAGGCGATGGTAATCACTCTTTAGCAACCGCAAGAACTTGTTATTTGCAAGTTAAAGAAGTTCTTAAAGAAAAGGCTTTAACTCACCCGTCAAGATACGCGCTCGTTGAAGTTACAAACCTTCACGATAACGCCCTTGAATTTGAACCTATTTATCGCGTGTTATTCGGCGTTAACGAAAATAAAGTTATCTCTGCATTAAAAGACTACGCTAATCGTTTAAACGGCAGTGAAAAGCCTCAAACGGTAAAAGTGGTAACGGCGAGCGGAGAAGAAGAAATAATTTTTTCAAAACCCGAAAAACAACTCACCGTTGGTACGTTGCAAGATTTTATTGACGGTTATCTTAAATCAAACGACGGCGAAGTCGACTATATTCACGGCGAAGATAGCGTTTACGCATTGTCTAAAAAAGCAGGTAGCGTAGGCTTTATTTTTAGCGGTATGAAAAAAGATCAACTTTTTAAAACGGTGCTTTTCGACGGAGCACTTCCAAGAAAAACTTTCTCTATCGGCCACGCTTACGACAAGCGTTATTACATAGAAGCAAGAAAGATTAAGGAGTAATTATGAAAAAGAAAATATTATCCCTTTTAACTTTAATTTTAATAGTTTCGTTAAGCGTGTTCACGCTCACCGCTTGCGGTGGCGGTGGTAACGATGGCGATAGCGCTAATGGTGGTGGCGGTAACGGCGGAAACGGCGGTGGGCACACTCACTCTTACACTCAGTCTGAAGTTCAAGCAACTTGCGCTACCGCTGGTTACACTTTGTTTAAGTGTTCTTGCGGTCATAGTTACACTGAAAACGAAACTCCCAAAAAATTCCACGTTTTAAACGAAAACGGCAACTGTACGGCGTGTCAAGAAGTTCCGTCGGTTGGGCTTAAAATAGTTAACGGCGCGGTTAGGGGTGTTGGCGACTATACTGGGAAGGACGTTATTATTCCTTCTTCAGTTGACGGTGTTACCATAACTTCAATAAATTCATCTGCTTTTAAAAATAAAGACGTTGAAACCGTTTATATTCCCGCAACGGTTAAATCAATCGGCAAACAAGCGTTTAGCGGTTGCGCATCTCTTAAAAAAGTTATTTTTTACGGTGAAAGCCAACTTGAAACTATCGGCGAACAAGCCTTCTACGGTTGTTCTAACTTAAAAGGCGAACTCGTAAGCGGGGTTGAATACATTTCAAGTGCAACTCAAAACCTTATCTTATATAAATCTGCAAAAACGGCTTCTTCCGTTATTATTGACGATGACTGTGTTGCCGTTTACGACGATGCTTTTTACGGCGATGAAACGATAACCGAATTAACTATTCCAAAAACGGTTAAATATTTTGGCAAACAAGCCTTCTATCAATCTTACAATTTAGCAAGCGTAAATTACTTAGGCACTTTAGAAGATTGGCTTAAAGTAACTTTTGGCAACGGTTACTCAAACCCCGGTTATAATGCGGGTAACGTAACTTATAACGGGCAATCACTTTCCGTTGTTACTATAACCACAAGCGTAGTTCCTGAATACGCTTTCATTAACAACAGATCGATTTCTCAAATAATTTTAACCGATTCCGTTACTACAGTAGGTCCACAAGCGTTTGCAGGTTGCGAAAAGTGCTTTACTATGTCTATTGGTAAAAACGTAACTTCAATCGGAAATAAGGCTTTCTTAAACTGCTATCGCTTAGTTGAAATTAAAAACGACAGTAACGTTGAAATTGAAGCGGGCGTTGTATCTCCCATTAACGGAAACGCAGGCGAGTTTGTTAAAAACGTTTACTCATCAACGAGTGGAAAATCTTTATTAGTTGAAGAAAACGGCTATAAGTCAATTTCTTTCGGTGGTAAAAATTACGTGTTAGAATACACTGGCACTGATAAAAACGTTGTAATCCCTGCTAAGTTTGATGAACTTCTTCCGTATGCTTTCTATAACAACAAAACGATGGAAACCTTAGATTTGGGAACTAACTTGAAAGTTATAGGCAACTTCTCTTTCTTCGGTTGCACGTCGCTTAACGCAATTTATATCCCCAGCAACATTGAAGAAATAGGCATAAGCGCTTTCCAAGGCTGTTATTCCGTTAAAACTTTAACTTTCCAAGACTCTTCAAAACTCAAAACTATCGGAAAATACGGCTTTGCAGGGTTAGCGTTAGTTGAATCAATCGTTTTACCGCACGGCTTAGAACTTGCAGATTCGTATTGCTTTATGGGTTGCTCAAACCTTACTGAGTTCGTTATGCCCGGTACTTTAAAAAGGCTTTCCTACAAGATGATTCACGGCTGTGATAAGCTTGAAATCGCTTATTTCAACGGAATTGGCTTTGGCGAAATGGCAATGGAAAAAGACCCCGAAACCGGTCACCTTTATTTCTTCTACTGGTATTATAAGAGTGGATTAAAGTGGGTTATCACCGAAGCTGGCGCGTGGGAAGTTGAGCCTAATGGTCGCCACGGAATTTAATCCGCGTCGCAACACGCATAGATTGTCAAGCGTTAACCTAAAGGTAAACGCTAAGACTAAAAAGCGGTTGCTCCTTTTTCCCAAAAATCTTTTGCTAAACAAAATATTTTCGGGAGCCCTATTATTTGTTTCTAACGGCTTAAATATGTTGTAATAGGCAAATAATAAAAACAATAAAATAAAAGCATAGGGTTTCCTATGCTTTTTTTATATATAAAAAATCGTCCGCAACCTTGCAAAAGCAAGATTTCATCGCGATAGCGATTTCATCCGACGTTAGTCGGATTTAATCCGCAAGGATTTAATTTATAAAGAACTTATCCGCAGCGCAAAACTTTGTTTTGCATTTAGCTTGCCGATAGGCAAATTTAGCTACGAAGTAATTTAGCGCAACCAAAGGTTGCATTTAGCCTTGCAATAGCAATTCAACTTCCTATGCTTTTTTTATTGTGAAATTTGAAAGAAAATGTAAAAAACATAAATATTTCGCTTGACAAAATAATAAATTATAATGTAAAATCATTTATGTTAGCAATGGCTAACAAGGAGAATTTATGGATTTAAGCATTGCCGAAATCGGCAGAGAATATATAGTTGAAGACGTTGTTACTAATGACGAAGAACTTAATTCTTTTCTTTTTTCACTCGGTTGTTATAAGGGTGAACCTATAACGGTTATCGCTCACAAAAGGGGCGGTTGCGTCGTTGCGATTAAAGACGCGCGTTATAATATAGATAAAGACTTGGCTAAGGCTATTAAAATAAAAGAATAACTCAATCGTTATTTTTTTGAATAATTGTTAGCAAAGGCTAACTTTTAATTTTAAAATCATGTTAGCAATGGCTAACTGTAAATAAAAGGAGAAAAATATGAGAATTGCACTCGCAGGCAATCCAAACAGTGGTAAAACCACGATGTACAATGCGCTCACTGGCAGAAATGAAAAAGTGGGCAACTGGGCAGGCGTTACCGTTGACAAAAAAGAGCACGCTATCAAAAAGTCGTATAGTGGCAACGATGAGCTTATTGCTGTTGACCTTCCAGGCGCTTACTCAATGAGCCCGTTCACTAGTGAAGAATCTATTACTTCAAGTTTTGTAAAGAACGAAAACCCCGAAGCGATAATAAATATCGTTGACGGAACGAATTTGAGCCGTAGTTTATTTTTCACCACTCAACTTTTAGAACTTGGAATTCCCGTTGTTGTAGCGCTTAACAAAACGGACGTTAACAAGAAAAAGCAAACGGTTATTGACGTTAAACTTTTATCCGAAAAACTTGGTTGCCCGGTAGTTGAAACGACTTCAACTAAGGGCGAAGGGCTTAATGAACTCGTTAAAAAGGCGAAAGAACTTGCCGGAACTGAGCAAACCGCGCCTTACGTTCAAGGCGATATTGACCTTACTAGCAAACAAGCAGTTGAACTTGCAGATAGAAATCGTTTTGAATTCGTTAATAAAATCGTAGCGGAAGTTGAAAGTCGTAAAGTATATACCAAAAATCTTAACCGTCAAGATAAAATCGATGCGGTTTTAACAAACAAATGGGTAGGAATTCCTATTTTCGCAGTAGTAATGTTTTTAGTGTTCGGCATATCTCAAGCGTGGCTTGGCCCGTGGATTGCAGACACTTTCGTTGGTTGGCTTGAAGCGGGGCAAGAACTCGTTGCAAGCGCCCTTCCTGAAACTATATGGTCGTCAATACTCGTTGACGGTATTATAGGTGGCGTAATTGCCGTTATAGGTTTCTTACCGCTCGTTATGGTGATGTATTTCTTAATCGCTATACTTGAAGATTGCGGTTATATGGCAAGAGCGTCGGTTGTGCTTGACCCCATATTTAAAAAAGTTGGCTTATCAGGTAAATCAATAATTCCTTTCGTTATCGGCACAGGTTGTTCTATCCCCGGCGTAATGGCATGTAGAACTATCCGTAATGAAAGAGAAAGAAGGGCAACCGCTATGCTCACTCCGTTCATGCCTTGTGGCGCAAAACTTCCCGTTATCGCCCTTTTTGCAGGCGCGTTTTTTAAAGATTCGGCGTGGATAGGCGCTACGATGTATTTCGTAGGTATCGTTCTTATTCTTCTTTGCGCCCTTCTTATAAACGCTCTTACGGGTTATAGTGTTAGAAAGAACTTCTTTATTATCGAACTTCCCGAATATAAAGCGCCGAGTTTATGGGGCGCATGCAAATCTATGTTTTCAAGAGCGTGGGCGTACATAGTAAAAGCGGGAACTATAATTTTAGTTTGCAACTTCGTTGTTCAAGTAATGCAAACTTTCGACTGGACGTTTAGCATTGTTGATGCAAGCAACTCTATTCTTCACGATATAGCAACCCCGTTTGCTTACGTTATTGCGCCCGTTATCGGCGTTTGCGCTTGGCAACTTGCCGCCGCTGCAATCACGGGTTTTATCGCAAAGGAAAACGTTGTTGGAACTTTAGCGGTATGCTTTATCGGTCTTGAAAACTTAATTGATACTGAAGAACTTGCTTTAATGGCAGGCGCAGGCGAAGCGGTTGCAGGCGTTATGGCGATAACTAAAGTGGCGGCTCTTGCTTATCTTATGTTCAACTTGTTCTCTCCGCCGTGTTTTGCTGCAATCGGCGCAATGAACTCCGAAATCAAGAACAAAAAATGGCTTTGGGCAGGAATAGGGCTTCAATTTGCAGTAGGCTTTACCGTAGCGTTCTTAGTATTCTTCTTTGGAACTATACTAACGGGCGGTAGTTTAGGCGCAGTTTGGATGCCTATAGTTGGCTGGGCGGTAGTTTTAGCAATCGCTTGCTTGTTTACCGTAATGATTATTAGAAAAAATAAAGAACTCAAAAAGGAATACGCATTAAAGGCGTAATAGGTAAAAATTATGTGGGCAACGATTATAACGATAGTAATTATCGCGCTGATAGTCGGCGGAGCGTCGTTTTATATAATAAGGGCAAAGAAAAAGGGCAAAAAGTGCATAGGTTGCCCTTACTCGGACGCGTGCTCGAAAAAAGATTGTAACGGTGAAAAAAAGGCTTGATTTCTCAAGCCTTTTCTATTGACTTTTATCTTCTTGGTGCTACAATATATTTAATCATAGTAAATGGAGATTTTTATGAAGACGGGATATTCAAAACTTGTAATAAACCCACCGTACGGTTTTCCCATGCTTGGCTATTATATTCCAAGAAAAGTAAAAGGCGTTAACGACGATTTGTTCGTTCGCGCCGTTGCGTTTGACGATGGTGTTAAAAAAGCAGTCGTTATCGCGCTTGACGTTGGTCAACTTCCCCAAGCGATGTTTGATAAAATTAAGGACTTAGTTTCCGCTGACACGGGCGTTGAAAGGGACGGTATTTTTATAAACTGTTCTCACACTCACACGGGCCCCGTAATAGGTAAAGACCTTGGCACTTCTTCTGAAAGCACCCCTGAATACGAAGCGTTTTTAGTAAACACCGCACGTGACGCGGCAGTTTACGCTTTTCAAGACCTTAATGAAAGTGAGTTTAGCGTTGCTAAAACCCAAGCCAAGGGGGTATCGTTCGTTCGCCGTTACCGTATGAAAGACGGTTCAGTTGCAACAAACCCCGGCGTTAAAAACCCAAATATTTTGCACGCCTTGGGCGTTCCCGACGAAACTGTAAGAATAGTTAAGATTAAAAGGTGTGGCGGTGAAGATATAATACTTGTCAACTTTGGCACTCACCCCGACAGTGTTGGTGGGGAACTTTTATCCGCCGACTATATGGGCGTTGTTTGCAAAACGCTTGAAAACGCGCTCGGAAATACAAAATGTATATTCCTTTTAGGCTGTCAAGGTGACGTTAATCACGTTAACGTTGCGCCAACGCCCGAAGAAGAAGCGATTTCCGTAATTGACTTTGATAGCGTGCCGAGAAGTTACGCTCACGCCGAATATATGGGTAGAAAAATCGCAGGCGCGGTTTTATCCGTTATTTCTGTAACGAAACCCGTTAAAACGGACAAAATTAGTTACGTTACAACGACTATTAACCTTCCGTCTAATAAAGAAAACGACAAACTTGAAGAAGCAAGGTATATATACGATATGTTTAAAAGCGGAAGGGCAGGCGAACTTCCTTATAAGGAAATGGCTTTAACTACCGCAGTTGCAAGGGCAAAGCGAATAGTAATGCTTGAAAACGGACCTGATAGTTTTCCGTTTAACTTCTCCGCAATTAGTCTTGGCGATTTGGTGTTTGCAGGTATCGGTGGCGAGCCGTTTACTGAAATCGGCAGAAGAATTTGCGAAAACTCTCCCTTTAAAGAAACGGTGCTTTGTTGTTTAACAAACACCGCAGGCGGTTATATCCCGAACAGTTCGTCTTACGATGAAGGCGGTTACGAAGCGGGCACTACCGTTATCAAAAAGGGTGGCGACGATATTATGGTTAACGGCATGACCGAAATGCTCAATAAACTTTACAACGCTTAAAAAAATCCGTGGCAAGTTAGCCACGGATAATTTTTTTATTTTTTAGTGCTGTATTCTATAAAATATCTGCTTGCAAGCGTTAAATAATGGTTTTTCTTTTGGTAGAAATATATATTTCTCTCCGCTTCCTTATCGGCAAGTAGGTAGTAACAAATTTGGCGCTCGGAGTTTAAACTTTTAACGAGCGAGTCACTCACGAAAGAGATTGCCATGCCCGTGCAAGAAACGTTAAACGCCGTTGCTTGCTGGTCAAGTTTAAAGGCAACGTTTGGCTTAACGCCGTGCTTTTTCAAGAGTTTTTCCGCCCTTTTTCCCGTATCGTTTTCGGGGTTTAACAAAACGAAAGGATAATTTTCAAACGCTTTTAAATCAACGCTTGGAAAATTTGATAAATACTTGTTTTCCTTAATGTCTTTTTCGTTAAGTTTAAATTTATCTAAACTTTCGTTAACGGCAAAAGACTTTGGCACAGCAAGGAGCAATCTTTCGGATGAAAACACGGTTGACAAAATATTCTCGTCTTCATTTATCGTGTTGTCAATAACAAAATCAAGTTCGCCGTTTGCAAGTTTGTTCATCAATTTTTTAGTGCTATCTTCGTAAATTTCAAACTTGATTTGCGGATATTTAACGTTAAAATCGTATATGAGCTTTGGAAGAATAAGCGACGAAAAGAAACTTGAACCGCCAAGCCTTATAGTTCCTTTTAAAAGTTTAGTGTGGTCTGAAACGTAGCGTTCAAAATCTTTTTCAATCTGCTCAATTTCCAAAGCGCGATTAACGTATTCTTCGCCGATTTCAGTAAGTTTTAAGGGGTTACTTGAACGATCGAAAATAGGCTCTGAAATCTTTTGTTCAATTCTCTTTATCGAAGCCGAAAGCGACGGTTGTGAAACTGATAGAGATTCCGCTGCTTTTGAAAAACTTTTTTCGCGATGAATTGCAAGAACGTATTCTTTGTTTTTAAACATATTTCCCCATTTATAACCTTAAAGTTATACGTTTTGTTATTTGATATATATTTGATTATACATTGTTATTGCCCTATAATCAAGCAAAATCAAAAAAAAGTTATAACTCTTTACAAAAGATTTTTGGTATGGTATAATTAAATAGTTATGAGATATCGCGAATCTGAAGAAATGTACCTTGAAACGATATTGGTGCTTAAAAAGAAGTTATCTTCCGTTCGCTCTATTGATATTGCAACGGAACTTAACTATTCTCGTCCAAGCGTATCAAGAGCGGTAAACCTTTTGCAAAACAAAGGGTTTATTACCATTTCAAAGCACGGGGAGATTGATTTTACCGAGATAGGTTATAACAAGGCAACTTCTATTCAAGAGCGCCACAGCGTTATAACCAAAGTGTTTATGAAACTCGGCGCGGAAGAAGGCGTTGCCGAAGAAAACGCTTGCAGAGTTGAGCACGTTATCACCGATGAACTTATGCAAGTTTTAAAAGATTTTTCAAAATAATTAAACGAGCGCTCAGTCGCTCTTTTTTTATTTATAAAAAAACTTGACTTAATAAAATTAAAAGAGTATAATTACAAATTGTGTGAAAACACGAAAGAAGATTTTTTACAGGTATTTTATGAGAAATTTATCTAACAAATGGACAAGGGCGGCAATTCCCGCGCTTTTGTTACACGCAAGTATCGGCACGGTATACTGCTGGTCGATATTTAGTTCTAGTTTTGAAGGTATTTCCTTCTTTGCCGATAAGATTAGCCTTCTCGGTTGGGCGTTCAGTTTAGCCATTTTCTTCCTTGGTATGAGCGCTGCTTTCCTTGGTAACTTCGTTGAAAAGGATATTCACAAGGCAAGTTTAATAGCAACGATTTGCTTTACCGTTGGCGTTTTAGGAACGGGGCTTGCCGTTCGCATACAAAGCGCTTGGCTCGTTTTACTTTTCTACGGCGTTATTATGGGTTTCGGCTTAGGTCTTGGTTATCTTTCTCCCGTAAAAACCTTAATGCTTTGGTTCAAGGATAAAAAGGGTTTAGCAACTGGTTTAGCGGTAGCTGGCTTTGGCGCAGCGAAGATGATTTTCGCTCCCGTTATCGAGTGGCTTATAAACTTAGTTGGGCTTGAATTTGCCTTCTATATCTTAGGCGCGTTGTGGTTCGTGATGATGTTCGTTGGCCACTTGCTCCTTAAAAAGCCTGAAGGTTGGGTTGAACCGCACGAAAAAGTTTCCGTTAAAGAATTCTTTGCTCGTTTCAAAATCTTCCTTGACGTTAAGTTTATCGGCATTTGGCTTGTATTCTATATCAACATCGCTTGCGGTTTAGCGCTTATTTCCTTTGAAAAGAGTATCTATAAGGCGCTTGGCTTAGGCTCTGTTGCCGCTCTTTTATGCACCATTACGGGCTTATTAAACGCTGGCGGTCGCCTTGGTTATTCGGCGCTCGGCGATAAGATGAAGAGCCGTAACACCATTTATAAGATTATTCTTTTAAGTGAAATTGCTTTAACCGTAGTTGCGCTTTGCACGGGCGCGTTAAACGGTGGAAGCACCTTAGCACTCGTTGTTTCAATCGCGCTTATGCTCGTTGTTAACGCGGGTTACGGCGGTGGATTTAGTAACCTTCCCACGCTTTTATCTGACGTTTACGGTATGGGCAAAATTTCGTCTATCCACGGCATAGCCCTTTCCGCTTGGGCGATTGCAGGTTTAACGGGTAACCAAATTGCAGGCATAATATTAAAGGCAACGGGTTCTTACCAAAGTATTTTAGTATTCACCGTGATTATGTATGCCGTTGCTGCGCTTATAAGTTTCTTCTTTATAAAAACCAACAAGCAAAAATAATATTAAGGAGCGAAAATTCGCTCCTTTTTCATTGTAATTTTTTGGGGTTTGATATATAATAAAATTATGAAATCTATAATTATAAAAAGATTTAAAATAATATCGGCGATAATGCTTGCCGTTTTAGCCCTTTTAATAATGCCGTCTTGCGAGATAACGCCCGCGGGGACTTCTTCTAACGGCGATAATCAAGTTGACGCTAAAACGCTTATTGACGGGGTGTATGAAAACCAAATTATAACGGCTAACTTTTTAGTTGAACACAAAAGCTTTCAAAGTTCGGTTTTAGGCGGAAGGCTCAATGAAGCAACGAGTAAAGGTAGCGCTGTTATTTTTGACGTTAATGAGCCTACTGGAAACAGCGAGTATTATACCTACTATTTACTTTCAAACAATCACGTCGTTTACGAAAGTCCATCGTACACTAATTTCGAGTGCAACGTTATCGATTGTTATGGTGACGGGTATTTGGCAAGGGTTTTAGTTAAAGACGCAAGTTACGACCTTTCAATTTTATCTTTCCAAAGCAAAAAGTTATATTCCGTTTTAGAGTTTAGCCTTTCAGATCCCAAGAAAAACGATACGGTTATTTCAATAGGTAGCCCGTTAGGCGTTTTGAACG
The DNA here is from genome assembly GCA_017545865.1 of Clostridia bacterium. GTDB lineage: Bacteria > Bacillota > Clostridia > Christensenellales > Borkfalkiaceae > HGM11412. The sequence goes on along the minus strand of JAFWXO010000008.1, from coordinate 43,980 downwards.
CCGTTACGGTTGGTAGGGTTACGGAGTATGAAACGATAGATTTTGGAGGAGAAGTTTCAGAGGAAATATCAAACGTTAAGTTTAGCGCGATAAAACACGATTGTTTGGTAAACAACGGCTCGTCTGGCGGGGTGCTACTTGACGATAAGTATAAAGTTTGCGGTATAAACTTTGCAGCGGAAATTGACAATAAAGGTGAGTTCGTTGCGGGTTACGCCGTTCAAAGAAGCAAAGTTTTAGAATTTATAAATATGCAAAAATAGAATAAATCGCCAACTTTTTATTAAAGATTGGCGGTTTTTTTCATATAGCCGTTAATTTAATTGATTTTTTCTATAAAATATATTAAAATAATAAAATATTAAATTATCAAGGAGATAATTATGAACGTTGGTGAAATTATCGCGTTTATTGCCTATTTCGTTATAGTGTTAGCAGTAGGCGTTTACTTTTTCCTTAAAAGTAGAGGCGCGGGTGAAAAAGAATATTTCTTAGGCGGAAGAAACATGGGCGGTTTAGTTGCCGCTTTATCGGCAGGCGCATCGGATATGAGCGCTTGGGTTTTGATGGGTCTTCCAGGTGCTATTTGTTTGCTCGGTATGGGTCAAGTTTGGATTTCTATCGGTTTAATTATCGGTACGATTTGCGCTTGGATTTTCGTTGCTCCTAAACTTAGGCGTTATGCTATTAAGGCAAACGATTCTATTACTATTCCCGAGTATCTTTCAAACAGATTTAAGTCAAAAAATAACGTGTTAAGAATTACTTGCGCCGTTATTTTCGTTATTGCATACTGTATTTACGCAGCGTCTTCAATCTCTGCGTGCGGAACTTTATTCCAAACGGTAACCGGTGGCGCAATAACTAAAACTTGGGGTATGATTATCGCCGCAGTTGTTATCGGCGTTTATACTTTACTCGGCGGTTTCAACGCCGTTTGTTGGACTGACTTCTTCCAAGGTCTTTTAATGCTTGCAGCGTTAATGGTTCTTCCTATCATAGCCCTTTTCGTTATCAATTCGGATAAGTTCGTTGCGATCGGTCAAGTGGTTACTCCTGAAAACTATATGAGCTTATTATCAAGTGGTAAGTTTGACGGTAGAAGCATTATAGATATTATTTCCGGTCTTGGTTGGGGCTTAGGCTACTTTGGTATGCCACATATTCTCGTTAGATATATGTCCATTAAGAGCGAAAAAGAAATGAGAAAATCTCAAATCGTTGGTAGCGTTTGGACAACTGTTATTTGTATAATGGCATCGGTTGTAGGCTTAGTTGCTCACAAGTTCTTCGGCTCGTTTATCAACGGCGGTAATAGCGAACAAGTGTTCATTATGCTTGCAAGATTTATCGTTCCTGGCGTTCTTTCGGGTATCTTAATTTCCGCAATCATGGCTGCATCTATGAGCACGGCAGATAGCCAACTTTTAGCATCTTCAAGCGCATTTGCTAGCGATATTTACAAAACTGCTATCAAGAAAAACGCGAGTGACAAGCACTTGCTTATGGTTGGTAGAATTGCCGTTGCCGTTATCTTAGCGGTAGCGCTTGTAATCGCTCTTTTACCGGGTTCAGGCGGTATTATGGATTTAGTTTCTAACGCTTGGGCAATCTTTGGTTCGGCGTTCGGCCCTGTAATCTTACTTTCGCTTTATTTCCGCAAGTTAAACTACGCTGGCGCAGTTTCTTCAATTATTTCGGGCTTTGGCGTTTCGGTACTTTGGACTTACGTTATCGGCAAGTATTTATTGCCTATCGGTCTTTACGAAATTATCCCCGGCTTTGCAGTTGCGTTCATCGTTGCAATCGTTGTTTCACTTTTAACTAAACAACCTTCTAAGGAAGTTCTTGACGAGTTTGATGAAGTTAAAACAATCACTTATAAGAGCGAAAACTAAAATTAAATAATAAGTCGCAAGGCGAATTTGCCTTGCGATTTTTTTTGTATATAAAACGTAGTTTTACCTAAACTTATTTTATGAGTAAAACTATGATAAAAGGCGCGCTTATTTTATCGGTTGGCGGAGTGCTAACAAAACTTTTAGGCGCGATTTATAGAATACCTTTAACAAACTTATTAGGCGCAAAGGGGATAGGGCTTTACCAAATGGTTTTTCCGCTATATTCCGTGCTTTTAACCTTTTCTTCAACGGGTGTTCCTGCAGGTATTTCAAAACTTATAGCGGAAGGAAAAGACGGGAAAGAAGTGCTAAAAACGTCGCTTAAATTTTTTACGACGGTGGGGCTTATTTTAACGTTTGTAATGGTGGTGTTCGCCAACAAAATAGCGCTTTTACAAGGTGATAAAAACGCGGGTGTTTGCTATTCTTTGCTTGCCCCGTCGGTAGTAATCGTAAGCGCAATTTCTTGTTTTAGGGGTTATTATCAAGGTTTTTCAAATATGAAGCCAACGGCAATTTCGCAGATATTAGAACAATCTGTTAAACTTACTGTTGGGCTACTGCTTTGTTTTTTAATTAAAGGCGATGCGGTTGTTATGGCAAGCCTTGCCGTTTTGGCGGTAACCGTATCCGAAGGGGTAACGCTAATTTACTTTATAGTTAAATCAAGGGCGGTAACAAGCCTTTTAAACGTAAAAGTTAGCAACTATTCCTTCGTTTATAAAACGGTTATTCCGATGATGGCGGTAACGCTTATAATTCCCCTTATCCGAACCCTTGATAGTTTTTTGATAATAAATATTTTAAAAGGCTATCTGTCAAACGCCACGGAACTATACGGGCTTTTAACGGGCGCAGTTGAGTCTTTAATAAGTATGCCAGTCGCCGTTTGTTACGCGCTCGCCGTAACTTCAATTCCTATAATTTCTCGCCTTAAAAAAAGTGGAGAAAATTTTGATAAAAAAACCGTTTTAACGCTCGGCTTAACGCTAACGTTATCGGTTATTTTTGCAGTTTTGGTTTATTTGTTTTCAGGTTTTGCCGTTAAGGTTTTATACGGCGGATTATCAAGCGAGAATAAAAGTTTGCTTGTAAAAATGCTAAAAACTTCTTCAATAACGGTTATTTCGCTATCCTTTTACCAGTCAAGCGTGGCAATAGCGAACGCTCTTGGTAAATTTAAAGTAAGTTTAAAAAGCGGAATAGTAGGCGGGGTTATAAAAATTATAATAACCGTTATTCTTTTGCAAAATCCGAAAATAAATATTTTCGGAGCGATATACGGGGATATTTTTTGTTATTTGGTTGCGTCTTTTTTAAATTTAAGATATATTATAAATAACGACAGTAAAACGAAGGTAGAATATGAACGAAATAATCGTTGTGGGGCTCGGGGTTGATGAGTTTGACCTTCCCCTTGTTACTGAACAACTTATCAAAAGCCACGCCGTTGTAGTTGCAAGAACGGGCGAAGCGCTTAGCGTTAAACTCTTAACGCAAAAATACCCTAAGATCAAAACGCTTGATAGCGTTTATTTAAAGAGTAGAAATTTCGATACTTTAAACGCTAACCTTGGCAAAGAAATTTTGGCTTTAGCGAAAGAAACGCCCGTTTTATATCTTGTTGACGGGTCTTCTCAAGAAGATAATTCCGTTAAGTATATCTTAAAAAGGGCAAAGAACGTTAAAGTTGTATCGGGGCTTTCGCACGCCAACAAGTGCTTGCAAAGAGCGGGGGTTATCGAGCCGAGTTTCACTTGCGCTTCCGCATACGATTTAAACACGGCAAATCTCTCTTTACCGCTCGTTGTTACCGCGATTGACGGGTTTATGCTTGCATCCCAGTTAAAACTCAGTTTAACCGATCGTTTCGGCGAAGAAATAACCGCTTTTATCACTTCTAATAACGGCGTTAAAAAGATTAAACTTTACGAACTTGATAGGCTTAAAAATTACGATTATTCAACTTGTTTATATATTCCAAGCCTTCCGCTCGTTGAAAAGGAAAGGTTTGACTTCAACGATTTACTTAAAATCTTAGAAATCTTGCGCGCTCCTAACGGTTGCCCGTGGGATAGAGAACAAACTGAAAAAACCATACTTAAAAACGTTATTGAAGAAGCCTACGAACTCGTTGACGCCGTTGAAAAGGAAGACGACGAGCAGATTATTGAAGAAACGGGCGACCTTATCTTACAATCGGCTTTTTACGTTATTTTCGGCGAAGAAGGTTATAGATATAATCGAAACGACGTTTTGAGTGGGATTTGCTCAAAACTAATATCCCGCCACACTCACGTTTTCGGTGGGGATAAGGCGGTAAAAGCAAGCGACGCGTTATCCGTTTGGAACAATAATAAAATCACTGAAAAAGGCTTTGAAACGGCAACTGAATACTTAAAGTCAGTGCCGAGCGCAATGCCGTCTATTATGCGCGCTGAAAAGGTGGGCAAAAGGGCTAAAAAATACGGTTTTGACTTTGAAAAGTTTGAAGACGCTCTTTCAAAGTTAAACGAAGAAATAGAAGAACTTAAAACTGCAAAATTAAGCGGAGATTGTGTAGAGATAGAAAAAGAGTGTGGTGACGTTTTGTTTAGCGCCGTTAACTGCGTTAGGCTTTTAGGCGTTGACGGTGAGATTGCTCTTTCCCGTTCAACTGAAAAGTTTATAAATAGGTTTTCGCTTATGGAAAACGAAGTTTTAAAAAGCGGAAAATCGCTAACCGACTTAAATCTTAACGAACTTGATAAAATTTACGAAAAGGTAAAGAGAGATGAAGATTAAAAAGATAAAAATAGGCGGGGTTGAAACGCCTAACAACGTCTTTTTTGCTCCGCTTGCAGGCTTTTCAGATTCGGCTATGCGGGAAGTTTGTTCTTTGGCAGGCGCAGGGCTTTGCTTTACCGAAATGGTTAGTTGCAAAGGGCTTAAATACACGCCTGAGCAGTCCGTAGAACTCTTGCATACTTACGATACCGAAAAGTTAAAAGCAGTTCAAATATTCGGCTCGGATGAAACTATCATGGGCGAGATTGCTAAGTCAGAGCATTTAGCAAAATTTGATATCATAGATATCAATATGGGTTGCCCCGTTCCTAAAATTTATAACAATAACGAAGGTAGCGCCCTTCTTAAAGACTTGTTGCAAGCGGAAAAAGTTATATCTTCCGTTGCAAAATGCGGTAAGCCCGTTTCCGTTAAAATTAGAATAGGGCTAACTGAAAACGATTACGTTACTAGAGAGTTTGCGCGTATGGTAGAAGGCGCGGGCGCAAGTATGTTAACCGTTCACGGTAGGGTTAGAGAAAACTATTATAACGGCGAAGTTAATTTTGTAGAGATTGAAAAGGCGAAGAACGCCGTTTCTATTCCCGTTATTGCAAACGGTGGAATATTTAGCAAAGAAGATGCGGAAATTTTAATGGAAAAAACGGGGGCGGACGGTGTTATGGTAGCCCGTGGCGCGCTCGAAAACCCGCTTATATTCCAAGAGATTTTAGGCGTTAGTTGCGGTTATTCCATAGCTGATTTAGTAAGTATTCAAATCGATAGGCTTAGTAAGCGTTACGGTAGCGAGCGTTCGGCGGTTATTTTTAGAAAGCAAGCGGCGTATTATCTCAAAGGAATAAACGGCGGTAAAAAACTTAAAGAACAAGTTTTTAAGTCGCTTGATATTAGCGAAGTTAAAGAAATTTTACTATCCGCAGTTAAATAGGAACTTTTAAGCTCTTAGGTAACTATTATAAGTATAGGGGTTATCTATGCTTAAAGTATTTGCCGATATTAAAAATGCGTTGCCAAACGCTAATGAAAGCGAAAAACAAGACTTTCAAATTTCAGTTTACGGCTTTAATTCGCTTGGAAAAGTAAGTTACAAAAGCGAACTTTCAGGTGTTGAGAGCAAACTTCCAAAACTTAGCGCTCACTCTAAAAAAACGGGTGGCGTTGTGATTGCGGGCGCAATAACGGATAATTACGGAATACTCAAAAAGTCCGCAGTTATTTCGGATAGGGGTAAACTTTTAGGTATTTCCGATTGCGTTTTGGGTTATGATGGGAGCGCTTATCAGGGTGGCGGAAGTTATAAAGTTTATCAAACGTCGGCGTGCAAAATAGGGCTAATCATAGCAGAAGATATTAAAAACTTTGAAGCGGTGAAGTCAATGTCACTATGCGACGCGGACTTAATCGTTATGATTTCGCCTGAAGATGAAAAAAATCAGCATAACTTTCTCGTTCGGGCATACGCCTATTTATTCGGCGTTGCAACGCTACTCGTAACGAAAAATAGCGTTATCGCATCGGATAGCCAAGGCGAAATCGTAGGAAAGAGCGTGGAAGCAAAATCAAACTTGATAATCCCCGTAAAACGGCAATACGTTTTAACGAAAATTAAACGCCGTGGGGGAAAGGATTAACAAAATGAAAATTAACGTTGTACTTTTAGAGCCTGAAATTCCACAAAACACGGGCAATATTTCAAGAACTTGCGCGGCAACGGGCAGTTCGCTTCACATGATAAAACCCTTTGGGTTTGAACTTTCGGACAAGCACTTGAAAAGAGCAGGGCTTGATTACTGGCAGTATTTAGACGTTCACTATTACGATTCTTGGCAAGATTTTTACGATAAAAATAAAGGAAAGGGCAGCTTTTACTTTATGTCAACCAAAGGTCAAAAAGTGTATAGCGACGCCAAGTTTTGTGATGGTGACTATCTAATTTTCGGCAAGGAATCTCACGGTCTTCCAGAGCCACTTTTAAAGGAAAATTACGATAGCACTTTGCGTATTCCCATGCTTGGTAATTTAAGGAGTTTAAACCTTTCAAACTCCGTTGCCTTAACCGTTTACGAGGCGCTTCGCCAAAACGATTTTGAAGGGCTTAACGAAGTTGGGCATTTAACTGGTAGAGAAGATTAAAAAAAGGCGGGTTGTCCCGTCTTTTTTAGTGGTATTTTTAGCCTATGGCTAAAAGTGATATTTTACGCTAAGCGTAAAGTGATATTTACCTTGCGGTAAGTGAGATTTTGCCTAGTGGCAAAGTGTAGCCGAGCGTAGCGAACGCCAACTGCTTTGGCAGTTATATTTTTCGTGTTAACGAAAAGTTATGGAATAAAAAAACGGTGGAAATTTCCACCGTTTTTATCATTTTCTATCCATAAGTTCGTCAAGTGTTATATCAAAATAATTTGCAATCGCAATTAGTTGATTTATAGACGGCTCAGTGTAGCCCGTTTCCCAGTGAGAAACCGTCTTAGAAGAAACGTTGAGAATTTCGGCAAGTTTCTTTTGATCTAAATTTTGCGATTTGCGTAAATTTTTAAGATTATCCGAAAAACTCATATCATATCTCCTTTATTTTAGTTTATCAAAAATTGAGATTTTTACTTGACAATCTCAAATATTGAGAATATAATTATATAAAACACAAGGAGAGAAGTTATGGTTTGTGAGAATTGTAATACGATAAACGATAGTAACACGGAAAAGTGTGCAAAGTGTGGCGCTGATTTATCTAACCAAGCGGAGAGAGATATTCAAAGTAGTGGTGTAGATGTTGAGCAAAACATTGATAACGGTCAAATATATAAAAGCGAAGATAGCGCTATTTGTAAACATTGTGGCGCGTTAATAAGTAAAAATGATAAACTTTGTCCGCATTGTAACGGCTACGTTGGTAAAGAAGATCCTGATTTTCCAAAATCAAAAAGAAATTTGGGAATAATTTTTTCGGGTCTTGTTCCTGTGCTTGGTTTGATCGCTTTATTGATATTTGGATACGGGTTAGGCTTTGTTTGGTTCGTGATTGCAAAACCTGGTTTATTCGTATTATTCTTTGGATTGGCTGGTGCGCTAATATCCTATATTGCATTAACAGTGATATTGTTAAAGTATCCTAAAAATAGTTATGAAAGGAAAAGTTTTTAAGCGCATTTATGATGACTGCATTGTTTGGTTATCATTACTTTTTATTAATGGTTACCTGTGGTCCAGATTGGATAGCAAAGGGAATAACTCGTAGTGAATTATGGAGCATACTTCTTTTATTGCGTGCAATATAAGGATAATATGTTCTTTCTAAATTATTGCGATTAATAATCAAAAAAACGGTGGAGATTTCCACCGTTTTTTTTGTACCTAAAACTCATAAATTTAAAAACTTATAAGTATATTACTTATATGTACGCATTACAATACGTTTTTTTAACTCTTGGCGGTATAACGTTTTTTCTTCTCGGCTTAAAGTTTATGAGCGAAAATATGGAAAAACTTGCAGGCGAAAAAATGAAAAAGGTTTTATCCGCTTGCACTAAGAATAGGTGCGCTGGCGTTTTAACGGGCGCGCTTGCAACCGCAACTATTCAGTCGAGCATAGCAACGAACGTTTTGCTCGTTGGTTTTACAAGTAAAGGGATAATGACTTTTTATTCCGCCGCGGCGGTTATTATGGGCGCGAATATAGGAACAACAATCACGGCGCAACTCGTTTCGCTATCGGGTAGTTCCGCCTTTGATATAACGGCGCTTGGCTCGGTGATAGCGTTTATAGGATTTATACTTTCATTTTTAAAAAATGAAAAGTGGCAATTTTTAGGCGGAGCGATGGCGGGGTTTGGCATGCTGTTTTTTGGGCTAAACGTAGTGTCGGATAGCGTTGCCTACTTTAAAAATTTTGAAGCGTTTAGAAAAATATTCACGGTAAAAAGCCACCCGTTACTGCTCTTTAACGGCTTGTTTATAACGGCAATAATTCAAAGTTCTTCCGCCGTTACGAGCGTTATGATAATACTGGCTGGGAACGGGCTTTTAAGTTTTGAAAGCAGTATGTTTTTAATACTCGGCGCTAATATCGGAACTTGCATTTGTGTTGTTTTCTCGGCGATGAATAAACCCGTTGAAGCAAGGCGCGCGGCGTTTTTCAATATCTTTTTTAACGCGTTAGGCTCTATTATGCTGTTTATTCCGCTATCAATATTCAGCAAGCAAATTGCAGGCGCGTTTTTCAAATTTTCGGGTGGAATAGAACGCCAAATTGCAAACTTTCACACCTTGTTTAACTTGTTCACAACCGTTATTTTACTCCCCGTGTTAAAACCCGTTACTAACTTTGTTAGTTTAATCGTTAAAGATAAACCGCAAAAAAATGGCGCTAAACGTAGAATAACCGCTTCAAATGTTCAAAAATGTGGTAATATCGTTTGACAACGCGTTAAAAAAAGGCTAAAATGTTAATAGTAAATTTTGAAGGAGTTATTCTATGAATAAATTAACTGTTAAAGACATTGAAGTTAAAGGTAAAAAATGCCTTGTTAGAGTAGATTTCAACGTTCCTATGAAAGACGGCGTTATCACTGACGAAAACAGAATTAACGGCGCGCTTCCCACCATTAAATATCTTATGGAAAACGGCGCGAAAGTAATTCTTTGCTCACACATGGGTAAGCCCCACAACATTTTTAACGAAAAGGTTAAACTTAACAAGAAGGAAAAGAAGGCTGTTGAAGCGCTTCCTGAAGAAGAAAGAGCAGCTGCAACCGCTGAATATTTAGAAAAGGCTAAAAAGGATATTAAAAAATTCACTTTAAAGCCCGTTGCTGATAGGCTTAACGAAATCTTAGGCGGTAAAGTAACTTTCGCAACCGATACCGTTGGCGCGGATGCTTGCGCTAAGGTTGAAGCCCTTAAAGAAGGCGAAGTTTTAATTTTAGAAAACACTCGTTTCGATGCTGGCGAAGAAGGCAAAGATTTAGAATTCTGCAAAAAACTTGCTTCGTTTGCTGACGTTTACGTTAACGACGCGTTCGGTACTGCTCACCGTTCACACGCATCTACCGCTGCTATCGTTGAATACGGTCTTGTTAAAACTGCAGTTTGCGGTTTCCTTATTGAAAAAGAACTTGCAGTTATGGCAGACTCGCTTGAAAACCCCGTTAGACCTTTCGTAGCAGTTCTCGGTGGCGCTAAGGTTGCAGACAAGCTTAACGTTATTTCTAACCTTTTAGAAAAATGCGATACTTTAATCGTTGGCGGTGGTATGGCATACACCTTCTTAAAGGCAAAAGGTTATGAAGTTGGCGCTTCGCTCGTTGACCTTGAAAAGATTGATTACTGTAACGAAATGATTGCAAAAGCAGAAAAACTCGGCAAAGAACTCGTTCTTCCCGTTGATTCTACTATTGCTAAGTCTTTCCCAAATCCTATCGATGCTGAAATTGAAGTTTCCGTTGTTGATGCGGACAAGATTCCTGCTGATATGATGGGTCTTGATATCGGTCCTAAGTCAATGGAACTTTTCGCAAGCAAGGTTAAAAACGCTAAGACCGTTATTTGGAACGGACCTATGGGCGTGTTTGAAAACCCCACTTTAGCAAAAGGTACTATCGCAGTTGCTAAGGCTATGGCTGAAGCGGAAGGCGCAACTACCATTATCGGTGGTGGCGATAGCGCGGCGGCAGTTGCTCAACTTGGCTTTGCTGATAAGATGAGCCACATTTCAACTGGTGGCGGTGCATCGCTTGAACTTTTCGAAGGTAAAGTTTTACCGGGTATTGCATGCCTTAACGAAAAAGAATAAGAAAAGGTTTAGTTACAATCTTTCGTCAAATTATATAACTATTTAGCGATTTATTGTGCATAGCCTAAATATAAAGGATAAAAAATAATTTTTGGAGATATAAAAATGAGAAAAGCAATTATTGCAGGTAACTGGAAAATGAACCTTACGCCCAGCCAAGGCGTAGCGCTCGTAAACGAACTTAAACCCCTTGTTAAAGATGCGGACTGTGACGTTGTTGTTTGCGTTCCCGCAACTGATATTTACGCTGTTGGCGAAGCCCTTAAAGGCTCTAACATCAAACTTGGCGCTGAAAACGTTCACTTTGCTGAAAGTGGCGCATACACCGGCGAAATTTCCGCTGATATGCTCTTAGAACTCGGCGTTGAATACGTTATTATCGGTCACAGCGAAAGAAGACAATACTTTGCTGAAACTGACGAAACCGTTAACAAGAGAACTTTACAAGCGTTAAAGAAAGGTCTTATCCCCATCGTTTGCGTTGGTGAAACTTTAGAAGAAAGAGAAACCGGCAAGACTGAAGAAGTTTTAAAACGCCAAATCATCGAAGGCTTAAAGGGCGTTGAAGATCTTACTAAACTCGTTATCGCTTACGAACCCGTTTGGGCTATCGGTACTGGTAAAACCGCTACTAGCGAACAAGCAAACGAAACTATCGGTTACATTAGAAAAGTTCTTGCTGAAAACTTCTGCGAACACTGCGCAGCGCTCGTTAGAATTCAATACGGTGGCTCTATGAAACCGGGCAACGCTAAAGAACTTATGGCAATGGAAGAAATCGACGGTGGTCTTATCGGTGGCGCAGCGTTAAAGGCTGCGGACTTCTCTGCAATCGTTAACTACAATCGCTAAGTCAATATAAACGGCGCAATACTGCGTTTCTGCTTTGACTTTGGACTTCGATGACCAAAAAGGTCAATCTCACCCCAAAGTCTTCGCGAGCCTTGTCTTGCTTGTTTCTATTGCCTTATCGAAAGTTAGCATAACTTTGAGTAACGGCTTTATATTGAATTGATTACATTAACTTGTAATATACTAACTTTAACCACTCTTTGAGTGGTTAAAATTTTGGAGAATTTATGAATACTAAACCTGTTGTTTTAATTATAATGGACGGTTATGGTTTAGCGTCTGCCGAATATGGCAACGCTATTACTAAAGCAAACGTTGGCGTTATTGAAAATTTAAAAAATAACTATCCTTACACCACGCTTGGCGCTAGCGGTATGGACGTTGGTCTTCCCGATGGTCAAATGGGTAACAGTGAAGTTGGCCACCTTAATATGGGCGCGGGTAGAATAGTTTATCAAGATTTAACCCGTATCACTAAAGAAATTCAAGACGGTGACTTCTTTAAAAACGAAGAACTCAACTTGGCTATCGACAACGCCCTTAAAAACGATAAAAAATTGCACCTTTACGGTCTTTTATCAACTGGTGGCGTTCACAGCCACATTACCCACCTTTTTGCCCTTTTAAAACTTTGCAAAGAAAAGGGGCTTGAAAAGGTTTTCGTTCACTGCTTCTTAGACGGGCGTGACGTTGCTCCGACCAGCGGCGCGGACTTTATCAAAGATTTACAAACTGAAATTAACGCTATCGGCGTTGGTAAAATCGCATCCGTTTGCGGTAGATATTACGCTATGGATAGAGATAACCGTTGGGATAGAGTTGAAAAGGCTTACGATATGTTAACTATCGGCTCTGGCGAAAAGGCAGTTTGCGCTGAAACGGCGGTTAGAGAAAGTTACCTTAGCGGCGTAACTGACGAATTCGTTCTTCCAACAAACGTTGTTGATAATGCTGGTAAGCCCGTAGGGCTTATTGAAAAGGGCGATAGCATAATTTTCTTTAACTTCCGCCCCGATAGAGCGAGAGAAATCACTCGTGCGTTCACCGTTGAAGATTTTGACGGGTTTGAAAGAAAAACAGGTTATCTTGCGCCTTGTTACGTTGGTTTTTCTACCTACGATGCAACTTTTGAAAACGTTAAAGTAGCGTTCAAGAAAATTAAACTTACCAACACTTTGGGTAAATTCTTATCGGATAAAGGTTACACTCAACTTAGAATTGCCGAAACTGAAAAATACGCTCACGTTACCTTCTTCTTTAACGGCGGTATTGAAGCGCCTGAAAAGAACGAACAAAGAGATTTAATCGCATCGCCAAAGGTTGCAACTTACGATCTTCAACCTGAAATGAGCGCTCCTGAAGTAACGGCTAAAGTTTTAGAAGAGATTGAAACTGATAAGTTTGACGTTATCATTTTAAACTACGCTAACTGCGATATGGTTGGTCACACCGGCGTTCAAAGCGCGGCTATCAAAGCGGTTACCACCGTTGAGAATTCCGTTCAAGCGGTAGTTGATAAAGTTTTATCAAAGGGCGGCAGCGTTCTTATCACGGCAGACCACGGCAACGCGGATAGGATGTTTGAAGATGAACTCGGCGCAAAACCGTTCACTGCTCACACCACAAATCCTGTTCCGTTTATCTTAGTTTCCAACCTTTATAAAGGCGCAAAACTTAGAAACGGCGGTTGCCTTGCGGACATTGCTCCCACTATGCTTGAGATTATGGGCGAAGAAAAACCCGTTGAAATGACTGGTATTTCGTTAATTGAAAGTAAATAATAACTAAAAAATAGTTGTAAAAATTAAAAACTTGTGTTATAATGCAAAAGTAAAAAGCATTTAATAGGTGAATATATGTTAAATTTATTAGCAATTTCTTACGAAGCATATAAGGTTTTAAGTTTAATCTGCCTTATCCTTTCGGTTTTAGTTTCCATTTTCGTAATCGCGGTTGTTATTATGCAACCGGGTAACTCCAGCGGTATTGGCGCAATTAACGGTCAATCCGAAACGTTCTACGGAAAGAACAAGAATAAGACTTTAGAAAGCAAGATGAAAAAGCTTACCGTAATTTCCATTATTATTTTGGTAGTTTGCATGATTTCTTTCTATATCTTAACTTTAATCAAAGGTGTTTAATACGCAAAAGCGTAAATTAGGTGGGGTTTTAATTTAACCCCACTTTTTTTTAGCAAATTGAGTTTAGTTTATGGTTTTAAAAGACGTTTTACTTGAAAAATTTAATAGTGGAGAAGCGGAAGGCTTAGGTTTAAAAAGGCTTTGCGAACTTATGGGCGCAAAGGCGCGTTTTGAAAAGAACGCGGTGATTGACGCTGTTTACGCTCTTGAAAACGAAGGCCGAATCGTTTACGATAACGGTCGTTTCGTGTTGTTTGAAAATAGCGGGCTTTTAAAGGGAACGTTTAAGGGCAACGAACGTGGTTTTGGTTTCGTTATAACCGAAAACGGCGATTATTTTATTCCGCCAAAATGCTTAAACGGCGCTCTCAACGGAGATACGGTTATTATTAAAAAGCAAGAATCGTTAAAAGGCTCTACTGACGAGGCAAAAGTCGTTTTAGTGTTAGAGCGTGGCGTTCAAAAAGTTGTTGGCACTTTTGACGGGGACTACGGTTTTGGTTTCGTTATTCCCGACGATAAAAATTATTCCGTTGATATTTACGTTTCTCAAAAGAACACCAAAGGCGCAAAAACGGGGGATAAAGTTGTTGTTTTAATAACTAATTATCCTGAAAAGTCTAAAAACCCCGAAGGGAAGATTATAGAAATTTTAGGCAAAAAGTTTGATATTCAAGCCGAAGAATTATCTATTATTAAAGCGTTTGACTATTCGCTTGACTTTCCTTATAAAGTTGAAAAGGAACTTGCTGAAATTCCAGATTTCGTGTCCGAAGAAGAAAAGGCGGGCAGGGTTGATTTTACTAACGACTTAACCGTCACTATCGACGGGGAAGACTCACGCGATTTTGACGATGCCGTTTGCGTTAAGCGAAAGGGTAACGGCTTTGAACTTTCCGTTCATATAGCGGACGTTTCTCACTACGTTAAGTTTTACTCTGAAATCGGCAAAGAAGCCTACTCACGCTCTACGAGCGTGTATTTCCCAGAGCGAGTTATTCCTATGCTCCCTAAAAAACTTAGTAACGGCATTTGCTCGCTTAACGAAGGGGTGGATAGGCTTACCTTGTCGCTTATAATGGATATTGATAAAACGGGCGAAGTTAAGAGTTTTGAAGTTGTTAACGGCGTTATTCGTTCCAAAAAGCGCATGACGTATACTGCAGTTCAATCTATAATCGATGGGGAAGTTGTTGAAGGTTACGAAGATTTTGTTCCGCTTATAAAAGATATGCACGCCCTTCAACAAATTTTAACAAAAAGAAAGCGTGAAAGGGGCAATATTGACTTAACCGTTAAAGAAAGCCACATAACCGTTGACGAAAAGAAAAACATTACCGTTGAGCCGAGAAAGAGCGAAGGCGCATATAAAATCATTGAAGAATTTATGGTGCTTGCAAACGAAACGGTTGCGGAATACGTTTTCTATGCGGAAATGCCGTTTATTTATCGTGTTCACGAAAAACCGTCTGCTGAAAAAGTTGAAAATTTTAAGAATTTTTTAAAAGTGCTTGGAATAAACGTTAAATGGAACGCTGAAACTTGCCACCCGAAAGACTATCAAACCTTGCTTGAAAAGTTAAAGGGCGCGCCCGTGTTTAGCGTTGTTAACAAAGTTATGCTCCGCTCAATGCAAAAGGCTAAATATTCGCCTGAAAATTTAGGGCACTTCGGGCTTTCAAGCAAGTGTTATTGCCACTTTACTTCGCCTATAAGGCGTTTTCCCGACCTTGTTGTTCACGCAGTACTCAAAGATTTGATTAGCGGGAAAGACGTTGTTTCCAGGTTTTCATCTTTCACCCAGGAAGCAAGTAATATTTCTTCCACAAACGAAAAGCGCGCAGACGAAGCCGAGCGCATGATGGATGATTTTTATAAGTGCCGTTATATGAAAAAGCATATCGGCGAAGTTTATAGCGGTGTTATTAGCGGTGTTAATAGCCACGGCGTTTTCGTTGAACTTGAAAACACCGTTGAAGGCTTTATCAAACTTGAATATTTACCGCGTGGGCATTACGAGCTTGACGCTAATGCCTTTACACTCCGCTCGGGCGTTCACTCCTATACCTTAGGCGAAGAAGTAACGGTAAAAGTTGTTGGCGTTGATCAAAGGGCAAGGCGAGTAGACTTTAAATTGATTGACTAATAGGATATATATTGTTAAAATAGTGTTATGAAACTTATTACGGAAAATAGACAAGCCCGTCACGAGTATTTTATAGAAGATACCTATCAATGCGGTATAGTTTTAGAAGGCTCGGAAGTAAAGTCGATAAGAGCGGGCAGTATAAACCTTAAAGACAGTTTTTGTCTGATTGCAAACGGCGAAGTGTTCGTTAAGAATATGCATATTGCCGTTTACGATAAGGCTGGGGCGTATAACACGCGCAACAGTAAAAGAGATAGAAAACTGCTCCTTAGAAAAGCCGAGATAAATAAACTTATCGGCAAAGTGGGCGAAAAGGGTTACGCGCTTATTCCATTAGAAGTTTATTTTGAAGGTAGTTTATGTAAACTCAAAATGGGTTTATGCAAAGGTAAACACACCTTTGATAAAAAGGAAACTATCAAGCAAAGAGATTTGGATAGAAGCGTTGAAAGAGAACTTAAAAATTATAGATAAAAACCCTACGGGTTTTTAAAACGGGGATGCACCGGATTTGATTGCGCGGGGAGATATTCGTAAGCGTATCGAAGCGCCTGGCTTCGTAAAAACGGGCAATTTTAAATTTAAATGCAGACAATAATCGTTTAGCATTTGCTGCTTAATTTAAAGCAGTTGCCGAGCAAAGTTTACCGTCGGGCTTTATAAGGTATCATTATTAGGCGGGACGTTATTTTAGGTTTTTGTTGCGGTTTAGAATAACTATTTAGTAACACACGGCTCTATAAGTTTGTTCGTCGAAGTATAGGGCAAGGGATGAAAGACGGAATACGTACGTAGAAAGCGGTATTAAGCCGTGTAAGACGCGGGTTCGACTCCCGCCATCTCCACCAAAAAAAGAACGGGATTAAGTTCCGTTCTTTTTTTTGGTGAGCGGGAGGAGAACCCTTGGGTTCAGGGCAAGGTTAGTTGCTTTGCCGAGGGTTCACTCGCCGTGGACGGCAACCCTTTTGTCCTTACGGACACTTCCCCTAATAGGGGAATATCCCTACGAAGTAGGGTTTCGGCAAACTCCCGCCTTTTCATTTGTGCCGACAGTTGAATAATTAGTTTCATTATGTTATAATGAGTTAAATTATCTATTGGAGATTAATATGTTTATTGCATTAGATGAGAATAATAATAGAGTTCATATTGACAATGCTAAGCGTGATAAGAGTTATTTTTGCCCATCTTGTGGAAGTAAATTAATTGTAAAATCTGGTGATTATAAAGTACATCATTTTGCCCATGCAAAAAACAATCATTGTATTGATGTTTGGCATTATGATATGACCGAATGGCATTATGATTGGCAAAATAAATTCCCTTTAGATACTCAAGAAATTGTTAAATTTTACAATGGTGAAAAACATAGAGCAGATGTTTTATTGGAAGATAAAAAAATTGTTTTAGAGTTTCAACACAGTAGTTTATCATCTTTTGAGTTTTTTAAGAGAAATACTTTTTATAATAAACTTGGATATAAAGTGGTGTGGCTTTTTGATGTTAGAGATGAGTATGACTGCTTAAAAATAGAAGAAAGCGATAAAAAAGAAAATTTATGGAGATGGAAATATCCCAGAAGAACCTTTGAATCTTATAACTATAAAAATAAGGACGTAGAAATTTTTTTACAATTTAGTGAAGATTTTTTATGTAAAGTAAATTGGTCTATAGATTGTTTATCTAAATTTATTACTGGTAAATCCTATAGTGAAGAAACTTTTGTTGATTTATTTATTAAAAGGGAAAAAGTTCTTCACGAACTCGCTAAAAGTGTTTTTGAATTATGGATGGATAGCTTTCGAGTTGCGATTTTTAGAAATGTCAAGACAAATAAATATATAAAAATTTTAAAAAACCCGAATGAGCAATTTAAAAAAAATAAGAGAGTGTTTGGTTATCTTTCTTCGGATGGATATACATATACAAAGGAAACAAAAGAGTTATACGGTGTTTATAAGCCTGAATGGATATGTGAGTGGTTTAAGGAAGATTAGTTTTAATAGTAAATCCTTTTTCGATTTATATGGTTGCATAAACTATAATGGTAATAAATTAAACCGCCGAGATTTCGGCGGTTTTTTGTTTATAATTTATCAATATAGGAAAGTAAACTTTTAATTTGTCAATATATAATTGTGAAAACTATGTGAAAATAAAGTGTGTATAAAGTGTTAAAAACAGTTGACATTATTAAAATAATGTAGTATAACTGTAAATAACCATTCGTTCATGCGTAATATTGAATAATAATGGACTAATGAAGAATACTAGAGGATGTAGATATGACTTTTAAAGACTGGATTTTTAGTAACCATCCCGCAAACGACGGTTATGACGGACAATGGCAATTCCCACACATTTTAACTTTATGCTTGTGCATAGCTATTATCTTGGCGCTTACTTTTATTTTTAGAAAGAAAGACCAAAAAACTCGCAACAACGTTTTAAGAATAGTTGCGCTTTGCGTTTTATTCTTTGAACTTGCTCGCCGTATTATCAACATAGCTAAAGGAAGCATCGTTGATTTTGACAGTTTCTTATACGTGTTGTTGCCAAGGCCTTGGTGCGCAATTTCTTGTTGGTTGTTAATTTTAGCAGCTATTTTCAACAAGAAAACTTTCTGGAACTTTGCATCGATAAACGCCTTGCTTTGCGCGGTTATTTTCTTTGCGTATCCGTCTGCAGGCTTTAACGATAAGCACATTTTATTTGAAAACTTATATTCCATTTCAACTCACGCGCTTTTACTTATCGGCTCGATAACAATTATGACCTTAAAAGTTGGCGATTTCCGTTATAAGAGAGAAACTTTCCGCCAAGGCTTTATGAAAGAACTTATAATGTTTGCGATAGTTTACGTTTACGGCGTTATCGAATTGTTGTTAGACCTTTCTACCGACCCGTTGTATTTCATGCCTATTGAAGGTAACGAAGTTAAAGAAATTTTGGGTATGGGCAGTGTAGTTTACGTTATCGTTTACGTATTATTTATTTGCGTATGGGTTAACGCCTTCTATCTTATTCCTATGCTCAAAAACAAACTTAGCAAAAAGAAATAAAATATAAATGAAAACGGCTTGAAAAAAAGTCGTTTTTTATTGCATTATTATTTTATTGTGTTAAAATAATTGTATGGAAAGGTATTTTATTAAGGATAAAAACTTAATAGTTTACGAATATAAAATTCCGCTTAAAAACGCTAAAAAAACGGTTGTGTATCAGTTTTCGGACGTTCATTTAACGGAATATGATAACCTTTCGCCAGACGGGGAAAGAGCGTTTGCCATCTATCAATCTCCACGGTGGGAAAATATGCGAAAATATTACGCTAACGCTCACCGCGAGCCGTTTGAAGCCGAGCAAAAAATCCCTCCGCTTGAGCATTTTAAAAACTTAGTTTCGCTAGCAAAAACGGGCGATGCGTTTATTATGGCAGGGGATATTTTAGACGTGGTTTCCGGCGCTAATCTTCGCGCGTTTGAAGGAGTTTTAAACGGTGTTAAAACGCCTTATATCTACGTTTGCGGTAACCACGAGCCAAGCGCTGAACTACCCGATGGCTTTATTGCTAAAAACCCCGTTCAAAAGATAGAACTTGATGATTTTAATATCTTAGGTTTTAATAACGAAGATAGAATAATTTCAAAATCTCAACTTGATTTTTTAAAGAGCGAGTTTCAAACTAATAAAAAAGTTATTATCTCAATGCACGTTCCTATTTTATGTAAGAGCAATTGTGAAAAAGTTGAAAGTTTAGGCGAATATTTCCGACTTAACAACTCCGATAGTACGGCTGAAACGCTTGAGTTTATTGATGTAATCAATAAAAATAGCGATAAAATACTTATGGTTACTTGCGGACATTTGCATTTCAACTATGAAAGTTCACTCGATAGCGGAATACCGCAAATCATATCTTCACAAGGAATAACGGGTAGTATTAACAAATATATAATAGGTGATTTATGAACAAAAATAAAAAGTTATTTATGGTTTTAACCGCCATTTTATTAGTTGCGGTAATTGTGTTTTCTTTAATTTTATTTATAAAAATTATCCCTGACGCTAAAAAGAAAAAAGAGCAAGAAGAATTCGTTAGAGCGTATATTCAAAACAAACTAACCATTTACGAGCAAGAAAACGCTCTTTACGGTGATTACGAAGTTGAAGTTGCTTTTTTAGGCGATAGTTTAACCGACGGTTGCGATCTTAAAACTTATTATCCAGAGTTCGTAACGTCAAACCGCGGTATCGGTGGTGATACCACTTATACAGTTATTGACCGCTTAAAAATTTCCGTTTACGACTTAAAACCCAAAGTTGTGGTTATGCTAATAGGCGCTAACAATATGGAAACTATGTTTGATAATTATGAAGATATTTTAAAGGGTTTTAAAGATAATCTTCCAAACACAAAAATCGTTCTTTGCTCGCTTACCGCTATGGGTGGAGAGCATTGGGGAAGGAAAAACCAAATCGCTTGCTACAATAACGTTAAGATTAAAAAATACGCCGAAAATTACGGCTTTGAATTCGTTGACCTTTACACTCCGTTATTTAACGAAAAAACGGGCGAAGTTTACGAAGGGCTTACCACTGACGGTGGGCATTTCACTCACGAAGGATATCTCGTTGTATCAAGCCAAATAAAACCCGTATTACAAAAGGTTTTAAACAAAGTTTAAACAAAAACGCTCGAAAGGGCGTTTTTTTATTTTTTTATTTTTCAAATAGCATTTACTTATGTTGACAATGGTATTTTAAAGTTGTAAAATAGACTTGTAAAAATTTGCGTATTTAGTATAAATACGCTTTCAAATTCAATAATTAAGGAGAAATGTATGGCAACCGTAGTAATTATGCCCCGTCAAGGGCAAAGTGTAGAAAGTTGTGTTATTACCGCTTTCCAAAAGAAAGTTGGCGATACGGTAGAAAAGGGCGAAGTATTGTTCTCTTATGAAACTGACAAGTCTTCATTTGACGAACCTGCTCCCGTTTCCGGCAAAATTTTGGCTATTTTTAGAGAAGAAGGGGATGACGTTCCCTGTCTTGAAAACGTTTTAGTTATAGGTAACGATGGGGAAGATTTTTCTGCGTTCGTTCCCAAGGCTGAAGGAGATAGCGCGCCCGCTCAAGAAACTAAGGTAGAAGAAAAGGTTGAAGCAAAAGTTGAAGAACCCGTTCAAGCGGTTGCATCTTCTGGTGACGTTACTTCCATTTCTCCAAGAGCAAGGCTTTTAGCGGAAAAAACTAACGCCGATTTATTAAAGGCAGTTCCCACCGGTCCTAACGGTAGAATTATTGAGCGTGACGTTCAAAAACTCGTTGATATGGGCTTAACCGTATCTTCCGCTGCAAAGGCTGGTTATACTGAAAGCGTTGAAGGCTCTGGCATTAACGGCAAGGTTGTTCTTAGTGACCTTAATAAGCCTGCTGCTCCCGCCGTTTCCGCAGTTTCCGCGCCCGAAAACGATTATGAAGACGTTAAGCTTCCCAACGTTAGAAAAGTTATTGCAAAATCTATGCACGCATCTTTATCTACCATGGCTCAACTTACTCTTAACGCTTCTTTTGACGCGACTAAACTTCAAGCAATGCGCGCTTCCTTAAAGGCAGGGGCAGAAACTCTTGGTCTTAATAATATTACCTTAAACGATATGGTATTATACGCTGTTTCAAGAGTTCTTAAAAACCACAAGGACTTAAACGCTCACTATCTTGACGACAAGATGAGATACTTTAGTTCCGTTCACTTAGGCGTTGCCGTTGATACTGAAAGGGGATTGCTCGTTCCCACCGTATTTAACGCGGATAAACTTTCTTTAAACGAAATGTCAATCGCTGCAAAAGCAGTTATTAAAGACGCGCAAAGCGGTAAGATCAACCCCGATTTATTAAAGGGCGCGTCCTTCACAGTTACCAACCTTGGTTCGCTTGGCGTTGAATCTTTCACTCCCGTTATCAACCCACCGCAAACTGCAATCTTAGGCGTTTGCACCATCACTCGTAGAGTAAAACAAGTAAACGGTGTTGACGTGTTCTATCCTGCTATGGGTTTATCTTTAACGTTCGATCACAGAGCGCTTGACGGCGCGCCCGCAGCAAGATTCTTAAAAGACGTTTGCTTTGCGCTTGAAAACTTTGACTTATTACTTGCTAAGTAAGGAGATATAAAATGTACGATTTAATTATTTTGGGTGGCGGTCCTGCTGGTTATAACGCTGCTGATCACGCTGGTCATGCAGGTCTTAAAACACTCGTTATTGAAGAAAGAGCGCTCGGTGGCGTTTGCTTAAACGAAGGTTGCGTTCCTACTAAAACTCTTTTATACTCGGCTAAAATTTACGATTACGCTAAACATAGCGCAGATTACGGCGTTAAGTTTGAAAACCCGTCAATCGACCACGCTTTCGTTGTTGAAAGAAAAAACAAGGTTATCAAACAACTCGTTTCAGGTGTTGGCGCTAAACTTAAAAAAGCTAAAGTTGACGTTGTTTACGCTCAAGCCGTTATCAAAGAAAGAAACGCTGAAGGTTTCGTAGTAACTGCAGGCGAAAAGGAATTCGTTGGTAAACAACTTCTTGTTTGCACGGGTTCAAACCCTGCGCTTCCCCCGATTGACGGTCTTTCGGACTCTTTAAAATCTGGTTATGCGCTCACTAACCGTGAAGTTTTAGATTTAAAGGCTATCCCCAAGGATATCGTTATCGTTGGCGGTGGTGTTATCGGTCTTGAAATGGCGTCTTATTTCAATAGCGTTGGCTCTAAGGTTTACGTTGTTGAAATGATGAACAATATTGCAGGCCCTGTTGATAGAGAAATTTCCACTATGCTCCAAAAAGAATACGCTGCTCGTGGCGTTGAATTTATTCTCGGCGCAAAAGTAACTTCTATCAAAGATAATTCCGTATCTTTCGAAAAAGACGGTAAGGTTAGCGTTATCAAGAGTGATTACGCGCTCGTTTCTATCGGTAGAAGGGCAAGAACTCAAGGCATCGGTTTAGAAAATATCGGCGTTAAGCTTGAAAGAGGAGCAATCGTTACTAACGAATTTGGCAAAACCAACGTTCCCGGCGTTTGGGCTGCGGGTGACGTTAACGGCAAATCAATGCTCGCTCACACCGCTTACCGTGAAGGCGAAGTTTGCATCAACAACATTTTAGGTAAGAAAGATAGAATTAACTATAATTCAATTCCTTCCGTTATCTATACTAACCCCGAAGTTGCTTGCGTTGGCGAAACTGAAGAATCGGCAAAGCAAAAGGGGTTAGACGTTAATATTCAAACTGTAACCTTAAAATATAGCGGTCGTTACGTTGCTGAAAACGAAGGCGGTAACGGTGTTGTTAAAGTTATCACCGATAAAAAGCATAACAACATTTTAGGTCTTCACATTATCGGCTCTTACGCATCTGAAATGATTTACGGCGCTGCTATGATGGTTGAAACCGAAATGCGCGTGGCAGACGTTCAAAAACTCGTGTTCCCGCATCCGACTGTTTGTGAAGTTATTCGCGAAACCATGTTTATGATTTAATCCGTTATAAACGGCGCAATACTGCGTTTACTGTCAAGCCGTTGCACTTACGACAACCAACAAGGTTAGTCGTAATCGCCCCGTAAACTTCGCGAGCCTTGTCTTGCTTGTTTCTAACGTCTTAAATGGTTCAAATTAAAAAACAAAATAAAAATCAATTTTCATATATAAAAGGAGTTAAATTATGCCTAAAAGTCAATACGTTGATCCGGCGAAAGCCTTTGAAGCAGGTTATATTAAATTTGACGATATTCCCGTTTGTCAATACAATAAAACCTTAAAAGAAGAATTAAAAATCTACTCTAAACAAGATATGCTTAGAATTTATCGTGATATGGCTATTATCCGTGAATTCGAAACTATGCTTAACGAAGTTAAAACCAAGAGTGAATATAACGGCGTTCAATACAATAACCCCGGTCCTGCTCACTTATCTATCGGTCAAGAAGCATCGGCTGTCGGCGAAGCGTACTGCTTAGATATTAACGACTTATCGTTCGGTTCTCACCGTTCTCACGGTGAAATCTTAGCAAAGGGCTTATCGTCTATTGAAAAACTTGATGATAAAGAACTTTACGATATTATGAAAGAGTTCTTAGACGGCTCAGTTTTAAACGTTGTTGAAAAACACATGAACGCTGGCGGTAACGTTAAAGAACTTGCAATCAACTTCCTTCTCTACGGCGCTCTTGCTGAAATTTTCGCAAGAAAAACTGGCTTTAACCGTGGTCTTGGCGGTTCAATGCACGCTTTCTTTATTCCGTTCGGCTTAATGCCCAACAACGCTATCGTAGGCGCTTCCGGTCCTATCGCCCTCGGCGCTGCGCTCTACAAGCGTTCTAACCACAAACCCGGTATTATCGTTTCTAACTTTGGTGACGGCGCTACCGGTCGTGGCCCTGTTTTAGAATCAATGAACTTTGCGTCTATGGACCAAATCACTAAACTTTGGGGTATGGACGGTAAGTATGAAAACGGCGGTCTTCCCATTTTATTCAACGTGTTCAACAACCACTACGGTATGGGCGGTCAAACTCGTGGCGAAACTATGGGTTACGATATGGTTGCTCGTCTGGGCGCTGGTTTCAACCCCGAACAAATGCACGCTGAACGCGTTAACGGTTACGATCCTTTAGCGGTTATCGATGCCGTTACTAGAAAGAAGAAACTCCTTCTTGAAGGCAAAGGCCCTGCGCTTTTAGACGTTGTTACCTATCGTGTATCCGGTCACTCTCCGTCTGACTCGTCAACTTACAGAACTGCCGAAGAAATCGAAGCGTGGAAAAATGCAGATCCTATCGAAGCATACAAGGCTAAACTCGTTATGGGTGGCGTTGCAAAACTTGAAGAATTTGACGCTATTAAGGAAAATATCGTTAAGCGCATGACTGAAATTATGAAGCTTGCTATCAACGATGAAATTTCTCCGCGTATGGACTTAAATAAAGAACCCGACGCTATTTCTTCCATTATGTTTAGCAACCAAAAGATTAAGAGCATGGATACCACTCGCGAACCCGATATGCTTATGCCTAAGGAAGAATGCCCCCGTGTTAAAGAAATTAAGGGCAAAGTTAGAACTTCTAAGGATGCAAACGGCAAGCCCGTATCCAAGATGAAGATGTATAATATTTGCGACGGTTTATTTGAACCTATCATTGATAAGTTCTATGAAGACCCGACCTTAATTGCTTACGGTGAAGATAATCGTGACTGGGGTGGCGCTTTCGGTGTTTACAAGAAGATGACTGAAGCCGTTCCTTATCACAGATTCTTCAACTCGCCCATTTCCGAATCAGCAATCGTTGGCTCTGCGGTAGGTTACGCAATGTGCGGTGGTAGAGCAATCGTTGAACTTATGTATGCTGACTTTATCGGTTGCGCAGGCGACGAAATCTTCAACCAAATGGCTAAATGGCAAGCGATGAGCGCAGGTATTTTGAAAATGCCCATCATCTTAAGAGTTTCCGTTGGCTCTAAATACGGCGCTCAACACTCTCAAGACTGGACTGCGCTTTGCGCTCATATCCCCGGTCTTAAAGTTGTGTTCCCGTCAACCCCGTCTGACGCTAAGGGTTTAATGACTTCCGCATTAGAAGGAACTGACCCCGTTGTATTCTTTGAATCTCAAAGAATTTACGGTATCGGCGAAGAATTCTTACCTGACGGCGTACCCGAAGGTCACTATGAAATTCCGTTCGGAGAACCCGATATTAAGAGAAAGGGTAGCGACGTTACTATCGTAACTATCGGCGCGGTATTATATAGAGCGCTTGAAGCGGCTAAAATCTTACAAGAAAAATACGGTGTTTCCGCCGAAATTATCGATACTCGTTCTATCGTTCCCTTCAACTATGAAAAGGTTATCGAATCGGTTAAGAAAACTGGTAAGGTTATCTTCGTTGGCGATGCGTGCGAACGTGGTTCGGTAATGAGAGATATGGCTTCTAACATCACTGAAATGTGCTTTGATTATCTTGACGGCCCTGCCGTTGTTGTTGGATCAAGAAACTGGATCACTCCTGCTTTCGAACTTGAAAAGAGTTTCTTCCCGCAACCTGACTGGATTATTGACGCGCTTCACGAAAAGATTATGCCACTCCCAGGTCACGTTCCCACCACGAACTTTACCGATATTGAAAAGATTGATAGATCTAAGAAAGGTTTATAAAATAACTTAACGGGAGCGCGAAAACGCTCCCGTTTTTAAAAAAAGATTATGAAATTTTGCCTGCTTGACTCAACCGACGTTTATTATAATTTAGCCGTCGAAGAATATTTGTTTGAAACTTCTTTAGAAGAAGTGTTTTTGCTGTGGCAAAATTCCCCCACGGTCGTTATAGGCAAAAATCAAAATGCTTTTGCCGAAATTAACGCCGATTACTTAGATAAAAACAACGTTAAACTTGCTCGTAGAATAACGGGCGGTGGCGCAGTTTATCACGACGAAGGCAACGTTAATTATTCCGTTATTATACCAAAAGCAAAAACTGAAGGTATTGACTTTTTGTCTTATGCAAGCCCCGTAATAAAGGCGTTAAAATCGCTAGGTATTAACGCTACTTTATCAGGTAGAAACGATTTGGTTTTGGATAGCGGTAAAAAAATATCGGGTAGCGCTCAACATAGGGTTGGCGATAGGGTTTTACACCACGGAACGCTCCTTTTTTCAAGCGATTTAAACGCTATTGAAAGCGCGCTTAACGTAAGCCAAGATAAACTTCTTTCAAAGGCGGTAAAATCGGTAAAATCAAGAGTTCAAAACCTAAGCGAAGTTATTTCAAAAGATATGCAAATTGAAGATTTTTTAGCCTATCTTTCAGCCTTTATAATAAGCGAATTAAAAGCGGAAATTTTCTTCGTTGAGCCAAATGAAAAAATAACTTGGTTAGAGCAAAGAAATAAGTCAATAGGGTGGTTATATCCCGAAAAAGACTATTTGTCAAAATACCAAACGGTTAAGAAAAAACGCTATGACTTTGGCAACGTTGAACTTAATTTGAATATGAAAAATAATGAGATTTTATCTTTGAAAATCACGGGTGATTTCTTTGAACTTTTGCCCGTTTGCCATTTTGAAAAACTCTTTGATAACGCGCCGTTATCGTCACTTAAAAACATCTTAGAAAACCATAACGTTGGCGATTATATTTTAGGTATGAAAAACGAAGAATTTTTAGCGTTGATAAAATCTTAAACCCACTTGAAAAAAAGTATAAACAAAACCCGTGTTAAATGCAAGTTTGCTATTGACACGGGTATTATTTTTTGTTAAACTTATTTTAAGTTTAAAACTACTAACTTAGGAGATTTAAAATGATAGAAATTAACGGCGATTTATGCCATAAAACCCTAGTTAAAACCCAAAACCACGAATTAGCGTTTAATAAAGATAACGATTACGCTAAGTGGAAAAACGATATTAGAGAAAAATTCCTTGAAATCGTTGGTATTAGCGCAATCAAAGAAAACGCTTCCCCTATAAACGTTACCGTTGAAGAAGAAGTGGAGTGTGACGGTTATAAGCGTATCCGTTTCGTATTTGAAAGTGAAATAGGTTCGTTCGTTCCGTGTTACTTGCTCGTTCCAAGTGGCGAAGAAAAAAAGCGCCCCGTTGCAATCACTTTGCAAGGCCATGCTTCAGGTTTTCATAACTCCATAGGCGTTGCAAAATACGAAGGTGACGAAGCGTACATTACCCGTGGCGACTTTGCCGTTCAAGCGGTTAAGCAAGGTTTCGTAGCGCTTGCTATTGAACAACGCGCCATGGGTGAAAGAAAAACTAAAATTCACGAACCGTGCAATCTTAGAATGTGCGCTTTCTTATCAATGATGTCTTTAGAACTTGGCAGAACGATTATCGGCGAAAGAATGTGGGACGTTTCAAAGGCGATTGACGCGCTTTCGTATTTTGATAAGTATTGTGACCTTGATAAGATTTTAATCACTGGTAACAGTGGCGGTGGAACGATGAGTTTTTACGCGGCGTGCTTAGACGAGAGAATTAAACTTTCCGTTCCAAGTTGCGCGTTCTGTTCGTATGAAACTTCGATTATGAACGTTTACCACTGTCCTTGCAACATTATTCCGGGAGCGCTCAAATATTTTGAAATGGAAGATTTATCTTGCCTTATCGCTCCAAGACCTTTGGCAATCGTTACGGGCGGTAAAGATTACTTATTCCCGTTATCGGGCGTTGAGAAGTCTTACGAAACGGTAAAAGCCGTTTACGAAAAAGAAGGTGTTAAGGATAATTGTCGTTTGGTTACTACCGATATGGGTCACTGGTGGTGCAAAGATATCGTTTGGGATACAATTAAAGAAGAAATTGATAAACTCGGTTGGAAATTATGATAGAAATTAACGGCGATTTATGTTATAAAACTTTGCTCAAAAATCAAAAGAAACAACTTTCATTTGACGAGAGTGAGAATTATAATACTTGGAAAAATTCTATAAAAGATAAGTTCTATGAACTTATCGGTATGAAAAGCGTTGAAAATAACGCTTGCCCTATAAACGTTACCGTTGAAGAAGAAATAGAGTTTGATACCTATAAGCGTATCCGCTTCGTTTTTGAAAGTGAAGTAGGCTCGTTTGTTCCGTGTTACTTGCTCGTTCCAAAGGGGGAAAAGAAACGCCCCGTTGCAATCACTTTGCAAGGTCACACCACGGGCGCTCACGTTTCGCTTGGAGTTATTAAGTTTGAAAGGGATAAAAGGTATCACGATTTAGATTTTGCCGTTCAAGCGGTTGAAAATGGTTTTTGCGCGCTCACTATCGAGCAACGTGCTATGGGTGAAAGGGTAACCAAAGTTCACGATCCGTGCAATTATCGTATGTGCGCTTTCCAAGCCTTTTCCGCAATCGAACTTGGTAGAACGCTTATCGCCGAAAGAATGTGGGACGTTTCAAAGGCGATTGACGCGCTCTCAACGTTTAGAGATATCGTGGACGTTGACAAGATTTGTATTACGGGCGAATCGGGCGGTGGAACTATGAGTTACTACGCCGCTCTTTACGACGATAGAATTAAGTTTTCAGTTCCGAGTTGTTCGTTCTGTTCGTATGAAACTTCGATTATGGCAATGTATCACTGCGCTTGCAATATTATTCCAAACGCGCTTAGATATTTTGAAATGGAAGATTTATCTTGCCTTATCGCTCCAAGACCTTTGGCAATCGTTGCGGGCGATAGAGATCCGTTATTCCCCTTAAAAGGTGTTGAAAAATCGTTTGCAACGGTTGAAAAGATTTATAAAAAAGCAGGTGCAGAAGGAAAATGCCGTTTAATTCACACCGACCAACCGCATCACTGGGATAAAGTTTACGCTTGGAAAACTATTAAAGAAGAAGCCGAAAAACTCGGCTGGGAGGTTTAATTTATGAAACTTTTATTTGGCGCGGACTTAGTTCCAACCCCTATCACTGAAAAAGCGTTCGTTGAAAAAGACCATAAAACCGTTTGGGGCGATATTCAAAGCGTTGTTAAAGATTACGATCGTTTTATCGTTAACTTAGAGTGCGCTTTAACCACTCACGACGGGGCTATTAAAAAATTCGGCCCTGCAATAAAAGCAGACCCCCGTTGCGCCGAATCTTTAAAAGATTTTGGCGTTACCGACGTTATGCTTGCAAATAACCACGTTTTCGACTATGGTAAAAAAGGCTTTGTAGAAACGATGGAAAGCCTTGATAAAGCAGGTTTACCTTATACTGGCGTTGGCGAAAATGACGTTGATTGTAGAAAGGTTTACTATATCGAAGAAAAGGGCGTTAAAGTTGCTATCGTTAACGTTTGCGAACACGAGTATTCTTATGCTCTTCCAAACAGAATGGGAACTAATCCTTACGAGCCTTTCAAAACCATGCGTGAAATTAAAAAGGCAAAAGAAAACGCCGACCACGTTATCGTCGTTTACCACGGCGGTAAAGAACACTCAGGTTATCCTTCGCCAAGGCTTTTAGAACACATGCGCGAAATGGTTTTATCGGGCGCATCGGTAGTTCTTACTCAACACAGCCATTGTGTTGGCTGTTATGAAGAATATGAAGGCGGTCATATCGTTTACGGTCAAGGCAACTTAAACTTCGTTGTTGATACCAAGCGTGAAAGTTGGAAAACGAGTTTAATGGTAGGCGTTGAATTGAACGGAGATGACGTTAAAGTTAATTTTCACCCCATTTATCAAACGGCAGTTGGTATGGACTTAGCAACGGGCGATAAAGAAAAAGAAATTATGTCCGCTTTCTACGCTCGCAACGAAGAACTCAAAAACGGCGAGTGGGTTAAAGGTTGGGATAACTTCTGTAAAGAAATGGAAGGTATGTATCGTTATATGCTTAGCCCCGATTACGCTATCGACTTTAAAAACCCCGAACAAGGCGAGCAAGTTTACGCTCACTTCCTTGACTGCGAAGCGCATTACGACGTTATTAAGCATTTGTATCGCAGTTGGAATCTCGACAACGAGATTTAACCCGTTATTTCGGGCATTATGCATCGTTTCTACTTAGCCTATAGACTTCGATGACCAGCAAGGTCTATCTCAGCCTATAGTCTTCGTGAGCCTCGCCTAATACCCAAACTAACGGCTTAAATAGGTTGTAATAGGCAAATAAAACTAATATTGCATTAAAAAACCCTACGAGTTTTCGTAGGGTTTTCGTTTTAGATTAAGTTAAAATGTTTTGCAAGTTTAGTAAGCGCTGGGATAGAGCGTTTAATAAGGTCGGGGCTAACGCAAGTTGCCAAGCGAACGTAACCTTTAACTCCAAACGAATCAGACGGAACAACGAGTAAACCGAACGTTTTAGCAACGTCAGAAAACTCTTCGGCGCTATCGATAGGCGATTTCATAAAAACGTAGAACGCGCCTTTAGGGTTAGCGCAAGTAAAGCCAAGGTTTTTAAGAGTTGAAACGAGTAAATCTCGATTGTCTTTATATATAGAAGAGTCGCTCGTTTTATCAACGCATCTTTCAACAACCTTTTGGAAAAGGGCGGGAGCGCAAACGTAACCTAAACTTCTGCCTGCGCCTGCGATTGCAAGATAGAGTTTTTGAGCGTTTTCAGCGTTTGGCGAAACGGAAACGTAACCTATTCTTTCGCCGGGGAGAGATAACGCTTTACTATAAGAATAACAAACAACCGTGTTGTCGTAATACTTAGGAATAAACGGGCAAATAGCGTTGTCAAACAATATTTCCCTATAAGGCTCGTCGGTAATAAGATAGATAGCGTGGTTATATTCCTTTTCTTTTTCTTTTAAAAAGGTTGCAAGGCGGATAACCGTTTCTTCGCTGTAAACCGTTCCAGAGGGGTTATTTGGGCTGTTTATAATAACCGCTTGAACTTCACTCGTGATAGTTTGTTCAAGGCTATTAAAATCAATTTCAAAGCTTTTGTCACTACCGGCAAAGATTAAACTACCACCCGCGTTTTCGGCAAAAACCTTGTATTCAGGGAAGAAAGGCGCAAAGGTTAAAACTTTATCCGTTGGAGCTGAAA
Source organism: Clostridia bacterium (assembly GCA_017545865.1). Lineage (GTDB taxonomy): Bacteria > Bacillota > Clostridia > Christensenellales > Borkfalkiaceae > HGM11412. Next base: position 12,812 of record JAFWXO010000008.1, on the reverse strand, counting down.
TTAAAGCCCTAAGCGTGATTGCAAGCCCCGCAGCAGCGCCACAGGTCATATAAGTAAGGTCAGGGTTAAGCCTAAACCCGTAACGATCAAAATTATAATCGCTAATTGCTTTTCTAACTTCAACCGTGCCTTGCGCAGAAGTGTAACCGTGGATAGAGGGGTTTTTAACTTCTTCAACGATAACGTCAGTAACCGTTTCAGGGCAAGGTACGCTTGGGTTACCGAGCGTGTAGTCAAAAACGTTTTCAGCGCCTATTTTTTTAGATAATTGTTTGCCGTATTCAAAGAGTTCTCTTATTTTAGAGCGCGTAGAACCGAGCGCATACATTTTTTCATTTATCATAATGAAGTTATTATATCACAAGCCGAAAAATTATACAATAAAATATTAAAAAATTACTAAAAACGCCTTGACAATTAAAAAAAATAGGCGTATATTTTTAGTATAGTTTTAAAAAGGAACGCAATTTTGATGAAAAAGAACGTGTTTAGCTTTTATTTTGCATATTACTTTTTCAAACCAGATTTTTAATATCGGTTATTTTTGCGTACTCTAAAAGCTAATTTAGTATTTTTAAATGACCGAGCTTATGCGTTCGGTCATTTTTTATTAGGTGACATTATGATTATCATTGTAAAACAACAGCGTGAAGAAAAACAACTTAACAACCTTATAAAATGGATTAAAGGTCAAGGATTAGAAGTGGATATCAGTAACGGCCATCACTCAACTGTGCTTGGTTTGGTTGGCGATACGAGTAAAATTGATATTGATCTCGTTCGTTCGCTTGATATCGTTGAAAACGTTAAACGTATTCAAGAGCCGTTCAAGTGCGCTAATAGAAAATTCCACCCTGAAGATACTATCGTTGATATAGGAGGGCATAAGTTTGGTGGCGATAATTTCCAAATAATTGCAGGCCCTTGCTCTATTGAGTCTGAAAAACAAATAGTTGAAGTTGCCTTTGCAGTTAAAAAGGCGGGCGCAACCGTTCTTCGTGGTGGCGCGTATAAGCCGAGAACTTCGCCTTACGCCTTCCAAGGTTTAAGAGAAGCGGGGCTTGATCTTTTGCTTAAAGCAAAACAAGAAACGGGCATGCCTATCGTAACTGAAATTATGAGCGCAAGCCATATCGACCTTTTTAAAGACGTTGATATTATTCAAATCGGCGCTCGCGATATGCAAAACTTTGAACTTCTAAAAGAAGTTGGTAAAACCAAAAAACCCGTTTTATTAAAGCGTGGACTTGCAAACACCATTGAAGAGTGGCTTATGAGCGCTGAATATATTATGAGCGAAGGCGGAAAGGATATTATACTTTGCGAACGCGGTATAAGAACTTTCGAACCGTACACGAGAAATACGCTCGATTTATCCGCTATCCCCCTTTTGAAAGAGTTAACTCACCTTCCTGTCGTTGTAGATCCGTCGCACGCATCGGGGCTTTCAAGGCTCGTTAAACCCTTGTCGCTTGCAAGCGTTGGCGCAGGCGCGCACGGTCTTATGATAGAAGTTCACAACGATCCTAAAAACGCTCTTTGTGACGGGGCTCAATCAATCGTTCCCGAAGCGTTTGACGATATCGTTAAGAGTATTGACGTTATGCTTCCTATCGTTAACAAGCATAGAGATTTATGAAAATAGGCATTATAGGTTTAGGGCTTATGGGCGGAAGCCTTGCTAAAACCTTAAAAAAATTAGGCGGATACGAAGTGTTCGGCTACGATATTGACGAAACGACCATGCTTAAAGCCGATATGCTCGGCGCAATCAACGGCGAACTTACCGTTGACACGGCAAAAGATTTGGATATGCTTATCGTATCGTTGTACCCTAGCGGTTTCTTATCTTCCGTCGAAAGATTTTTACCCGTTCTAAAAGACGGGACGATTATAACCGACTTTTGCGGAATTAAACGCCAAACTATGGCGGATATGAGAGAACTTGCTAAAAAATATCCAAACTTAGTATTTATCGGCGGTCACCCGATGGCAGGTAGAGAGTTTTCGGGAATAGATAGGTCGGTTTCAACGTTATTTGAAAAGGCGTCAATGATACTTACTAACGTAAACGCCGATATATTCGTTTTAGAAGAAGTTAAAAACTTTTATTTATCCTTGGGTTTCGGCGAAGTGGTTATAACTACGCCCGAGTATCACGATAGAGCGATAGCGTTTACCTCGCAACTGTGCCACATCGTTTCAAACGCCTTTATCAAAAATGAAATTGCAAGCGAACACTTCGGCTACTCGGCTGGTAGTTACAAAGATTTAACGAGAGTTGCAAGGCTCAACCCTGAAATGTGGGCGGAACTTATGACTATGAATAAGGATAACTTGTCAAAAGAACTAGATGAACTTATCGGCAATCTCATTAAGTACAGTGAAGCCTTAAAAAAAGGCAATAAGGCGGAACTTAAACAACTTCTTAGCGAAGGCAACGATAGAAAACTTTTAATTGACAGTAGGAAAAAATGAAAATTATAAACGTAAAAGCATCAAAAAATTATCAAATAACGGTTGATAGTGGTTTTGAATCTTTCAAAACTCAAATTCTTCCGCTTATAAAGGGTGATAAGGTTGCCGTTATTACCGACGATACCGTTGACTCTTTATATTTTAATGCGGTTGAAAGTTTATTAAGTGGTAAAACCGTTTATAAATTCGTGTTGCCGCATGGTGAAGAAAATAAAAACGCCGAGAACTATATAAAATTAGTTAACGATCTCGCTAAGGCGGGATTATCAAGAAAGTCAACGGTAATCGGGCTTGGCGGTGGAGTGGTTGGTGATATGTCCGCTTTCGTTGCGTCAACGTATATGCGCGGAGTGTCTTATATTGCAATTCCAACGACACTTCTTTCAATGGTAGATAGTTCCGTTGGCGGAAAAACGGGTATAGACCTTGACGCTGGCAAGAACTTGCTTGGAACTTTCTTTCAGCCCGATGCCGTTTACGTTAATACAGACTGTTTAAAAACCCTTCCTAAACGTGAAATAACGAGCGGTCTTGGTGAAATTATGAAATACGCTTTTATCGACGGTAGAATTGCGCCAAGCGATTTAGTTAACGTTTGCTATGAAGATTTAATAGTAAAATCATTACAAATCAAGCGTGATATCGTCGAGCGTGACGAGAGGGAAAGTGGGGAAAGAATGCTCCTTAACTTCGGGCATACCATAGGCCACGCGTTAGAAAAACTTTACGATTATAAACTTTCTCACGGCGAGTGCGTGTTAAAGGGTATGGCGTACGCATTAGAAATATCAACTAAACTTGGAAATCTTTCTAAGCAAGATAAAAACTTGGGTTTAAAGTTTATTGAAAGTTCGGGCGTAAGTTTTGATAAAGATTTTACCGCCGAGCAAATTTTAAGCGTTGTGAAATCGGATAAAAAAGCCGACGGAGATACCGTCAACTTCGTTCTTACGAGTGGTTTTGGAAAGGGTGTTATCAAAAAGATTAAAATTGATAGTTTAGCGGAGTGTTTGTAATATGGAAATATTTAATATCACGCCGAAAACCTTTTCGGGCGAGATAATCGCTCCGCCTGCAAAATCGTTTGCGCATAGAATTTTAATTTGCGCGTTTCTATCTAATAAAGAAATAACCGTTAGAAACATAGGCGATTCAGTTGACGTTTTTGCCACGCTTTCCGCCCTTCAAACGATGGGCGCGCAAGTTGAAAAAATAGACGGTGGAGTTAAAATTAAAAAAACTCAAATATCAAGCGATAAGTTGATTATCAACTGTTTTGAAAGTGGCTCAACTCTGAGATTTTTGCTCCCCGTTGCCTGCGCTTTAGGGCTTAAAGCAGAGTTTACGGGCAAGGGAAAACTCCTTGAGCGCCCCGTTAAAGAACTCGTTGACGTTTTAAACAGAAACGGCGCTAAAATAAGCGGGCTTTTGGTAGACGGCAAGTTAAGTTGCGGTGTTTACGAAATTGCAGGCAATATCAGTTCTCAATATATCACGGGGCTTATGCTTGCGCTTTCCGTTATTGACGGCGAGAGTGAAATTATAATAAAAGGCGAAACGGTTTCACAGCCTTATATCGATATAACTTTATCCGTTTTAAACGATTTTGGAGTTAAAGTAACTAAAACGGAAAACGGCTATAAAATCGTTGGTGGGTATAACCCTAAAACTAACGATATAACCGTTGAAGGCGACTGGTCGGGCTCGGCGTTTCCTTTATCGCTTGGCGCAATCAACGGCAACGTTACAGTTAGCGGATTAAACCTTTCTTCCGTTCAAGGCGATAGAAAAATTATAGATATTTTAAAATCTTTCGGCGCAACCGTTATAGAAAACGGGGATAAAGTCACCGTTAAAAAATCAAACCTTAAGGGCATTGAAACAAACGTTGAAAACGTTCCAGATTTAAGCCAAGTGATAGCAGTTTTAGGCGCTTATGCAAGTGGCGAAACTAAACTTTACGGCGTTGAGAGATTAAAACTTAAAGAGAGCGATAGAATTCAAGCGATATTGAGCACTTTATCCGTCGCTGGTATCAAATCAACTTACGACGGGGAAAAGATTACCGTTTACGGTGGAAAAGTCCGTGGCGGAGAGTTTGACGGCGGTAAGGATCATAGAACGGTAATGTCCGCAGTAGTTCTTGCTAGCGGCGCGGAAAATGGTAGCAAAATTATTGACGCAAAGTATTATGAAAAATCATATCCAACTTTCGTTAGCGATTATAAAAAATTAGGGGGAGAGATAGATGTCGAAATTTAATGGTAAAAATTTAAGCGTTGAAATAATCGGCGAATCTCACTCGCCCGAAATTAAAATGGCGGTTAAAGGCTTTCCTAAATTTAACTTTTCTTTAGATGAATTAAGCGCCTTTTTAAACCGAAGAAAAGCAAGTTCAAACGCCTTTTCAACTCCAAGAAAGGAAAGTGACGAGCCTATCTTTATAAATGCTGATAACTGCCTTATAGACGGAGATTTCTCAGTAATTATCAAAAATGAAAACGTTAAAAGCAAAGATTATTCTTCTCTTTACGGCAAGCCACGCCCGTCGCACGCCGATTACGCTTGGCACTTAAAAGACGGCGTTCTTGATTTTTCTGGCGGTGGTAGATTTTCTGCAAGGCTGACGGCAGTTTACGCCGTTCTTGGATCGCTTTGCAAACAATACCTTGAAAGTAGGGGAATTAAAATTTCGGCGTATCTTCAATCGGTTGGCGGTGTTTTTGCTCGTTCCTATCGTGATAACGAGCCAACCTTTAATGAGATTGAAAATTTAACCAAAGATTTCCCGTCGCTTGATAAAAAGGAAGAAATGCTTGCCGAGATTGAAAAGGCAAGGCTTAACGGCGATAGCGTTGGCGGTGTGGTTGAAGTTATCGTTTACGGCTTGCCCTCTGGCATAGGCGATAATTTGTTTGAAGGGCTGGAAGGTAAACTATCTTCGCTTATCTTCTCAATTCCAGCAGTTAAAGGCGTTGAGTTTGGAAACGGCTTTGATATGGCAAAAAGTTACGGCTCTCTCGTTAACGATAGCCTTTATTACGATGGGGAAGTTATTAAACTTTCATCAAACAACAACGGCGGCATTAACGGCGGAATTTCAAACGGGTTCAATCTCACGATGAGAGTGGCTTTCAAGCCAACCCCGTCAATTTCCAAAGAACAAAACACTATTGATTTAGTAAATAAGAAAAACGTTAAAATTAAAATTGAAGGCAGGCACGACGCGTGCGTTGCCGTTCGCGGTGTTCCGTGTGTTGAAAGCGCGGTTGCAATCGCTTTACTTGACGAGATTATAGGGTGACGTTATGAAAGACTTAATTGAAATTAGAACTAAAATAGACAGCATAGACGACCAAATTATTGAACTTTACAAAGAGCGCATGGCTTTATCAAAAGAAGTTGGGCTTATAAAAGCCGAAACTCAAAAAGCGGTGACCGACGGAACGAGAGAAAAAGAAATCGTTTATCGCCTTTCGCAAAAATGCCCCGAAGATATTAGAATTTACGTTAAAGAACTTTACGAAGCGATTTTCTATTCAAGCAAGGCTTATCAAAGCAAGTTCGTGGAAGTAAAGTCGCCCGTAAAGGAAGAACTTGACGAGATTATTAAAAATCCGCTCGTTGATTTCCCCGTTGACGGAACGGTTGCTTGCCAAGGCGTTCTCGGCGCAAATAGCGGTAGAGCGGCGGAAAAACTTTTTCCTATATCTGACGTAACGTATTTCAAAACTTTTGAAGGCGTGTTCAACGCCGTTGAAAAAGGGCTTTGTGAATACGGTGTTTTACCGATAGAAAACTCAACCGCAGGCTCGGTTTTAGAAGTTTACGACCTTATGAAGAAATACGATTTCCATATCGTAAAAAGCGTAAGGCTTCAAATAGACCATTGTTTAGCGGGTGTTAGTGGCGCTGATATTAAGGATATAAAAACCGTTATCTCTCATCAACAAGCGCTTTCTCAATGTAATGAATATCTCAAAAAATTAGGCGTTAAAACCGAAGCCGTTGAAAACACGGCGGTTGGCGCTAAAAAAGTTATGGAAGACGGGGATAAATCGGTTGCCGTTTTATGTTCTAAAGAGTGCGCCACGGCTTACGGCTTGAAAATTATTGAGCCGAGAGTTCAAAACGCCGAAAAGAACTTCACTCGTTTCATCTGCATAGCAAAAGATATGCGCATATATAAAGGCGCGGATAAAATCAGCATTATGACGAGTTTACCGCACACCCCCGGCTCTCTTAACAAAATCGTATCTCGTTTCTACGCGTTCGGTTTAAACCTTACCAAGATTGAATCTCGTCCGATAGAAGGCAGTGATTTCGAGTTCAATTTCTATTTTGATTTCGAAGGGGACGTTTTAGACCCGCAAGTTAGAAATCTTCTTGCCGAACTTGATAACGGCTCGGATAAATTCGTTCTTCTTGGCGCGTATAAAGAAAGTTTATGAAATATTGTTTGTTAGGCGAAAAACTCGGGCACAGTTATTCAAAAGAAATTCACGCTTACTGTGGGCTTGATTACGTTTTAAAAGAAGTTACGCCTTGTATGGTGGCAGATTTTGCTTTTAGTAACGAGTTTTCGGGTTATAACGTTACGATTCCTTATAAAAAAACCGTGATGCCGTATCTTGATTTTATAAGCGAAGATGCAAAAGCCGTTGGCGCTGTAAACACCGTTGTTATAAAGGGCGGCAAAAAACACGGGCATAATACCGACGTTTGCGGGTTTATTTACTCCGTAAAGAGAATAGGCGTAACTTTAACGGATAAAACGGTTATGATTCTCGGCACGGGTGGGGCGCATAATGCCGTTAAGCGCGCGTGTGAGATTGAAAAGGCAAAGGAAATTATTTCCGTTGGAAGAAATTCTAAGATAAATTATAAAAACTGTTACGATATAACGGGGGTTGACGTTATCGTTAATGCAACGCCCGTTGGTATGTATCCGAACGTTTTTGATAGCCCTATCGACCTTTCTCGTTTTAAAAGTTTAACCGCGGTTATCGATCTTATTTACAATCCGCAAAAAACAAAACTACTTATTCAAGCGGAAGAACTTGGAATAAAAAACACAAACGGTCTTTCAATGCTCGTTGAACAAGCCCTTTGCTCTCAAGATTTATGGCTTGATAAAACCCACGATTATTCTTTGACTGAAGAAATCATTTCAAAAATTTCTAAGGATAAAAGGAACGTTTGCCTTGTGGGTATGCCGTCTTCTGGCAAATCAACGATAGGCAAACTTTTGGCGGAAAAACTCTCAAAAGAGTTTATTGACCTTGATATAGAGATTGAAAAAACGGTAGGTAAAACCCCGTCTGAAATAATAAACGAAAGGGGCGAAAAGGCGTTTAGAGAGATTGAAACGGCAGTTTTAAAAGAAGTTGCAATAAAATCTTCTAAAGTTATCGCAACGGGCGGTGGAGCGATAATTTCAAAAGAGAATAGAGATGTTATCAAGCAAAATTCAATTAGCGTTTATATAAAGAGAGATTTATCTCTTCTTAGCGTTAACGGTAGACCTTTATCTATTGCAAAAGGCGTTGAAACGCTGTATAATGAAAGAAAAGATTTTTATAATCTTTCGGATATAACCGTCCAAAATAACGGCGATATAAACGAGTGTTTAAAGGAGATTTTAAATAAGTTATGAAACTTTTAGTACTCAACGGTCCAAATCTCAATATGGTTGGTGTTAGAGAGCCTGAACTTTATGGAAAACAAGGCTATAAGGCGCTTTGCAAGGTTATTAAAGATTCCGCAAAGGAAAACGGAGTAAAGGTAAAAATCAAGCAATCAAACGTTGAAGGAAAGCTTGTAACCATTATCCAAAAGGCAAAAGACAAGTTTGACGGAATTATAATTAACGCCGGCGCATACACGCACACGAGCATCGCTATACTTGACGCTTTAAAGGCGGTAAATCTTTTAACCGTTGAAGTTCACTTAACCGATATTCACTCCCGTGAAGAATTTAGAAAACTCAGTTATGTTTCAATGTATGCTGAAAAGCAAATAGTTGGCAAGGGTTTTGACGGTTATCGCTTAGCAATCGAATATTTTGCCCAAAGAACTTAAAACAAAAAGCAAGGAACAAAAATTCCTTGCTTTTTGTTTTGGTCGGAGTGACAGGGGATTCCCCTACTAGGGGAAATGCCCAAAGGGCAAAAGGGTTGCGCCCTGCTAAGGGTAGAACCTGCGCTTTCAACGTCCCGAACACGCTCACAATTCACTTGGGGATGCCAGCCGTTACCCTAAAGGGTAGCGCCTTGGTTTAAAAGTGATTGCTCGCTTATCCCAAAATTCTTTTTTGCAAAAACAATTTTGAGAGCCCTTATCTAAAATTAGCGCGCGACTTACCAGGACGTTAAAGCGTAGTATAAATCACTTATAGCAAAAAAGCAGATAGCCAAATGACTATCTGCTTTTTTGGTCGGAGTGACAGGATTTGAACCTGCGGCCTCAACGTCCCGAACGTCGCGCGCTACCAGCTGCGCTACACCCCGATGCGAATACTATTCTATCACATAAATTAAAAAAACGCTACTTTTTTAACGACAAAAACAAAAATTATTTTTTTGATTGGCGCTTTCTCATTTTGAGCCAGTTAAAGTAGCTATATAAATCGTTAACTAAAAATATCGTAAAGCATACGGCAACTGAAACGTAGGTTATGGATATAAACGATTGAACGGTCCATAAAACTATCAAAACTATATCGTTCACTGCATAAGCAAGCGCAAAGTAGGGCGAGCGCTTATATGTAAAGTAAACGGCAATAAAACTCGTTGAGATAGAAAGGGTGCTAACGAGCAAGTTTGCAGTATTTAACGCCTTTAATATAAAGAAAAAAGAAACCGTGACAACGATCGTTGCAATTATTAAGATATACAAATCTTTTTTCGTTACGTCTTTTACCTTTACTTCGGTTTTGGTGTGCCTGTTTTTAAGCCAAGAAATAAGCGATAAAACACTCATTGGCATACTCATACCAACGTAAGTTATAACTTCGCCGTAATATCTGCAAACGAAACTAATTATTCCGTAAAAAGTTGCAAAAATAATCATTAGCGCCATGCCAACGGGGTTACCTTTTGCGCAAAATATAAGTGAAGTAACGCCCGTTATGCAAGATGCAAGCGTTACGTAGTTTGTGTTTTTGAACGCTAAAAAGACGGCTATCGTAATCGCAACGGAAAATAGCCATAACAACTTTTCAAAAGTTGTAAAGTATAAATTTATTCTTTTCAAAGCGTTCATAATACAAAAAAATAAGCATTGAATAGTTCCTTCTAAGACCTAATGGAACTACACAATGCAATCGCATTTTCTACCCGGTGTCAGTGATTAGATTTTAAACTCAATTTTTATTAAAGTCAAGCGTTTTTATAAGCGATAAACTTTAAATAAGTTTAACCTATCTTATTTACAAAATTTTAGGCAAGTGATATAATCTAACTATGAACGTTTACGATAGATATTTTAATGAAAATGAAAAACCGCTTGAACGTTTAGTTCAAGGGTATAGCCACACTCAAGTTTTTAGAAAGATTGCTTTCGTTGGGGACAGTTTGTCTTCAGGCGAATTCCAAATGCTAAAAGAAGATGGAACTTGGGGGTATTACGACTTGTATGAATACTCTTGGGGGCAATATATCGCAAGAAAGAACGGTCTTACCGCGTATAATTTCTCTCGCGGTGGTATGACGGCTAGTTGGTATTTAGAATCCTTTGCCGAAGAAAACGGGTTTTGGGATAAAGAAAAGGCTTGCCAAGCCTACGTTATCGCTCTTGGCGTTAATGATTTAATCAACAAAAAAATGCCACTCGGCGCGGTTGAAGATATTGACGTAACCGACTATACTAAGAACAAACCTACTTTTATCGGTAATTACGCTCGAATTATTGCAAGGTATAAAGAAATTCAGCCAAGCGCTAAATTCTTTTTCGTAAGTTTCCCAAAGCGCGCGGAAGAAAACTTAAACGAGATTGCCGTGGAGTTATTAAAACAACTCAACGAACTCACTAAAATTTTTGATAACTCTTACGTAATTGACCTTTATAACTACGCGCCCGTATACGATGCAGAGTTTATGAAACGCTTTTACTTAAACGGGCATATGAACCCCAGCGGTTATATTTTTACCGCCGAACTTATTGACAGTTATATTGATTATATCGTAAGAAAAAACTACGAAGATTTTAAAACTGCGGGGCTAATCGGCTCGGGAATTAACGATTACTAAAAACACGGCGCAAAGCCGTGTTTTTTAACGTTTAAAGTCAATATGACGATAAAAATATAAATTCATTTATATAATCATTGACATTTAAGTTATTTATGCTAAAATAAAACATATAATTTTTTTTGGAGATACTAATATGAGCAACGCTATGAGAAAGTTAAGTTACGGCTTATTCGTCGTAACGGCAAAAAACGGCGACAAACAAAACGGTTGCATTACTAACACCGCAATTCAAGTAACCACTTCGCCAAACGCGATAACTCTTGCGGTGAACAAACAAAACTATACTTGCGGTATGATACTTGAAAGTGGGGTGTTTAACGTTTCCACTTTATCTGAAAAGGCTAGCTTCGATATTTTCACTCACTTTGGCTTCCAGTCTGGGCGTGACGTTGACAAGTTTAAAGATTTTAAAGACTTTAAAGTTGCTTCAAACGGCGTTAACTATATAACTAAAGGCGTAAACTCGGTAATTTCGGCAAAGGTTAAGCAAACTGTTGACCTTGGCACTCATATCTTGTTTATTGCAGACGTTACTGACGAGTTTGACTTAACTGAAGACCCGTCTGCAACGTACGCTTACTATTTTGCAAACATTAAGCCCAAGCCACAATCAAAACCGACGAAAACGGTATGGCGTTGCAATATTTGCGGTTATGAAGAAGAAGTTGAAGAACTCCCCGATGATTTCACTTGCCCGCTTTGCAATCACCCGAAATCTGATTTTACTAAGATAACCGTTTAATATGCTTGACGATTCTTTCAGAAAGCGTTTCAAAACCGTTCCGCTTGCAATATCTTCAAGCGTTAATTACGGGACTGACGTTCATAATCATAGCGAATTTGAAATTTTATATTTTGAAAAAGGCAATCAAACGGTAAAGATAGGGGATAGGTTATATCACACCAAGGCTGGCGATATAATTTGCGTTAACCCTATGGAAATTCACTCTTTCACGGTGGATAAAACTCAGCAAAGCATATCAAAATGCGTGTGTTTTGACTGCTCGCTCATTTTCGGCTCTGATATTTCTCAAAAACTTGTAAACGAAACGACGCTCGTTGCCCACCATATTCAAGGCGAGAGCGAACACGGAAAATATCTTGCCGATTTATTTTTGAAAATTTACTCTCTTGCCGAGCGTGACGATGGGGTTGACGGCGAAATTCTTTCAATGGAATTTAGGGCGTATTTAACGCTATTTTTTGCATACGTATTAAAGAATTTGTTGCTTGATAGGCATTTAAACAAGCCTAAAAACGCCGATTTTTGCGGTGCGGTTATATCTTTTGTAAAAGAGCATTACGTAGAGAAGATAACTTCGAAAGAAGTTGCGGATGCGCTTTCGTTTAATCAAAGTTATTTTTGCCGTAACTTCAAAAAGAACTTTGGCGTTAACTTTACGGAGTATTTAACAGTGTATAGATTATCCGTTGCGAGAAAACTTTTAGAACAAAAGCGAAGCGTAACGCAAGTGGCGTTTGACTGTGGTTTTCTATCGGCAACTCAGTTTTCAAAATGCTTTAAAGAAAAGTTTGGGGTGTTACCGTCAAAATACAAATCAAAAAGTCAATAAAATGATAAAATTAGGTCAATGGTAGTATTTACATTGACCTTTTTTTGTTGTAAACTATAAGTGTAGTGCAAGTAAAATTACAAAAACTTGCTAAACAAGGAGTAAAATTATGGCAGAAAAAATCCCTATGAACCCACCTATGATTATTTACGGCGAAAGAAAAACCGCCGTTCAAAAAAAAGCGATAGAAGTTTTAACCGAATACCTTCTTGACTTCACTTTTGAATACACGCCTTGTTATCCTTACGGCGCTTTTGCTAATACTGAAAAGTTTTATACTATTTACGTTGGCACTAAGGAAAATAACCCCTACATCAAAGAAAATTCTACAAAAGTTTTAACAAAACCCGAAGAATACTACATAAAAGCGGGTAAAGACGGCGCTATTATCGAAGGGTTTGACGATGCCGGCGTTTTATACGGTTGCGTTGATTTTTATAACAGATATTTAGTTGAGCAAGACTTTATGATCGGCAACACCTTCGGCAGAGCGGGTGACGTTATGGGC
>JAFWXO010000007.1 GCA_017545865.1 Clostridia bacterium | reverse complement strand
TTTAAGAAGATGAGCGAGCATCTTGGGGCTGGTAAGGTCGTTGATAGCAACAACTTCGTAACCTTCAGCATCAAACATTTGTCTGAACGCTAAACGACCGATACGACCGAAACCGTTAATTGCAACTTTTACATTTGACATAATTTTGTTCTCCTTATAAAATTAACTTTACGTTAAAAATTTAACAATGTTTGGTGACAATAACGCCACCTTGTTTATTATATCCGCTTTTTTTATTCAAGTCAATCAATTTTACGCTCTTTTATTTCAAATTAGCGGGATTTAAGCATTTTAACTCGTCTAAAACGAAAATTCCGTCTTTTCTAATTAAAACGTCGTCAAAATAAATTTCACCGCCACCGTAGTTTTCACTCATAATAAGCACCATATCCCAGTGAAGCGAAGACTTGTTGCCGTTATCACACTCTTCATAGCAAGAGCCGGGCGTAAAGTGAATAGAGCCTGCAATCTTTTCGTCGAATAAAATATCGCCGATAGCGTCGTTAATGAAGGGGTTAACGCCGAAGGAAAATTCGCCAACGTATCTTGCGCCTTCGTCAATATCCAAAATTTCGTTGAGTTTTTCGGTGTAGTTTGCGGTTGCGTTTATAATCTTGCCGTCTTTAAAGGTTAAGCAAACGTTTTCAAACTTCAACCCGTCTTTAATAGACGGAGCGTTAAAGGTGATAACGCCGTTAACGCTATCTTTAACGGGCGCGGTGAAAATCTCACCGTCGGGAATATTTCTTTTACCAGAACACTTAATCCCTGGAAGACCTTTTATAGAGAAAGTAAGGTCGGTATCCTTTGCAACGAGCCTTACCTTATCCGTTTTTTCGATAAGAGCGCCAAGCGCGTCCATAGCCTTGTCCATCTTAGAATAATCAAGGGTGCAAACGTCAAAGTAAAAATCTTCAAACGCCTCCGTGCTCATACCCGCAAGTTGAGCCATACCGGGATTTGGATAGCGAAGAATAACCCACTTAGTTTTGTTTACCCTAAGATCTAAGTGGACTTTGTTTGAATATACGGAACTGTATAACTTTCTTCTCTCCCCGTCAACGTCGGAAAGTTCGTAGGCGTTGTTTCCACCGCGAATACCAACGTACGCGTCCATTTTTTCCATAAGATAAGAGTCAACGTCCGCCATAAGATTACAAAGTTCATCGTTTAAACCGTTTAATATTTTGCGTTGAACTTGATTATCCCTTATCCAAACGAAAGGATAACCGCCAACGGCGTAAACCTCGTCAACGAGCGCTTTAACTAAAGCGTTATCAATATCGAACGCTTCAATCAAACATTTTTCGCCTTTTTTAAGTTCAACGGAATAGTTGATTAAGCCTTTAGCGAGTTTTTTAATTCTACAATCTTGCATAATAACCCCCAAGCAAATTAAATACCTTTTAATTTTACCACTATATTGAATTTTTGACAACGCTTTTAGTTTTTATTTACAAATTTTTATTTTTCGTGTGCACAATTTTTAAAAAGTTATTGAACACATTTGACAATAATGTGAACTATCTTGTATACTTGAAAGGCTATGAAACAAAAATTTGGTAAAATTAAAATCTTAAAATTCAAGGGGAAAGACAAAGTTAAGCGTTACGATTTTAAACGCAAACCCGTTCGCCCGTATTTACTTATGTGGCTTATCCACGCTGTCGTTTGGCTTATGTTACTTAGAAGAAAGCACAAAGTAAATTACGTTGGTAATAAACCCAAAGGTCCTGCGCTTATTTACGCTACCCACGCGGCGTTCAACGATTTTTATATGCTTTTCCACGCCGTTAAAACGCACAATATAAACTACGTTACGGCGATTGACGCGTTCTACGATATGTCCACTCCGCTTATGCGCCTTATAGGCGCTATTTGTAAGCGCAAGTTTATATCGGATATGAATCTTATGCGCAACCTTAAAATTTGCGTTGACAGAAAAACGACGTTCGTTATTTACCCCGAAGCGAGATATTCTTTAGACGGAACAACGAGTTATCTCCCTGAATCAAACGGCAAACTTGCTAAATTTTTAAAAGTACCCGTTTACGTTCTCAATTTAAGAGGCTCGTATATTAGCGACCCACAATGGAATAAGTACAAGCAAAACCGCATGCCTATGGAAGGCGACCTTATTGAAGTTGTTACAAAAGAAGAAGTTAACACTCTTTCCGTTAATGAAATTAACGAAAAAATTAACAAGGCTTTTGTTTATGACGACTGGAAATACCTTAAAGACTGCGGTAACATTTTAACTTATAAAGAAAGGGCAACTAATATAAACGCAATTTTATATCAATGCCCGCATTGTAAAAAAGAGTTTGAAATGGAAGGCAAAGGCACTACCCTTACTTGTAAAGCGTGTGGAAAGGTTTGGGATATGCTTGAAAACGGCGAACTCAAGGCGCGCGAAGGCGAAACGTATTTTTCACACGTTCCCGACTGGTTTAAGTGGCAAAAACAAAACGTTCACGAAGAAGTGTTTAGCGGTAAATATTCTATTGAAGAAGTTTGCGAAACGTTTACCCTTCCCGACTCTAAAGGGTTCTACCATCACGGCAAAGGCACTTTAATTCAAAACTCAAACGGCACTATTTTAAAAGTTAACCTTTACGGCGAAGAAAGAACGATTGAATATTCAGGCACTTCGCTTGAAAGCGTTCACGTTGAATATAATTATAAAGGTTACGCCGATATGCTTGACTTCTCTATCCCGGGCGACAGTATTTGGATGAGGCCATACCGCAAAGACTTTATCACTAAAGTTTCGCTTGCGACCGAAGAAATTAGAGAACTTCAAAACCAAAACCTTAAAAAATAACAAATCTCCGCCGTGTATGGCGGAGTTTTTATTTACAAAAAGGGTTTTTAGTAGTACAATATATAGGTGAAGATAATTTTAGCGAGCAACTCTCCAAGGCGGAGAGAACTTTTGAAAAACGCGGGCGTTGACTTTCAAGTCGTTCCGTCTGATTACGTTGAGCCTAAGTATAACGGCAAATCCCCTGAAAAATACGCCGAGTTTTTAGCCTTAAACAAAGCAAAATCGGTTTTTGAAAAAACGGGCGGAATAGTTATCGGGGCGGACACTATCGTTGCGATAAACGGCAAGATTTTAGGAAAGCCAAGTTGCGAAGAAGATGCGTTTTCAATGCTTAAAGAGTTATCTAACAACGTGCACGAAGTTATCACGGGCTATGCCGTTGTTACCGAAAGTAAAACGGTTAATTCTCACGAAAAAACGCTCGTTACCTTTAACGAATTATCCGATGAACTAATTTTGAACTATATAAAGACCGGTAGCCCTATGGACAAGGCTGGGGCGTACGGTATTCAAGACGAGTTTAATTTAGTTAAATCAACCGTTGGCAGTTACGATAACGTTGTGGGGCTTCCCACTGAAAAAATATTACAAATCTTGGCGGAGTTAAAATGAAACCGAAAATCGCGATTGATATAGGAACTTCATACACCAAAATCTACAAGTCCAAAGCGGACGTAGTTTTGATTGAGCCGACTTGTATTGCAATTAAAAACAAAAACTACAAAACGCCTTACGCTTACGGGAAAGACGCTTATTCTCTAATCGGCAAAACGCCCGAAAACGTTGAGATTATCTTCCCCGTTTCTAACGTGGATATAGTTGACCACAAGGCGCTCGTTGCCCTTATTTCACACTTTGTTAAAAAGGTTAAGTATCCGCTTGAAATTATAAAAGACGCGCTTCTTCTCGTTGAGTGCGGGGCAAATAGAGAAACGATTAAAAAGTTTGAAAACGCTTTGATAGGCGCAAAAATATTTAACGTTTGTTACGCTGAAAACCCCGTTTCCGCTCTACTTGGGCTTGGCGAAGAACTCTCTTACGAAACGCCGAGCGCGGTTATTGACCTTGGCGGTGGGCAAACCACCGTTTGCGTGCTTACAAAAGCGGGCGTTATTTCAGGCGCTTCGGCGGAAATTGGCGGTAACGTTCTTAACAAAATGATAATTAAGCACGTTGAAAGTAAGCTCAACCTTTTGATTTCCGACCACTCCGCAGAAGTTATTAAAACCCAACTTTCAAGCCTTAATGAAGACGATGAAACTAAAGCGGTTGTCAGCGGGAAAGACGTGCTTAGTGGAAAGCAAAGGGTTGCTCAAATTTCCGCATCGCAAATTTACCCTGCGGTTAAAGAGTTTATCGATAAGATTTTAAATATAACGGGCGTTATTTTCTCATCGCTTGAAAGCGAAACTTTATCCCTTCTTCAAAAAGGCGGTGTTTACCTTACCGGCGGTGGCGTTAAAATTTACGGCATTGAAGATTATATTTCAAACGCTTTAAAGATTACTGCAAAAGTTTATAAAGAAGCGGAAATCGCATCTATTATAGGCGCAGGCAAACTCGTTGAAAGCGCAGAACTATTAGATAAACTTAAATTACAAGTGTAAGGAGAAAAATATGAATATTTGGAAGGACATTAGTAAAGAAAGAATTACCCCCAAAGATTTCGTTGCTTGCATCGAGATTGAAAAGGGCTCTAAAAACAAATACGAACTCGATAAAGAAACTGGGCTTATTATTCTTGACCGCGTGCTTTTCACTAGCACCCACTACCCTATGAACTACGGGTTTATTCCAAGAACTTTATCCGACGATAAAGACCCTTTGGACGTTTTCGTGTTATGTTCTCAACCGATAGAAAAAATGAGTTTAGTTAGATGCTACCCTATCGGCGTTGTGTTTATGGAAGATAACGAAGAACGCGACGAAAAGATTATCGCTATCCCCTTTGGCGATCCGCAATACAACGGCTACCGCGATATTTGGGAACTTCCCGTACATATCATTGACGAACTTAAACACTTCTTATCCGTTTACAAAACGTTAGAAAATAAAAAAGTTCACGTTTTAGAAGTTGGCTCGCATGAAACTGCGCTTAAAACGATTGCCGAAAATATTAAAAAATACGAAGAAACTTACGAAAAGTAATATACGAAAAACAACGCCCGACGGAAAAAGGCGTTCCCTATAAGGGATTTTTTGAAACATTAAAAATTTATAGGAAATTGCACTTCAAGCGGTCAAATGAAATTAGAACTTGGATTTAACGTCCAAGCTCTTTTTCATTTATATAACTATATATCTTCTTCAAAAAGTCGCAAGCATTTTGCGATTTTTTTCATCTTTACATAAACTTTACATTGCCTAAACTTAAAAGTGATAGTTGGAATAATTTTAACGCAGTATAATATAGGCGTAATTAAAAAAAAGGAGATTTAAAAAAATGAAAAAACTTGTAACACTTTTACTCAGTTGCGTACTTTTAATTTGTGGCGCAGTAGGACTTACCGCTTGTGGCGGTGAAAAGGACATCACGGTAGTAGCTCGTACTCAAGGTAGTGGAACACGTGAAGCATTTGATAAAGTTGTAACGGACGGAAACGGCAATTATCTTGAAATGAAGATTAACGGCGACAGACACTTCTTTACGACGGATAAAGCAGTTGTTCAGGAAAAAACAGGTACGGTTATGAGCAAAGTCGCAAGCGATAAAAACGCAATCGGCTACATCTCGCTCGGTTCAGTAAACGATACTATTAAAGTTATAAAAGTAAATGGAGTTGCTCCATCTGCCGAAACTGTTTTAGATGGTTCTTATCAGATTCAGAGACCGTTTGTAATTATGACAAGCTCTGAAGTTCAACTTACAGACCTTGCAGCAGACTTCTTGCTCTACTTAAAGAGTGAAAACTCAAAGCAACATGCTGATGAAGCAGGCAGTATTTACCTTTCAGACCCTTCAATGAGAGCAAATGAGGGCGCAACGGCAATTCCCGTAGTAGAATACGAAGTAAAATCTTCTCTTCCTTCAGGTGGTAAAATTAGAATAAGTGGTTCGACGAGTATGGAGCTTTTCATTAAAAATGCAATGAGCGAATATGCAGCACTTTACGGTAGAAAAGTAGAAACCATATTTGAAAACTTAGACTTAAAAGGCTCTTCAGTAGGTAAGAAAGACGTTCACGACGATACAAACGGTAACGTAATCGGACTTTCTTCTGCAAGCGTAAAAGAAGATGGAATCAACAGCTTCAACGTGTGCCTTGATGCGGTAGCAGTTATCGTAAACAAATCAAACGATAAGGTAAACGACCTTACTCTTGAACAACTCTACGATATATACACCGGCAAAATAACGAAATTTAGCGAAGTTGTAGGTTAATATGAATAAGACTCAAATCAAAGAAAAAACAGGTCAAACGATATTCACGGTGGCAGCGATTATATGCGTAATCGCTGTTGCCGCCATTTTCGTTTTTATGCTAATTAAAAGCATACCTGCCTTTAACAAAATAGGTTTGTTCGATTTTATCTTTGGAGAAACTTGGGCGCCCGATAGACTCGATAACTATGAAACTTCCAACCTTTCGGGTTCGTATGGTATATTGAAGATGATTGTCGGAACACTTGCAACAACCGTTGGTGCGCTTTTAATTGGTGGCACGCTTGGTTATTTTACCGCAGTATTCCTTGCTTTCTATTGCCCGAAGAAATTGAAAAAGATATTCTCGTCAATGGTAAACTTGCTTGCAGGTATCCCGTCGGTGGTTTACGGTTTCTTCGGGATCGTGTTCTTGCTCCCATTACTTGCAAACTTTGCTCCTAACGACGGCAGTGGACTTTTGGCAACGTCGCTAATACTCGGTATAATGATTATGCCTACCGTAGTATCCCTTTCCAAAACCAGTTTAGAGGCAGTACCGCGTTCGTATTATGAAGGTGCGCTTGCACTTGGTTCTACACACTCGCAAGCAGTTTTTGGAACGGTTACGAAAGCGGCAAAATCAGGTGTAACCGCTTCGCTCGTTCTCGGTATAGGACGTGCACTTGGCGAAACGATGGCAGTCGTAATGGTTGCAGGAAACTCTGTAGCATATCCCGAATCACTCTTTAATAGTTTTCGTGTGCTTACGGCAAATATTGTCTTGGAAATGGGGTATGCAGGCGAAGTTCAACAAGGCGCTCTCGTTGCGACGGGTGTAATTTTGCTTGTGTTTGTACTTATCGTAAACCTTGTGTTCGGTGCCATCTCAAAAAAAGCAATTAAAGGCGCAGTCGAAGGCAAAAGTATATTCTCTAAAATCTTTAAGAAAAATGAAAAAACAAAGAAAACGACCTTTTGGACGAAGTGCAAAGATAAAATATCAGGATTTAAGTACAAGATAAAAACGCCAAATATCGGCGCAGGAGCAGCAATCTGCGCAGGCGTTTTTGCGGGAATAACACTTTTGCTTGTAATCGGATTTATATTCGCAAAAGGCGCACCGCATTTGTTTTCTAACCCACACCTACTCTTTGGCGAATATGAGTTCAGCAGTAAAAAAATCACAATTTTACCGTCTATAATAACAACGCTGATGACGGTTGGATTAAGTTTGCTTATCTCCGTTCCCATTGGACTTTGTACGGCAATTTT
>JAFWXO010000006.1 GCA_017545865.1 Clostridia bacterium | reverse complement strand
TAGTAAAAAGTGAAAATATTGGCGATGGTGATTGGGTTCTTTCGGGAAATATGAATCCAAATGGGAACATAAAACTTGTCCAACTAAAGCATATAGGTAAAAATGTTTTCTTAAATAAACCATTTTGCCACGTTGATGAAGATTTTTTCACACAAAATAACTGCAAAGAGATAAAAGAAGGTTATTTACTTATTAATCGTCTTGTTGCTAACGAAATGACTTGCTGTATATTACCGCAAATGGATGAAAAATGTATTACGGCAGTTGACGTGTGTTGGATTGCGCCCGATAGTCATTATAATCTAAAATATCTTATGTATTATTTGAGCTCTAATGCGTTTCAACAACAAGTTTTAATGAAGTGTTCAGGCTCTACTCGAAAGCGTATTAGTAAAACAAATCTAATAAAGATAGAGTTAAATATTCATCCTTTAGATATTCAAGAGAGAATAGTTGAAGACATAGAAAATTACTTTAATATACTTGATAAAATGAGCAACTCAAATTGAGCTGCTCATTTTATCTAAAAGCGCAAATGTGCTTTTAATACTATTGACAATTTCTTTTTGTTGCTCTATTGTATGGACGAATAATTTTTTTGTGGCAAACTCGGAGATCCAATAACGTTTATGGGTATTATTGTTCACTTTTATCGTTTGTAGTAAATAATATAAGTATTCTATATAGTCAATGTACTTGCTTAATCTATATTGATCTTGTAAAGAAAAAAGCTTCTTATTATACTCTATAAATCCATTATTATTGTGCGAAACGGTATATGGGGGATCTAAAAAAACAAGATCATTAGGTTTTATCTTGTATTTGTTGCTTTCAAAATCATTACAGCTAATGTTTGTATTTTGTAATTTTTTGCTTGCTTCAAGAATTCTATTGCAATCGTAATGCCAATTTTTTCTAAACCCATAGGGGACATTATAATTTCCATCTTTATTCACTCTATAAATTCCATTGTAGGATGTTTGGTTTAAAAAAATAAACTGTGCTGCTTGCTCAATATTATTATCAAATTTTAAATTGCGTATTTCATAATAGTTTTTTTCAGAGTTAGTAAATTGAGAAAAGGCTGTTATAACTGCATCGGGACAATCTCTTATTTGCAAATAAGTATTTATAAGGTCTTCATTTGCATCTGATAAATATGATTTTTTAGGTAAATCAAGCGAAAAGAAAACAGCAGCTCCGCCTAAAAATGGCTCATGATAGTGGTTAATATTTATGTTTTTTATTAGATTATGCATGAAAGAAACAAACCACGATTTTCCGCCTGCCCATCTAATAAACGGTTCAATAGTAGACATCTTTAGTACTCCTTTAATTTACTTTAATCTTCTGCGTCCATTATATCGCCGATATTGCATTGTAATACCTTGCAAATACGGAGCATTACGTTCATTGATACGGTTTCGTTTTTGCTCATCTTTGCCATAGTGGAAGAAGACATCTCAGCTTGCACGCGTAGCGCGTTCTTTGTCATCTTTTTATCTATAAGTTTTTTCCACAATTTGTCGTAACTTACTGCCATAAAAATTCCCCTTGAATGGTATTTTTATCATTATACCACAAATAAAAAATTTAATCAAGTGGGTTCTTCGCATATCTAAAGAATTTCTTTAGAAAAAGGACAATAAAAATAACCCCAACAGCGTACGTTAGGGTCATTATGTTCAGTCGAATATTTCTTCCAGTTTTTGGGCGGCGGAACGGTCGGCTGTTTTTAGGAAGTGGCTGTATATGTCGGTGGTAGTGCTGGTTCGCGCGTGACCCGCTCGACCTGCAACCGTTACGATAGGCACTCCAGCAGCGATTTGCATAGTGATGTTCGTTTTAGGGTCTTTTAATACTAACCCAACCCTACGGACAGCGGTGAGCGACCTTGCTATGGTTATCGTAGCGTTGTCGAAGTCGATATCCGACCATTCAAGTCCGCATAGTTCGCAATAAACGATAGCGTTATTCTTGGTGTTTGCATCAATTTCCCGCAGGGAGTACCAATAAGAACGTAAATCGAACATATATTTACGTTCTTTTTCTTTGTAAAAAATTAAGGGCAGGGCATTTAACCCCACCCCCTAAAAGGTTTTATCTTTAGTTTATAACTCCCGTAAAAATTACACATAAAGTATAGGTATTATTTTTCATAGAAATCTATTTTATCCCTTTTTTTATTTACTGTATTTTATTGTTTATGTTTACAATGTGAATAGTAATGGAAACTAAAAAATGGCGACCTTCCTTTTCTTAAACAAAAAAACCTCTACACATTGAACAACGATTATTATAAATTAACCATATTGACATTTGTTTATTCTTGTGCTATAATAACTATAACGCTATGGCAAGCGTGCTCGTTCGTGCAAAGATTTTATATCAGCCATTTTCTAGATAATATAATCTTTATTGAAAGGTTTATTGTCGCACAAGTTTACGAACGCATTTTTTATAGACAATAAACTGAATATTTAAGGAGAAATATTATTATGATTACTATTGATTTTTTTAAACAACAGGCTAAAAGTCTATTAAAAGACTACAACACGAAAGTGTACAACGAAGACGAGGGTTTCTATGAATATAGTCCTCGCTTTTTTCATGACATTGATGATATTGTGATGAATTTTGACATAGACGAAGAAGGCTCATTTACTTTGATGAATGCCCAGCACGTCATAGCAAAATTGTCAGGATTTTATAAATGGACTGAGTTAATTAAAGCATCTTCTGCTAGTTTGGAATTAGGGAAATTGCTATTAGAAAATCGTATTGCTTACCAAGAAAAAATAGGCTTATTTACTAACATGGTGGAAAGCGTCATTGTTGCTGACTGGAAGGATTATGAGCAGTCGTATTTGTCAGACGCTGATGATGAAACCAAATTAGAAGTTTTCAAGGAAGTATTTTTGTCTGATGCTCCCAAAAAACGAAAAGTGCCTACGCTTTCTATCAATTACGCTGATGATGCAATTGCTCAAGACATGATTTGCACAATTATGAAGGAGAAGAATTTAACTCCTGCAAAAGCAGTTCTTTCTTCCATTACGCAAAGAAATTGTGTTACAATTCTTAGCACAGGTTGGGCAGGCATAGCGGTATCGCATTGGGGACACGCTAATCCTGACCGAGAATGGCAAACGCTTGAAAACCCCGTAGTGGAATTGAAGTTAAGTAAGGACAAGGAACGCTTGGTTGAAATCGTAATGGAAAAAGAAAAAATATCTTTAGCCGAGGCTTTGCAATATTTTATGATTTTTTCTTTAGAGACGTTAGGCTATCATATTTAAGGCGTATACATTTAAAAATTAAGGTCACCAAACTTGGTGACCTTTTTGGTTACCTTGGTTTTTTGAACGCTATAAAAGTTATTAAACGGCGTAAAAATTATGCAAAATATGGCGAGTAAACGGCGAAATTGTTGGAAACTTTTCTTCGCTGGTTGCTTTCGATAAATATATTCCTAAGCACATAGAAGAAATAACCGGTATAAACAATTTAATGCTAAACGGCGCGCCAAACGTAAAAACCGTGCTAAAAAGCCTAAAAGAATTTACAAGCGGATGCGAAGTTTACGCAAGAAATAGCAAGTTTGACAATAAATTTTTAACATATTACGGCAATAAATTTGAAGAAGAAGTAAACCTTGCAAAAGCAGATGATAGCGATGAAATAAGCGCGTTTATAAACTACGGCGCAGGCGTTAGAGAACGCTTAAAAGAAACTAAAGATTTAGAAACTTTAACGCTTGCAAAAATGATAATTGAAGTTAAGATATAAAGCGTTAAAAAAAAGAGTTTGCGGTGGGCAAACCCTTTTTTAATATTGAAATAACAGTTTAAATGTGCTAAAATATAAATGCCGCGATAACGGGCTTTTAAAAGGAGAAAAGCGATATGTCTAAAAACGCTAACAACGAAACGACTGAAATTAGTAAAAGAAAAAACGAGTCGCCGTTTAATAATTTTAATTTGGTTGTTCACACTCAGCAAACCCCCGGTAACGTGTTGTTTGAAAATTACGAGCAGTTAAAAACGAGCATAGAAAACGGCGTTAGTTATTATTCTCAATTTGAATACGGAATAGAAAATTACGATATTGCATTAGACCACCACGCCGAGTTAAAATTTGTTAAAGGCGTTTTGGAAAAAGCAAAAAGAGAAATAGTTAAAGGCTACAACGCTCCGCTTGAAACGGTTAAAGAAAAGATTGATTTTTTGTTAGATTTAATAAAAGTTCCCTTTAAAAAAGTTGATCGTTTTATAAGGGAAAACGATAAAAAAGCAAAACAATACGAAATTTACACCTTTGCAAGAAATATCGCTTTATATAACAATTTGGAAAAACACGTTGATAATATTTTTAAAAACCCGTTGTTTTTAGAAAGCGCTTGGCTAAATAATAGTTGCTCAAAAAGAAAGTGGCAAATGGCGGTAGTTTCAAAAATTAGAAAAATTGCGGAAGATATAACTTATATTTTATCGTTAAACGATAATGATAAAAACAACTTTTTGGTTTTATATTATCAAACGCTGTCGTTGGAAAAAGTTGAAGAGTTTAGAAACTCATTAAACGATATTTCTAACGTTAAAGATATTGATAGCCAAGAAGATAAAACTAATCAAGCGTTTGTTTGCAACGATGAAATTGCCCCTTTGCAAAGAGAAGTTAAATTAAGCGACTATGAAATTTTAAATTCAGTAATAAACTTTACAAACCCTTACACGGGGGACACGATATTCGGCATAGATAACAGCCTTAAAGAGCGATTGACTGAAATAGCGCAAAAGGTAAAAGAGCAAGAAAAGGAAACCCTGGTTATAGCAAGCGGGAAAGAAGTTATAAACGCCGTTTTAAACGTATATAGTGAGATGGCTAAAAGCAATTATTTCGGCGCTACGATGCTCGTTAGAGTTTTAAGGGGTTGTCGTAATAAAGAAATTTATAACAACAATTTTAACTATATCTGTGGTTACGGCGCGTTAAAGAGTTTAAATTCCGCATGCGTTAACGAAATAGTTGAATATTTGGTTAACGAAGATTTTTTAAGGAGAACTCTCGGCGCTTATCCCACTTTAAGGCTAAATAAAAATAAAGGGGTTGGCAGTATTACTAACGAGAATATATCCGCCGTTGAAGAAATCGTAAACGCCAACGGGAAATCTTCTAAAAACAAGATTGAAGTTGACGGGGTTAGCGTTACCGTTGACGAAGACGGCGAAATTTTAACCGACCTTGAACTTTTAAAGCGTTTAACAGAACTGAGAAACCGCATTAGTAACGAAAATAAAATTCCTTGTAACCGCATTATATACGATAAAGCTTTAGTTTATTTAGCAACGGAAAAGCCCTTGACGGAACAAGAAGTTCTATCAAGAAGAAGTCTTCGCAAAAAGTGGTTTGATAGGTATGGAAATTTGTTTTTGCAAGAAGTGATAAATAACGTTAATAATGAAAACAAGGATTAAGCGATTATGAAATACGTGCTTGTTACTGGAGCGTACGGCGGTATGGGGCGAAAAGCCACCAAGGAGTTCGTTGATAACGGATACACCGTGTTTGCGCTCGATAGAAAAGTGGAAGAAAAAACCGAAAACGTTATTCCCGTTATCGCTGACGTTACGAGCGAAATTTCCGTTAAAACTGCGTTTGAAACGGTTAAAAGTTTTACCGATAACCTTTCGGCAATAGTGCATTTTGCAGGCGTTTACACGCTTGATTCTTTGGTTGAAATGAGTGGTGAAGATTTTGATAAAGCCTTTAAAATCAACCTATACGGCGCTTTTAATATAAACAAAGCGTTTTTGCCACTCTTAAAACCAAGTTCAAAAATAATAATAACAACGAGCGAACTTGCCTCGCTTGACCCTCTTCCTTTTACTGGAATTTACGCTATAACTAAATCCGCGCTCGACGGGTATTCGTACGCTTTAAAAATGGAACTTCAACTCCTTGATATTCACGTTTCAGTAATAAGAGCGGGAGCGGTTGCAACGGGTATGCTTGGCGCGTCAACTACCGCGCTTGATAGATTTTGCTTAAAAACCGAACTTTATAAAGTTAACGCCAAACGCTTTAAAAACATAGTTGAAAAGGTGGAAGCAAAGTGCGTTCCACCCGAAAAAGTTGCAAAAAAAGCGTTTAAGATTTTGAACGCTAAAAAGCCCAAGTTTGTTTACACGCTAAATAGAAATAAACTTTTGCTTTTGTTAAACGCCCTTCCAAAATGGCTAAGGTTTAAGATAATAAAAGGAATACTCAAAAACAAATAGGCATAAAAAAAACGGCTACGAAAGTAGCCGTTTAAATTTTCTTATTTTTTCTTTTTAAGCGGATTGCCGAACAAAGTTAATACTGCATTGATAATGAAAATTACGCCTGCTATAATGCAGAACAAATCAATGAGCGCAAATTTAGAGATTACGAGTATTACACCGATAACGATAGTTACGATTGACGAAAGGCTTGCCATAAAACCTTTTTTATAAACTTTTAAAAGGTCTAACACGCCTTTAATGATGAGCAAAACGCCGAACACTAAAAGAACGATTCCTGCTATAAGCCAGCCGAACACTATGATTGCAACGCCGATAAGCGCTTCTATAACGCCCTTAACAACGTCCCCCTTAACAGCGTCAAGCACGCCCAAAACGATAAGTAGAGCGCCAACCGCCGTCATTAAAATACCGAGAGAGCCAGACTTTAAGACAATGAGTAAAACACCGATAATCGCGTAAATAGCGCAAGTTATCAAAGCGTTTGTGGAAAAGTCAAATTTAATCGTTGATTTTTTTGCCATATGATAAACTCCTTTTAATATATTGTATATTTATGATAACGCGTTTTAAAAGTTTCGTCAATACTATTATCAAAATTGGGTATTGTGTAACCGCAATTTTTTTGATATAATAAAGAAAAAGGCATATCTTTAGTATTTATTGCAAATACTATTAGCCTTAAAGGAGTTAATATGGAAAACACCAGTAAAAGATTGAAATTTTTAACTACGTCAGGAATTCTTAATATCATTGACGCAGTTTTGTGCATTGCGCTTTTTCTTTCGTTTTACCTTTGCATAAAGACAGGAGCAATAGCGGGCAAGATTGAAGGCCTTGAAGGGCTTGGATTTGCTATTGTGTTAGTTATATTTTTACCGTTTGCTTTGGCTTGTTATATTCCCATTGGAATTCACGCCATATATAAAATAATTTTTGGCGTGCTTGCGCTCGTAAATTCTTCAAAAGTTAAAAAAGGTGGAGAATTGAGATTTGGCAAAGGTTTATTTACGGCAAACGTTATACTAAGAATTATCGTTATAATTATGTTGGCGATTGAAATTTTCTTGACGT
Source organism: Clostridia bacterium (assembly GCA_017545865.1). GTDB lineage: Bacteria > Bacillota > Clostridia > Christensenellales > Borkfalkiaceae > HGM11412. Next base: position 28,572 of record JAFWXO010000006.1, on the reverse strand, counting down.
ATTCTATATTTGACGCAGGCAATAACGTATTGCTGGGAATAATTTTTTCTGCGGGGGCAGTTATTGTTTTAGCCGTTCAAATAGTAACTATGGTGTTTGACGGCAAAGCCAAAAGAGAAAGGAAAGAATATTTAGCGACTTGCGATGAAATAAGCGCTTAAAATTATGATAAATAAGAACGAAACGCTTACTGAACAGCATATACTTTTCCCGTTAAGCGACTTTAAGATCGTGGTTGCGGACGGGAATATGCGCGCCGTTGAGAAAGCCTTCCACGAAGAAATAGAAATAAAATATTTTTATCAAGGCACGTCTACTTTAATGATAGACGGCGAAATGATAGTTGCAAACCCTGGGGATATAACCGTTGTAAACCCGTTTGAAGTTCACTCAAGCGTTAATATCGGTTATGAAGACGGGAAGTACATATCTATTATTTTAAATCTTGATTTTTTAAAGGAATTAAATCCAAACGGGTTGGATCTCAGGCGCGCGCTCATAACCAAAGGGCAAAAATTTTGCAACCACATAACTAATAACGAGCGTTTGCAAGCGATAGCGCGCAACGTGTTTGAAGAAGTTACGGGGCAAAAAGAAAATTACCGCTTAGTCGTTTATTCGTTGGTAACGGAATTTTTCGTTCTTCTTTTCCGTGGTTACGTAAACGGGGAAAAGTCTGCGGAAAACTCTAAGGCTTATACAAAGCGCGCTGAACTTATTTCCCCTGCGCTTGCCAAGATTTTTAAAGATTACGCTAAGAAAATAACCGTTGAAGAACTCTCGGAACTTTGTAGCGTAACAAAATATCACTTCTGCCGTTTGTTTAAAGAAGAAACGGGCTTAACTGCGATACAATATATCAATTCTTACCGCATTTCAATAGCCGAAGCTATGCTTAAAACAACGGATAATAACATTGAAGACGTTGCTTACGCCTGCGGTTTTGAAGACGTGAGTTATTTTTACCGTTGCTATAAAAAAATAAAAGGCGTTTCGCCTAAAAAAACAAGAAACAACTAAACTGCGCCCTTACTGCTTAAAGTAAGGGTTTTTTATCGCATTTTTTTATAATTTATGGTAAAAAGAGCAATATTGTCCAACAAACAAGCAAATTTACCCATTTTAATTTGATTAAATTAAAGATATACTATAAGTACAAGGAGAAAATCATGGACGTAAAAAAAATTAAAAAGATAGACATACACGCTCACGCGATTCCTTTCCCTGAGTATGCGCCCAAGTGGAATATGGACCATACTTGGGTAAGTGGTGAAGATCTTATTGAGATTTACGATAAGTTGAACGTTGAAAAGGGTCTACTTTTACCCCTTGCTTCACCAGAAAGCCATTTTCAGACTTTCAACACTACTGAAATTAAATATCTCGTAGACAAGCACCCCGATAGGTTTTTATGGTTTTGCAACGTTGATCCGCGCGCTTGCTATAATTCAGACAGCGCCGATCTTTCCTTCGTTATCAACCACTATAAATCGCTCGGCGCTAAGGGTATAGGCGAAGTTACCGCTCAACTTTACGTTGACGATCCTAAGATGGACAATTTGTTCTATCACGCAAGCGAGTGCGATATGCCGGTTACTATCCACCTTTCACCCCGCATAGGTTACATGTACGGTATGGTTGACGATTTGGGGCTTCCCCGCCTTGAAAAAATGCTCAAAAAACACAAAAACCTTAAAATTCTTGGTCACTCTCAAGTGTTCTGGGCGGAAATGTCTGGTGACGTTACCGACGAAGAGCGTTCTGGTTACCCAACGGGCAAGGTAATTGACGGTAGAATTGCTAAGCTTTTGCGTGACTATGAAGGCTTGTATTGCGACTTATCGGCAGGTAGTGGGCTTAACGCTTTAAGGCGTGACCCTGAATACGCTGCAAGGTTTATTGAAGAATTTTCCGATAGAGTGCTTCTTGGTTACGACGTTTGCGCGTCGTTCAACACTCATCAATACGATATAAACGCGTTCTTTGATAAGTTCTTAGACGACGGGTATATTAGCCCTGAAAATTATTATAAACTCGTTCGCGGAAACGCGATTAAATTATTAAATTTAGATTTAGATAAATAAGGAGATAAATTATGTCAAACTTAGCACTTTTAGGTGGAAAACCTTTATTCGAAAAAGGCCAATGCGCTCCCGTTAGCGATTTTAAGTGGCCCATTATTACTGAAGAAGACGAACAAGCCGTTTTAGACGTCGTTAGAAATAACAAGTTCTCCGGCACGGATATTACTATTAAGTTTCAAGACGAGTTTGCTAAATGGCAAGGCAGAAAGTACGCTTTAGCGTTCACTAACGGCACTATGTCGCTTACCGCTGCTATGTTTGCTATCGGTCTTGGCGTTGGCGATGAAATTATTTGCCCCACCAAAACTTACTGGGGTAGCGTTTCGCAAGCAATCAACTTTGGCGCGTCGGCAGTATTTTGCAATATTGACGAGCATTTAAGTTTAGACCCTGAAGATTTAGAACGTTGCATTACTCCTAAAACTAAGGCGATTATGGTAGTTCACTACCTTGGCTATCCTTGTGATATGGATAAGATTATGGCAATTGCTAACAAGCATAATCTTTACGTTATTGAAGACTGTTCTCACTGCCACGGCTCTATGTATAAAGGCAAAAAGACTGGAACATTTGGTCATATCGCGGCAATGAGTATGATGAGTATGAAATCTTTCGCTGCGGGCGAACTTGGTATGTTCGTAACCGACGATAGAAAACTTTACGAACGCGCTATCGCATTTGGTCACTACGAAAGAAACAACGCAAACTACATTATTGAAAGCGAAGATCTTAAAGACTACTTCCATATCGGCGTTGGCGGTTGCAAAGGTAGAGCAAACCAAGTGTCTTCCGCTCTTGCTTTAGGTCAACTTAAATATTACGATGAAAGAACTGCCGAAATTAGAAAGGCTATGAACTACTTCTTTGACCTTATTGAAGATTTACCCGGCGTATATCCCGTTAGAACTAACGAAGCAGAAGGCTCTACTATGGGTGGTTTCTACTGCGCCGCTGCAGTTTATAAGCGTGAAGAACTTGGCGGTCTTTCTTCTAAGCGTTTCTGTCAAGCGGTAAGCGCGGAATTTAACGGCGCGTTCACTGCTTGGGAAGGTATTAACTTCTGTTTACATACTCACAAGTTCTTCAAGACTTTCAATCTTATGAACACTGAAAAGCCAAGCCGTATCGCGTTTAGCGATCGCGACGTTAGGGTTGACGATGAAAAGTGCGCTCCCTCTGAATATATCGAGTGCTTTAACGTTCCAAGATTCGTTAAATTTGATAAAGAGTGGATTGAACGCTATGCTGCAGCGTATAGAAAAGTTTGCGAAAACTACCAAGACCTTTTAGAAGGTGACGAAGATAAAACTTCGGGCGGTAGATGGCACGGTATGGACAATGCTGCCGAACAACAAAAAAAGGCAAAATAAACCTTTATGAATACTACTAATCGCAAAATAAAATTCGGTATACTTGGATGCGGTATGATAGCGAACGTGCATGCGGAAGCTATAAGCCGTATTCCAAATGCTGAGCTCGTTGGCGTTGCCGATAACAACTTTAGTTTTGCTGAAAGTTTTGCCGAAAAACGAGCCGTTAAGGCGTTTAACGACTATCAAGCCATGCTTTCAAGCGATATTGACGTTGTGTGCATTTGCACCCCGAGTTGTTTCCACGCGCCAAACGCTATCGATGCGTTAAAGGCAGGTAAACACGTTGTTCTTGAAAAGCCGATGGCTTTATCCACAAAAGACGCCGACCTTGTTATCAAGGCTTCTAAAAAGGCTAAAAAACTCGTTACGGTAATTTCTCAACTTAGGTTTTCAAGTGATATTGTAAAGGTTAAAAATCTAATTGAAAACGGGGCGTTTGGCAAGATTACTTTGTGTAAACTCGATATGCTTTACTATCGTTCACCAAAGTATTATAGTTCGTGTTCTTGGAAAGGCACGCTTAAATTTGACGGTGGCGGAGCGTTGATGAATCAAGGTATTCACGGGGTTGACTTGCTTGAATACGTTGCAGGTGACGTTAAGCGTGTGACTGGTAAAATTGCAACTTTATCTCACAATATTGAAGTTGAAGATACGGCAGTTGCAACCGTGGAATTTAATAGCGGCGCGCTTGGCGTTATAACCGCTTCAACTTGCGTTGTTCCCGGTTTTGAAAGAAAGATTTCAATTTTCGGCGATAAGGGTTACGTTATCTTATCGGAAAACGTTGTTGAAAAGATAATGATAGACGGCGTTGAGAAAAAGATTGAAAACCTTGAAAAAGTTAGCGCGGCAAGTGATTCAACTAATATTGATAGCGAACTTCACAAACGTCAAATTGAAAACTTGATAGGCGCAATCAACGGCGAAAATGAGCTTGTTGTTGATGCGTGCGAAGGCAAAAAGGCAGTAAAGATTATTGAAGAAATTTACAAATCTTCTAAAAACGTTTAAAACTAAACAATATTTAAAACCCTTTCAAAATTGAAAGGGTTTTTTATTGAAATAATTCAGGGGGCATAGCATTTGCCACGCCCCCTGAATTATATTGATTTTTCTAAGGTTATTACCTAATAGTGTGTTCGTGTTTGATAAAAAAGACTAAACAGTCTTTAAAGAATATTCCATTTGAGCAAAAATTCTCAAAACGTCGTCATTATTAAAGTTTATATCTATTGTAGAAGCGTCAATTTTTTCACCGTTGAAAGTTGGGTGAATAATATCTTGCAACTTTATATCTTTTGGGGTTTTAACGCCCGTAAGGTTAAACACGAGTTCGTCAACGCCGATGGCGTTTTCGGGTAATTTAACGCTACAGTCATCAAGTATATCGATAATCGCTTGCTCGTCAATTTCGTCGCAAGGCTTAAGACCGAGAACTTTTAACAAGAAGTTTGAAATTAAAATTCTATCTTCTTCCGCCCAAGGATGTTTTGTAGCGGTGATTTCAAACTTAAAGTTTTGCTGAGCGCCGATAGATGTGTAAACTTGGCTTACCTTTCTTGCGTTTCTTTTTGCTAATTCTAACGGAATCAAAGTGTCGTAACATCCTTGAGAGAGAAGAAGGGGTTTTGGCGCGAATAGGGAAAAAATTTCCCACATTTCAGGCCCGCAAACGCAACCTTTAAGTAAATTGCACGCGCAATGAGTTTTTTCTTTAGATAAAAGCCCTTCAAACTCACTTGGATAACCGCTTGACGCTACGGCTTTAAGTTCGGGCGCAAGCGCCGTTAAAAACATCGTAAGCGTTCCACCGCCGGAGTTACCTAAAGCGCACATATTTTCGCCGTCAAACTTAGGGTGGCTTTTTACCGCTTTAATTAAAGCAAGCGTTTCGGCAACGATAAGCCCTTGAAGGTTGAGCCCCGCGTTAAAAGGCGACACCACGTTCCAGTGCCCCATAAACTCTCTATCGCCTTGCCCGATGTTATCTGGAACGATAACTGCAGTTCCGCATTTTGCAAGCCTGTGAGCCATAAGCGCGTAAGATTCGGTCAATCTTCCTTTCTTGCCGTGCCCGCAAAGAATAAACGTTACGGGGACGGGTTTATTATTTTTAGGAATCATAACCGTTGCAGAGCCAAAAACGTTTTTCCAAGTTTCGTACGTTACTTGATATTCAACGTAATCGCCTAAATCTCTTTGTTTTTCTATTTTAGAGTTGGAAACGGTGGGAACGAGAGCATCGCTAAAACAAAGCATTTTGTAAACGCCGTCTAAAATCTTTTGCTTTTGGCTTAAATCGGTTGGCAAAATGAATTTTTTGTCAAATTTAGCCTTTGCAAATCTCTTTTCATACTCGTCAAAAATTTGCATTATGCATAAAGAATCGTTATTCATAAGGCTCTCCTTGTTTTAGCATAGCACAAACGGGCTTTAAAGTTAATGTGCATTTTTCTTAATTACTTGGACAATCTTCCGATTTTCTTGACAAATAAAAATTAAAAGATGTATACTTATCGCGAGGTAAGTTATGATAATTCCACTAAAAGAATTGAGTAAACACGAGTTTTCCCTATCGGGAATAAACTTAATCCGCCAAAAGCCCGTTTACCGTTATTTAAACGTCAAGAAAAGATTATGTAACGGTTTTTTGTTTTGTATAAAAGGGGAGGGTGTTTACGAATATTACGATGAAAAAATAACTTTCACGCCCGGCTCGGTTGTATACCTTCCTTATGACTCTAAGCACACTTTAAAAGTGGTTTCTGACGACGTTGAGTTTTTTAGGCTTGACTTCACGGTGAAAGTAAAGGGAGAGATTGTATTATTTTCTAATAAACCGCTCAAGATTACCGATACGTTTGGAAACGAGTGTATAGAAGCGTTAAGCCAACTTGAAAATTTGTGTTTATACTCAAGCGATAATTTGTTAAAGATGCAAAAACTCCTTTTCTTGTTTGAGAAGTTAAGGCAAGATAATCAATCGGATAAAAAGAGCAAAATTTATTCGGCGGGCGTGTATATTGCCGAGCATTTTGCCGAACCGCTTGATTGCAATCACCTTGCAAAACTTTGTTTTTTAAGCACTTCGCAGTTTTATAATTTATTTAACAAGCAATTCGGTATGACTCCTTTGCAGTATAGGGACGGGTTGGTCGTTGAAAAGGCAAAAGTTTTGCTAAAACTTGAAGAAATAACCATAAGCGAAATTTCGGAAATCTTAGGATTTGCCGACGTTGCGTATTTTAGTAGGTTTTTCAAAAAGCACGTTGGCATGAGCCCTTTAAACTTTGTAAAAGCAAGCAAAACTAATAAAAATTAAGTATACTTCTATAAAAAATAAAAAACGGCAAGTAATTGCCGTTTTTTGTTTAAATTTAAAGTTGAAAAATAAATCTTTATATGGTAAAATAAGCGTATGAAAACTTTAGACGAAATTTTGTTGACTGTTGAACGCCCGTCGAGATATATCGGCGGTGAGTGTGGCGAGCCAACTATTAAAAAAGAAAAATTTAACTACTGCATTTGCTTTCCTGACGTTTATGAAGTTGCTATGAGCAACCTTGGAATTCGTATCGTGCAAGAAGTTATCAACCGCGTTGACGGGGCTATGGCGGATAGGTGTTTTGCGCCTTGGCCTGATTTTGGTAGCGCGTTAAAGGAGAATAATATCCCGCTTTATTCTTTAGGGTTAAGAATACCGCTTAAAGAGTTTGATATGGTGGGTTTTTCCCTTCAATACGAACTTTCTTACACCACCGTTTTATATATGCTTGACTTGGCTGGTATTCCCCTTCTTGCAAAAGATAGGGGTGAAAACGATCCCATTATTCAAGGCGGTGGGCCTTGCGCCGTTAACCCAGAACCCGTGGCGGACTTTTTTGATTTGTTCGTTATCGGCGACGGGGAAGACAGTATGCGCGAACTTGCTAAGCTTAAGTTAAAAGTTAGCAATAGGGCGGAATTTTTACAAAAAGCAACTGAGATAAAGGGCGTTTACGTTCCGTCGCTAACGTACCCCGTTTATGACGAAAATGGTAAAATTATCGGCTTTGAAGGAAAGAAAGTTGAAAAGGCAATTTGCTTAGATTTAGAAAACGCAGTTTTCCCAAGAACTCAAACGGTTGGCAATATTGAAGCGGTGCACGATAGAGCGGTTATTGAAGTTATGCGCGGATGCTATCGCGGTTGTAGGTTTTGTCAAGCGGGGTTTATTTACCGCCCCGTTAGAAGCAAGAGCGTTAAAACCTTAACCGAGCAGGCTTGTTCTTTAATTCGCTCAACGGGTTTTGACACTCTTTCTATTAACAGTTTATCAACGAGCGATTATAGTAATTTAAAACCGCTACTTACTTCGCTTAAAGAAAACTTGCCGTCTTACACCAAAGTTTCTCTCCCGTCGCTTAGAATTGACACTTTTGACGAGTTCTACGCGCAAGAAGCGAGAAAAAACAGCCTTACTTTCGCTCCCGAAGCGGGCACTCAAAGGCTTAGAAACGTTATCAACAAAGATATTTCAGATGAAGATATTAAAAGCGGAGCGGAAAAGGCTTTCAAACTTGGCTATTCGCTTATAAAACTTTACTTTATGATGGGGCTACCCACCGAAACTGAAGAAGATATTATCGGCATTAGGCGTGTTATCGAAACTATAAAGAGCGTTTACGCCGAGAACCCAAAACGCCTTCGCGGGCTTAGAATTAACGTTAGCTTGTCAACCTTTATTCCAAAGCCTTTCACTCCTTTTCAATGGGAAGAATTTGCTTCTCAATCGTTAGTTCAAGAAAGGCTTGAACAAGTTAGAAAGCACCTTTTTGCAAAAGGCGTTACCGTTAGTTGGAACGATTATTTTACTTCTGAACTTGAAACGGTGCTTGCGCGCGGTGATAGAAAGTTGCGAAAGTTATCTTGAACGCTTACCTTAAAGGAAGTAAGTTCGACAGTTGGGGCGAGTTCTTATCTCGTGAAAACTGGGATAGCGCGTTTATTGAAGAAAACGTTGAAAAACAAACCTATAAGGCGAAAATTGACGAGAATTCAATTCTTGCATGGGAGTTTATCAACGTTGGCGTTTCAAAGAAATTCTTGCTTAAAGAAAAGGGGCGCGCTTATCAAGGGGAAGTAACCGGCGGTTGCCAAACGGGTTGCAAGGCGTGCGGTTTGCAAAGTGATTGTCCAATCGTTAAAAGGGGAGTTTAACTATGTATCCTGAAATTAAAAAAGTGGTTGAGCCGATGCTCAACTTTCCAACTAAGTGGCAGGCGGTTATTTTTAGAAATTACGGTTTCGTTCCAACGGAAAAAATAGCAAAAGTTCTTTCAACCGAGAAAAGCGTTGTAGAAACCGAAGCTAAAAGACTCGGGCTTTCAAGCGTTGAATATAACTCGGAGTGGGAAAAATCGGGGTATATCACGATTATTAGAAACAACTGGTACTTGCTCGATTTAGACGATATTTGCACCCTTTTATCAATCACGAGAGAAAAAATGGAATATCTTCTCAAAGAAGAAGACTTTTTGTGCGTAAAACTTGGTAGATTTAAGCCTGAGTGCGATAAAATAACCTATTCTCCGCTTAGCGAAAGCGAGATAGTTGAAACAGAAAAGGTTTGTAAATTTATGCTGGAACTTGGAAGTAGCGAAGGCAAGCCTTTCAACTTTTTCTCAAACAATCCTTTAAGTAGTAAAACCTATTCGTCAAACGGGTGCGATAAGATTATTTACGGGTATTTAACCCCGTGTGGCGACGTGTTTTCAATGGATAGCAACGAGTATTTAAGCAACGAGTTGTTAAGCCAGTACCAGCAAGTTGGCGTTAACGGAATTTGGATTCACACCGTTCTTTCCGAACTTTCGCCCTATCCTTTTTGCGAAAGGTTATCGGCGGGTTACGAAAAAAGGCGTGAAGAACTTAGTAACCTTATAAAAAGGTGCGAAAGGTTTGGAATTAAAGTATATTTATACTTTAACGAACCGCGCGGTCTTTTATTAAGCGAATTAAAAAATGAAGAAATTAAAGGGCACGTTGACGGTAGCGAAGTTGCGCTTTGTTTAACGAGCCAAGCGGTAAGAGATTATTTGTATAACGCCGTTTACGATTTAGTTAGTAGCGTTAGCGGGCTTGGTGGAATTATCACTATCACGATGAGTGAAAATTTAACTCACTGCTGGTCAAGGGGAAAAACGAATTGTAAAAACTGCTTAAACGTTTCACCTTGCGAATACCCCGTTTTAATCAACAATATTATAGCAAAAGCAATAAAAGATAGCGGTAGTAGCGCTAAAATTCTTGCAAATCTTTGGGCGTGGGTTGAAAAGCTTGGCTTTTCAATGGAAGACAAAAAGCGCGCGATAGATATGCTTGACGAAAGCGTTTCAATAATTTTGGTTAGCGAACTTGAAATGGAGATTGAAAAGCAGGGCGTCAAAACTAAAATTCCAGAGTATTCCATTTCAAACGTAGGTCCTAGCCAAACGAGTAAAGAACTTTTGCTTTACGCTAAGAGTAAAGGCAGAAAAACTTACGCTAAAATTCAAGTGAATAACAGTTGGGAGATTTCCGCCGTGCCAAGCCTTCCAACCTACGATTTAGTTTACGAGCATTTAAAAAACCTTAAAGATATCGGCGTTGAAAACTATATGCTTAGTTGGACGCTTGGCGGATACCCTTCGTTATCTTTGCAAATGGCAAGCGCTTTTTCAAGCGGTGTTTCACTTGAAAAATGGTATGAAGATACCTTTGGCGATAACGCAAAAACAGTTCATAGGGCGGTTATTGCCCTTTGCGATGCGTTCAAAGAGTTTCCTTATGCGTGTAGCCCGCTCTATTATTCGCCTAAAAACCTTGGTTATGGAAATATGTGGGGCGTTGAGTACGAAGATAGGGGTGGCTTTATGGTTGGCAACTCCTTTGATAAGTACGAACAGTGGATATGGCCGTATAGTTACGAGCAGTATACGTCCGCTTATAAAAGCATGACAGAAAAGTGGAAGGAAGGGTTAGATCTGCTTGAAAAAATTGACGGCGACGATTTGCTTGAAAAGGTTAAGTCCTACGCTTTAGTTGCCTATCTTCACTTTAGGGCGGACTATCATCAAACGCTTTACTCTTTTTATAAAAGACAGCCGTCAAAGTACAAGTCGGAAATCTTAGCCGTTCTTAGCGAAAGTGAAAAGGACGTTTATTTGCTTATCGGCGAAGTGATAAAGGACGCAGCGTTAGGTTACGAAGCGTCAAACCACTACTTTTATAACGTTAGAAATTTAAAAGAAAAACTTTTAAACCTTCAAAGGTTGAAAGATTATTTTGGTAAATTATGATACTACTTAAATATTCAAAATTAAACGGCGCGGAATTTATTCCGCACCTTGATACTCTTAGGCATTTTACTAAGACCGTTAGGCGTATGGATATTCCCATAAATTATTCTCAGGGCTTTAATCCGCACGTTCTTTTATATTTGAGTTCGCCGATTGCGCTTGGGCTTAAAAGCGAGAGCGAATATTGCCTTTTTGACACGCCTTACGACGGCGATGATTTTTTAGAGCTTTTCAACGCTTGTAGCCCGAAAGGTATTAGGGGAAAAGAAGCCTATAAAGTTAATAAGAAAGTGAACGTTGCAGGCGATATAACGAGCGCTCTTTATGAAATAAAGGGCTTAAACGTTTTTGACGTTCGTGAAGTTTTATCAAACGCCGAGTTTTCCGTGTTTGATAACCGCGCGGGGCAAGAAAAAATAGTTCGCGATAGAATAAAAAACTTGTATTTTGAAGGGGATACGTTATACGCCGAACTAAAATTTGGCAACGTTACGCTCCGCCCAGACTATTTGGTGAATAAACTCTTATCCGTTTACGGTGGCGATCATCCAACGGTATTAAAAAAAGAAGTGTTTTTCCTCGGCGGTTTAACGGTAAAAGAGTATTTAGCCCAAAATAATGTGGTTAAAGAGTAAGTTTACCACAAGTTAAAATAGTTAAAACAAAAAGTTGACAAGGCTTAAAAAGTATTATATAATTATATCGCTCTTTATGAGCCAAACCTTGAATACGAGGTCAACCGTATTCCACTATGTCCAGGAGGTTAAAAATATGAGAAAGTACGAAATGCTCTACATTCTTACCGCAACTTTAACTGATGAAGAAAAAGACGCGATCATTGCTAAATTCGAATCAGTAGTTAAAGACTGTGGTGGTAACGTATTGAAAGTTGACAAGTGGGGAGTTAAAAAACTCGCATACCCTATCAACTACAAGACTGAAGGTTTCTACGTGCTTATGACTTTTGAGGCTGCAACTTCTGCTGTTGCTGAACTTAAGAGAATTGCAGGTATTTCCGACGGCGTTATCAGAAGATTGATTACTAAAGCGTAATTTTTTGGAGAGATTATGAACAAAGTTTATATGATTGGTAACTTAACGCGTGATCCCGAAGTTTCTGAAACTTCAGGTGGCGTTCCCTACTGCCGTTTTTCAATAGCAGTAAACAGAAATTTCACTAATGCCGACGGCAACAGAGAAGCAGACTTTTTTAACGTTATCGTTTGGAGAGGTCAAGCAGAACCGTGCGGTAGATTTTTGAAAAAAGGTAGCAAAATTGCCATTGTTGGTAGCCTTCAAAACCGTTCTTATGAAGATAAAGACGGGGTTAAGAGAACGGTTACCGATATCGTTGCGAGCGAAGTTGAATTTTTAACTACTAATCGTGGCGAAGAAGAAGGCCAAGAATTTGCTAAACCTGTAAAGAAAGAAAGATTGTCACTCGAACCTGTTGATAACGATGACGATTTGCCATTTTAATTAAGGAGATAGATTATGGAAGAAAAAACCACCGTAGCTAAAAAGCCTTTCAAGAAAGCGCCCAGAAAAAAGGTTTGCACTTTCTGCGTAGAAAAGGTTGAAGCTATCGATTATAAAGACGTTGCAAAACTCAAAAGATTCGTTACGGAAAAGGGCAAAATCCTTCCCCGTCGTATGACCGGCGTTTGCGCTCAACACCAAAGAGCACTTGCTAAAGCAATCAAGAGAGCAAGAATCGCTGATTTACTTCCCTTCAAGGGCGAATAATTTTTTTATCCTTTATAAGCGGCGTATAACTGCGTTTCTGCTTCGTTTACGGACTTCGTTGACCGAAAGGTCTAACTCATCCCGTAAACTTTGCGAGCCTTGTTATACTTGCTTCTAAAGTCTAAAAACTACAATAAAAAAACAACTCTCGTTACTTATTAACGGGAGTTTTTTATTTGCAAAATTTTTGACCGAAAGTTACAAAAACTTTTTGCTTTAGGTATATTAAATTTTATAACAAAAAAAAGTTAAATAAAAAATATTTTTAAGCACTCTGCAAACTAACTGCAGGGTGTTTTATTTTCTAAATAATGTTATTGAAAAAAGGGAATAGATGCGTTATAATAAAATTAACCTGTATAAATGAATTTTAGCATTAGGCTAATGATTTTGAAGGAGAGGGAAATGAACGTAATGGTGCGAAATGGAGAGATTGAGATTACTTTAGCAAACGAAGTTGTCAAAATTATGGCGTGTGGAAACAATGCTATTCGCTTTCAGGCTTTTCCAGGATGTAAAGTGGTTGATACTAACTATAATCTGATGCCTTGCTCGGTGGATGCCGAGATTGAGCAGAGTGAAAATTGCGTATCAATGAGAAATGGCGCGTTGTCAGTTACCGTGAGAAACGGCGAAGTGCAGTTTTATATAAATAAAAAATGCGTTATACGTGAAAAGCGAGAATATACTTTTGGCGGTAGAAGCCGTCAATATAGAAACGTAGGACACGAAACGTATTCCGCTGACGTTAGTTTTGAGCCGAGCGATGAAAAACTGTTTGGTATGGGGCATTCGTGGGATAACGAATTTGACCTTAAGGGAACAGTGCACGATATAAAACATATTAACGCAAAAAGCGTAGTTCCATACGTGTACTCTTCGCAGGGGTATGGTTTTTTGTGGAACGTTCCATCGATTGGAAGGGTGGAGTTTGCAAAAAACAGAACTAGGTGGCATAGTGACTGCTGTAAAGCGGTTGATTACGTGGTTATTGCTGGTAGTCCTAAAGAAACGAGTGAGGTTTTGGCTGACCTTACTGGGCATGCGCCCGTGATGCCAGACTGGGCGACGGGTTTTTGGCAAAGCAGGTTGCGTTATGAATCGCAGGATGAAGTGCTTTCAGTTGTTAGACGTTATCGTGAGTTAAATATTCCGCTTTCGGCTATAATCATTGACTATTTCCATTGGACGGAGCAGGGCGATTATAAGTTTGATCCAAAGTACTGGCCCGACGTTAAGGCTATGGCGGACGAGATTCACGAAGGTAATACCAAACTAATCGTTTCAATGTGGCCGACTATAAACGAACGTAGCGAAAATTACAAGTATATGTATGACAATAATATGTTGATTCGTACGGCAAACGGCTCTAATAAGCTGTTTGATTTTTACGGTTGGCAGGCGGAAATTGACGTGGCTAACCCTCGAACGCGCGAGTTTGTTTGGGGTAAATTAAAAGAAAATTACGCCGACAAGGGCGTTGATGCCTTTTGGTTCGACGTGTCTGAACCTGAAATTTATCCTGAACATTTTGATAACTGTATCAATTATAATGGCAGATATGATATGACTGCGCTCACTTATCCCGTTGATTACGCAAGGCTTGTTTACGAAGGACAAAAGGCTATGGGTAGGGATGATATAGTTACCCTTATTCGTGGTGGCTATTTCGGCAGTCAAAAGTATGCCTCGCTCGTGTGGTCGGGTGATATAGCATCTACTTTTGAGAGTTTGGAACGTCAAGTTTATGCGGCTCAAAACATGGCTATGTGTGGAATCGTGTGGTGGAATACCGATATAGGTGGCTTTTACGACGGTGACACGACCAGCGAATATTTCCGTGAACTAATCGTGCGTTGGTTTCAGTTTGGATTGTTTTGTCCCGTAATGCGCTTGCATGGTAGTCGCGTTCGACATAGCGAAGACCGCCCCATTATTGAACAAAGTGGCGACCCTAACGAAATTTGGAGTTTTGGCGAGCAGGCGTTTGAGATTATTAAGGGTATTTTGGCTACTCGTGAGAAATTGCGCCCGTATATTAGCGAGCAAATGAAGGTAGCGTCGCAAAAAGGGTGGCCGATTATTCGTCCTATGTTTTTTGAATTTCCTGACGACAAGAATTGTTGGGAAACAAAGGGACAATATATGTTTGGCGAAGATATTTTGTTTGCGCCCGTAACAAAGCAGGGCGCAAAGAGCGTTTTGGCATATTTACCTAAGGGCAAGTGGGTACTTACTAAGGATGGTAAAGAATACTGTGGCGAACGCTTGCATGAAATTGACGTTGAGATAAACGAGTACGTTGCGTTCGTTAAAAAGGGTGCGAAAGTGCTAAAATGCTTTAAATGATTATATTTTGTAAAATCTATTGTAACGTTGCGGTAGCAACGTATAACTTAAAAAGCATAGGAAATTTCCTATGCTTTTTTTTATTCCGCGTGTTTATTTTTATAACTTCCACAGCAAGTAAGGTCGGTGCAGTCGGTAGTTATTTTCACGCCTTTTAAAGTACACTCTTTGCCAAGGCAGTTGTATAAGCAACTTGCAACGTCGCAATCTATCGTATTTTTATTCATAATTTCCCCCTTTGTAAATTGTCTATAAATAGTATATTTTAAAATATACGATTTATACATTGACAAAAACGGTTATTTGATATACAATTTTTATAAGATACACACCTATAAAGGAGAGAATATGAAGATAATTTTATTAAAAGACGTTAAAGGAACTGGTAAAGCTGGCGAAATTAAAGAAGTTGCCGACGGTTACGCAAGAAATTGCCTTATCAAAAAGGGGCTTGCAGAAGAAGCAACTTCCGTTAAAATTAACAGTTTAAGCATTAAAAAAGATGCGCAAGATTTCCACAAGCAAGAAGAAATCAAGGCTCTCAAAGCAGAGTGCGCTAAACTTAACGGCGAAGTTGTTACCGTGAAAATCAAGTGCGGTGAAAACGGCAAAGTTTTCGGCTCGGTTACTTCTAAGGAAATCGCCGAAGTTTTAACCGAAAAGGGCTACTCGGTAGACAAGAAGAAGATTTTACTTAAAGACTCTATAAAGAACCTTGGCGTTTACGACGTTGAAGTTAAGTTTTTACCCGATGCAATTGCAAAAATTAAGGTAGAAGTTATCGCGCTTTAAAGCGTTTAAAATCAATTTTCAACCGATAATTCGGTTATATTTGGAGATAGTATGGGCAATTTTATGAGAAGAACGCTCGCGTTCTTTTTAGGTATGATAGTAGCGTTCGCGCTCGTTGTGGGGGCGCTCGTTGGCGGTGGTTACTGGGCGTTTAAAAACTTAACCCCTAAAGACGTTGGCGTTAAGGAAGAAACCTTAGGCGGTTTAAGTTCGATGACGTTTGAGGAGTGGACTGCTTTTATCGTTGATATTAAGAAAGATCCGCAAGCCTTTACCGTTAAAGAACTTGAAAAGAAGGGTTTTAACGTAAACTCTTTCTTGACGACTATGGGAGTTGACGTTGAAAACGCTAATCCTAAAGATATTGAAAGTTTTAAAGAACTTGCAATCGGCTCGATGTTCGGCGGTGGCGCTTTACAAGAAGTTGGTATGGGCGTTGTGTTCTTGTTTATACCTAAAAACAGTGAAACGGGCAAATATCCTATTTTCTCAGAGGGCGCAAGAAACCGTTTAAGGCAGTTTACGTTGGCTGACTTTTTCGGTGGAGAAACTGACAATTCGGGTTACAGTTCCGTTCTCCGTTCAATGAAACTCGGTAGCGTTTTAAGTTCTTCTTACGAAGAAGTGTTACTTCCCGATGGAACTTTTGAATACGTATCTGAAGACCGTGGCTTAAACCTTTTAGCGAACGTTGAACTCGGCGTGTTGACTGACAAGAGAGAAAGCGGTTTTGATATCGGTCACGAAGTTCAAGACGGGTATCTTTCTTCGCTTAAAGATAAAGAACTTATTGAGATTATAGCGTCGTTCGGTTCTAAGGATGAAGAAACTTTTAACGCTAAATACGAAGGCTTGGCAATTTTATCAGGCGTAACGCTTGGCGAAACTTTCGTTTGGAGTGATGAACAAAACAAATACGCCTTCTCCCCAGAGCCCATTTTAAACTGCTTAAATATCGGCAAGTTTATGGGCGTTGAACTCTGCACTAAAAACGAGTCTTGCCCCGTTCACGAAAACGTTTTAGATTGTGACGGGGAACTTTACGAAGGTGGTGTGATTTCCACTAAGCCTGACCTTGAAAAAGGCTTACTTAAAAACTTAGCAGGTATTTCCGTTGTTGATTTAATGTCCGGCGGATTAGATATTAACGCTATGCTTGACGGGTTGTATCTCGGCTCGGCGTTCGGTTATAAAAAGTGTACGGGCGATAGTTCTTGTCCCGTTCACGGCGCAGTTGATCCTTACGTTAACTGTGAAGATAGTATCGGCAAGTGGTTTGACGATACGGGCGCTTACGTTGGCAAGATGTTTGATAAACTTTCCGCTAATTCGTTTGTTGACGCGCTTAACGGAAATCTCGATATTGAAGGCATTATTAACGAAACTAAAGTTGGCGAAATTTTCGGCTACGTTGAGTGTTCGGGCGATGCTTATTGTGAAGTTCACGATTTATTCGATTGTTCTTCAACTCTTGGCAACTGGTACGATAGTGACGGTAACCCCATTGAAAGAAACGACGTAACTTCCAAAGTTATGTATCAATTATACGGCAAAACCTTAAACGACTTTGATACTTTACAAATCGACGAATTGATGGGCGGAATTAAACTCGGCGAATTTATGGGCTACGTTTATAACGAAGACGAAAATCGTTGGGAAGACGAAGGCGGAGTTCCTGCCGACGCGCTCTACGAATCGATTGCCGATATTTATATAACAGAACTTATGAATAACCCCAAAGCGCTCACTGACGAAATCGGCGAGTTGTATTTCGGCGAATTTATGAAATACGAAAAGTCGGGCGACGAGTGGCTTGACGGTGGCAAGGTTGTAACCGGCGTTAATAAAACGCTTGCCGATATTAAACTTAGCGAAGTTTTAGACGGAACGCTCGATATTCAAACTGAACTTAACGGCATAAAAATCGGCGAAATTTTAGGCTATACTTACAACGGCTCTATTTGGGTTGACGAAAACGAAATTCCCGCGCCTAAGACTGAAACGGTAGATAAAATCTTCTACGAAATGTACGGTAAAACGCTTAACGACTTGTCGGGTGGCGGAATTTCAATGGAAGAATTGCTCGTAAACGTTACGCTCGGCGAATTCTTAGGTTTAACTTACGACGATACCGATAATAGATGGGAACAATCTGACGGAACTAAGGCGTCTATACTCTATTCAACGATAGCAGACGTTAACGTTTCCGCGCTTATTGCTAACCCCAACTTGTTAAACGACAGGATCGGAACTTTATACGTTGGCGACTTTATGGGTTACGTTAAATCGGGTAGCGACTGGCTTAACGGTAGCGTTTCTATAACGGGCGTTGATAAGATTATTGCAGATATAAGTTTAAGCGCTGTATTGAACGGTACGCTTAATATAAAAGACGAATTGAAATACGTTTCCGTTGGCGACGTTATGGGCTTAACTTACGACGGTACTACTTGGTACGACAACGGCGTTGCCATCGACAATACCGATATAACGGGCAAGGTATTCTACGGAATTTACGGTAGAAGCGTATCGGAATTCGGTTCGCTTGAAATAGGCGACTTGTTGCAAGGCATTAAACTCGGTGAATTCTTAGGCTTAAAGTATGAAAGTGGCGGTTGGAAAGACGCTAACGGTGACGACGCTTCCGTATTATACGCTACGATCGCAGATATTGACGTTCCCGCTCTTTTACAAGACGGCACGCTTATAACCAAGAAACTTGAAACTTTATACGTCGGCGACTTTATGGGTTACGAATTTAACGGAACGGCTTGGACTGACGGTGGCGTTGCGCTTACGGGCGTTGACAAATTGCTTGCCGAAATTAGCCTTGGCGACGTGTTGAACGGAACTGTATCGTTAGACGTTAACTCGTTAAAACTTGAAGACTTAATCGAAACTAACGGCAATAAGGTTTTAGAATACTTATGCTCTGGCGGTACGACCATAAACGGCATTAACGCAAAGGTTAACAATATGACGCTTGGCGACGTTATCGATACCAACGGTAACACTATGCTCACTCTCTTAAAAGACACTTCGCTCGACGATTTGGCTACTAAGATTGACAGTCTTTATATCGGTGAAGTTATGGGCTTTACAAGGTGTACGGGCGATAGTTCTTGTCCCGTTCACGGCGCAGTTGACTGCTTGGCAACTAAAGACCTTTGGTACGAACGCATCGGTGAAAACTGGGTATTAGAAGTAGGCGTTGAAGCGAGAGTTGCCGACCTTCAAATAGCCGATATGGACGAACACGGTATTAAGAGTTTAGAGTTCGTTATGGGTGACGTTTTAACTCACGATGAACTTGACCACGGCTTATTCGCCCTTGCTCATCTTGGAGTAATTAAAGATGAATACGGCGTTGTTACCAACCCCAACGAATACGAAGACGTTGCGCACATTCCTATGTCAGAGTTTGCCGAAAGAGTAAGCATCGGCGCGGAAGAAGCAAGTTACGCTGAGCTTGACCACGCTGGCGTTATGCACTTATCCGACGAAACGACTGCTAAACTTGACTTCGTTTTCGATAGCGTACACGGCGTAGGCGTTTGGGAAACTTGGACGATTGATAGAATATTTAGTGAAATCGTAGCGTTAATTCCTAGTGGAGCATAATATGATAAAATACGTTTTTAAAGTTGACGGTATGATGTGCGGTAATTGTGAAAAACATGCCGTAGAAGCCGTTAAAAAAGCCGTTTCAGTAAAAACGGCGGTTGCATCGCATATAGATAAAACGGTTGAAATAACCGCAAAAAAACCCGTTGATGAAAATGCAGTTAAGCTTGCGATTGAAGATAGGGGTTACGCAGTTTTAGGCGTAGAAAAATTTGATATATGAGTTTTCTTTACTTTTTAGAAAGCATTAGAAACCCTGTGTGTGACGCGTTCTTCTCCTTGATAACTTTGCTTGGGGAAGAAACGGCGTTTATGGCGATAGGAATAATAGTTTTTTGGTGTTTTAGTAAATTCCAAGGCTATTTTCTGCTCATAACGGGGTTTTTAGGCACTATTATCAATCAGTTTTTAAAAATGCTGTTTAGAATTCCACGCCCGTGGATTAAAGATCCAAACTTCACTATCGTTGAGTCGGCAAGGGAAGGGGCGAGCGGATTTTCGTTTCCGAGCGGTCACACTCAAACGTCGGTAACGCTACTTGGTGGTATTGCCCGCGCAAACAAAAACGCTTGGGTGCGCTGGGGCACTATTGCCCTTTGCGTTTTAGTTCCGCTATCGAGAATGTATCTCGGCGTTCACACCCCGCTTGACGTTTTGGTGTCTGTTTTAATATCGTTGCTCTTAATTTTCGGTGGATACCCACTATTTAAAAAGGCGGAAGAAAACGACAAGATTATGTATATAATAATAGCGTCGCTTTTCGTGTTAGTAGTGGCGTTTATGCTATTCGTGTGCTTGTATCCGTTCCCTGCGGAAGTATACGCTAAGGATAATATCCACAACTTAGAGTCGGCAAGGAAAAACGCGTTTACGCTTCTCGGTTGTTCAATCGGCTTTTTCGTGGTATATTTCGTTGACCAAAGGTATTTGCGCTTTGAAACGAAAGCAGTTTGGTGGGCGCAAATTATAAAAGTAGTGGTTGGCTTAGCAATCGTTTTGGCGGTAAAAGAACTAACTCGTTATCCGCTTGACGCTATCTTTAACGGCAGTTTAATCGCCTGTTCGATAAGGTATTTCTTAGTCGTTATAACGGCGGGTATTTTATGGCCACTCACGTTCAAATGGTTTTCAAAACTCGGTAATAAATAATAATAAAAACTCGGCTTAAAAGCCGAGTTTTTAAATATAAAACCCCGAAAGTAAAATACTTTCGGGGTTTTGGCTATTTTAAATTTTAAAATTAAAACTTAATATTCTCTTCTTCCACAAATAACGTCAATACTAACGTCAAAAAAGTCGGCTATTTTCCAGCACTCAATAACGCTTGGGGTGATAACGCCTTGTTCCCAACGCGATAAGTTTGCTTGGCTCGTTCCTATTGCTTGCGCCAACTGCCTTTGCGTTAAGTTTTTTGATTTTCGCAATTCGGCTATGTTGTTTTTGCTAAAATTCATATCCATAATATCATTATACAAAAAAGTATCAAACATACTTGACAAATACAAATATGTATCATATAATACGAAAAAGGAGAAATTTTAATGAACGAAAACAAAAGTGAAAACAAGATGGAAAATAATGATAAAACCCCTAATATTTTTACAAAATTAAAAGACAAGTGCGTTAAGTTTTATAATGAAAAAAAGGCTGAAAAATGGTTTAAAATAGCGCTTGTTGGAGTGCCGATTGTATTTTTATCGATAATTATTTTAAGCGTTACCACTTGCTCATCGTGTGTAAACGGTGGGTTAAAGGGCGATGATGCCAAGGCTTTTAAAATGAACAAGGCAATTTTTAAAACGTTAGACGAGCCTGAAAATGCAGACGTTTTGTCCGGTACGATTGATGAATTTGGCGACGGTTATTTTTGGATAGGTGTCGATAATACTTACGCTATATATTTTTATGATAGCAGCAGTAAAAAAGTTTATGATACTGCAGGTGTTATAATGAGGTTTGGCAGTTATTCGTATGAATACACGAATATGGCAAGGCTTGCAAGTTATGATGACCCATATCTTAATTATGAAGCGATAAACAAAGCGCTCGATAAAGCGTTTGATTAAAAAAAGCAGTGAATTATTCACTGCTTTTTTTGTTTAATAATGCGTTAACTCGGTAGAGTTTGTGTAGTTTTATAAGGTTGTATCTCAAAACGAAAACGGGTAGGGTTGATAAAACTAAGTTTACCACCGCCACGGGAACGCCTATCGTTAGCCATAGGTTTTTTGGGGCGCAGAGTGCGCAAAACACGCCAAGTCCCACGCCAACCAAGTGGCAAACAACGCCGTAGTTGGCTTCAAGAACATATCTTAAAACGTATTCGTTGTTTTTGGGGTCGTAAATCTTGTTCTTTCTAAACCCCGTGAAAACTCCAAGATCGATAACCTTGTCTTTCCATTTTTTAATGCCTATCTTTTGATAAAACTTGCTCTCTTTCGGTGTTGCAACAAAGCCTTTTTTTATCCCTTCAAACCACCTTTTAGGTAAAAGCCTTCTAACAACGAGAGCGCATACCCCGTCTATAACGATAGCGGAAATAGTGCAAACGGTAGTCCAAATAATAATCTCGTAAAACTCGTAACCGTAAATCGGCGCAACGGTAAAAACGTTAACGGCGGAAATTACCGCCATTGATATTAAAATTGTTAAACAGTAAAACATAACTTTTCGTAATCTAAGGGTTTATCGTAAATCTTTTCGTATAACTCTTTCCAAACGCGGTAGTTTTCCTTCATTAAATACTCCGCGTTTTCCTTTTCTGAAAGTTCTTCTTTTGGATAAATCGGCGGTAAAATCCAAACGGTATAGGCGGGAATGTCAAAACCGCCGTCGTCGGGTCTTCCAGACTTTTCCATCGTGATAAAGCAAGGAACTATCGGCGCTTTAGTCTTTGCCGAAAATTTGAACGCCCCGCTCTTTAAAGGGCGTGGTTTTTTGTAATTCCACCACATCGCTTGTTCGGGATAGATAAGGATAGTTTCTCCGCGAGAAATTAGCGTTTCAACGGCGGTAAAAAAGTTTTTCATCGTTTTAACGTTGCTTGATAGCGGTAAGGTGTTGCAATGGCGAAAGAAAAACCCGTATAAGCCTTTAAAATTAGTGTAATTTCCTTCGCGAATTACCTTATAGAGCCTTTTTCCAGCCTTAAATTCGCTTTTAATCGCTCTCCAAACGGCGTAATTATCGTAAACGCTAAAATGGTTGCAAGTTAGAAAACAACCGCCTTTTACCGACTTGTAGTTTTCAAGCCCGATAACGTTTTTTATGATAAAGTTTCCCTTTTTAATTTCCTTTTCATAGTACCAAGTTGCCATGCGGTTTGCAATTTTGGTAAAAAATCTCGTGCTTAGTTTTTTGGATAGGTAATCAACCTTTTCGGGTTTTAAGATTATAGTTTCGGGGTCGTCTTCAACGTCAACGTCAAACTTTTTTTCCTTTTCAAGTAGGCGTATTTTTTCCAAGACTTTAAGCCTGTCGGGGCGGGTGGTTTTTATAACGTTTGAAAACCTATCAAGCCTTTCCGATTCGTAAATAGCCGTTTGCATAAGTTTTTCAGCGCCGAGCCTATCTCTTTCCCTTTCGCTGTCCGTATACGAGTTTAAATCGGATAAAATTTCGTTATAAACGTTCGTTTTTTCGGCGTAGCGCCAAAAGTATTCCTTTAATCTACAATCTTTATAGTGCCACGGTTTTGAAACCATTATATAGTGAATAATCTTAAAGTCCTTTTCCAAAACGGGAATATCGCCGTAAACTTCAACGTTATAACCTTGGTTTAAAAAGTGAACTTTCCCTTTGCAAATAACGTTGAGATAGTCTTCGTCTTGCGTAACTACGAACGGGTAGATTTTTAATAGCGAGAAAAACTCGTTTAAAACCTTTTGATTTCTAAACTCTTTGGCGTTTATAATCATAACGCCGGCGTTAAAATAGTTGTGCCTATCAATTTCTAAAACACTTTCAACGTAATTGCCGTAAACTTCAGTTTGAATCATAACTTGCTCGTTGCAAGCGCCAACCAAGTTTTCGCCTATATCTATATTATATAGATTAGAAACGTCGCTTAAAATAACGGTGTCGCTATCGATATACAAAACCTTATCGTACTCAGGGAAAAGTTCTGAGATATAAAAGCGATAGTAAGTTGTTTTTGAGTAATAATCTCTAAGCGGAAAATTGCTTGACTTTTCTAAAAGCGAACAAACGTTAACGAAAGTTATTGTTGCATAGTCCCTTTCCAACTCTTTAACGATATTTTTGGCGTTTTCGGAAATGCCCGAATTGAGTATATAAATTTTGTAAAAATTTTCTTCGCAAGCGTTTTCTATTAGTGATTTTATAGAAACCACGGCGTACTTAACGAAGTTTTCATCGCAAGCGTAAAACACAGGAATAACGTTAGTTTTGTTTGAAATTTTGCTCATAATAATTCCTTTTTGCTTTTTTATTTAAGTTTATACTTGAAAAAGCGCAAAAATCAATGGAATCATCTCTACTAAACTGATTTTAAAACTTGAAAAATATTCAACCTTATTTCTATGCAAAATAGATAGGGTTAGAGCAACTCTCTTAGTGTGAGAGTTTGCGTTTTTTTGTTGATTTTTTTGAAAAATACTGTTATAATCGGCGTATGAAGGAACTAAAAGATATAATAGCCGAGAATTTACTCGCGCTTAGGCAACAAAAGAAAATAACTCAATTAGAAGTTGCGGAAAGGCTTAATTATACTGATAAGTCCGTTTCAAAATGGGAGCGGGGTGACGTTACTCCCCCTGTTGAAGTTTTAAAAGCGCTTGCCGATATGTACGGCGTTTCGCTTGACTATCTAACCACCGAACGAACGGGCGAAGTTATCATTAGCGAAAAGGCTCAAAAGAAGGAATTTTCAAACAAGATTTGGATAACTCTTCTTGCCGTTTCTTTGGTGTGGCTTATTGCTGTTATATTTTTCGTTTACGCAATAACTCTTCATCAAGTAGTTACTTGGCAAGTATTCGTAACGGCAGTTCCCATCTCTTGCATTGTTCTTTTAGTGTTTAACGGAATATGGGGTAAGAGAAAGTTTACCTTTATTATCATAACCGCGCTCGTTTGGAGTATTTTAGCAACCGTTTTCGTTTACACTTTAAAGTATACTTTATGGCCGTTATTTATCCTTGGCGTTCCCTTACAAGTCGCCATCGTTTTATGGTCTATGATAACCCCTAAAAAATATAAGAAAAAATAAAAAAGAGATGCGCTTGCATCTCTTTTTATTTTTGGTCTAACCGACAGGATTTGAACCTGTGATCTCAAGAGTCGGAGTCTTGGGCGTTATCCAGCTACGCTACGGTTAGTTTTTTTTAAGCCGTTACAAACGGCGCAATACTGCGTTTCTGCTTAGCCTTTGGACTTCGATGACCAAAAGGTCAATCTCACCCCAAAGCCTTCGCGAGCCTTGTCTTGCTTGTTTCTAACGGCTTAAATTATGTTGGAATAGGCTATAATATCCGCCTTGCTTGTTTCTAACGTCTTAAAATTGTTTTAATAAACAGATTAAATCCACAACGCTACCAAAGGTAGCATATCACTCGGCAACGCCGAATATCACTTTGCCACAAGGCAAAATATCACTTTACGCTTAGCGTAAAATATCACTTGCCGATAGGCAAATTTAGCTACGAAGTAATTTAGCGCAACCAAATGTTGCATTTAGCTTAAAAACAATCACTCTGCGGTTGCGCTTGCAATTTGTTTTTTATTATTCCGTTTTTCCTTCCACCTTAAAAGTATTAACCAAAACGCTATTGCTAATGCGCCGCCGAAAGCGTCGATTAAAACGTCGGTAAAAGTTGGGGTTCTTCCGTCTGTAAATAAGCCCGATTGAAAAAATTCAGACAACCCTGCGGTTATCATGGTAGAAGCGAAAGTTAGTATAGAGCCTAATCTCTTTTTCATTAAAGGTTTTAAAACTTCAATCAATCTATAAAACACCACGAAACCAAAGAAGGCGTGAATAAAGAATAAACCCGTATGCCCAACTATTTTTCTAACGTAAGTAGCGTAAGATAGTTTTACTGGGAAGGTTGCGCTAACGGTAAACCCTTCAACCGTTTTGTGTTTTACCGTAACGGTTGCTTCACCGCGCTCAGATGCGAAAAGAAAACCGTTATTATAAACTTTTCCGTTATCGGTAGTCCAAATAAAATCTTCGGTTTTGAAAACTTCGCCGTCGCCAACTACCGAAAGGGTGAATTTACTGTTCAAAATAGCGTAATCGTTGGTTGCAACGATTTTCATTTCTTTCGGAACGCCTTGGGTTATAGTAACGTTAACCGTTTGTGATTTTAACCCGCTTGCCGTGGGGTAGTAAAGTTTAACGGTTGCAGTTCCAACCTTAGTGCTTTCAAACTTAACGTCGTCCCCGTCTAAGTAAACTTTTAAGTGTTTGTTGTTATTAACGAAGAAAATTCTCTTTTGAGTATCGTCAAGTCCACTTGCAAATTCCGTGTAGTTTGTAGAAATAACTCCCGCTTCACTCGTTCGCATATCA
Source organism: Clostridia bacterium (assembly GCA_017545865.1). GTDB lineage: Bacteria > Bacillota > Clostridia > Christensenellales > Borkfalkiaceae > HGM11412. The sequence continues at coordinate 2,747 of JAFWXO010000006.1, read as the reverse complement.
ACGGTGGTTGAAGAAAGGGCAAAGTCTTTATTAAACGATGGCATCGCCTTTTCCGTAACGTTAACGGTAAAAGGATAACTATGGGTTTGATTTTTTCCGTTTAAATTATCAAAAGTGGTAACGATGTTAAAGGTAATCGCCCCCGATTTTTTGGGATAGAAAAAGATTTGGTCTTTTCCAAGCGTAACGTCACACTCCGTTTCATCGTAATCGGCGGTGAGTTTGTTTTGCGCCACTTCATACTTGTAGTCAATCGAGTAAACTCCGCTTGCTCCGTTACCCGAAGAAAAATAAGGCGTTTCTTCCATAGGCGTAAACGTAACTTTTGGAACGTAAACTTCATCGGTAACGGTTATTTGTTTTTGCGTGGAAATTTTAGAAAACGAATCTTCTACCGTAAGGGTTGCCGTACCGGGTGCGATAGGCGTAATAACACCGTCTTCATCAACGGTGAAAACGCTTTCGTTAGAAGATGAGTAAACGATAGTTGAAAGTGTGTAGTTCCCGTCGGGTTTAAACTTGGCGGAAGTTTTCCAAATTTTACCAACGAACATTTCGCTACTTATTTGAACGTCAATAGTTTCAGGATAAAGCGTTTTGTCTTTTCCTTCATCTTTCAAAACCACTTTATCGTTAGAGAAAAATTCGATAACGTTTGATATTAAGTTTGAAATCGATAAACTTTGCCTTTTACTGTCCTCATTACCTTTAAACGAGCTCGAATATATAAACGCAGTGGTTAGAAGATACATAATCAAGCAAAGCACGGTAAATTTTTTGGCAAAAAATTTCTTCATACTATTATATGATAACATTTTTTTAAAAAATAGTAAATAGGTAATTATCTAAATTGACTTTAAGATTATAAAATTATATAATATATATATGGATAAAAAGACGGTAGTCGTTGGTATGAGCGGTGGCGTGGATAGTTCCGTTGCCGCGCTTCTACTTAAACGCCAAGGTTACAACGTAATAGGTCTATTTATGAAAAACTGGGAAGAAGAAGGGGACAATGGCGTTTGCACCGCCGAAACCGACTTTTCTGACGTGAGAAGGGTTTGTTCCGTTTTGGATATCCCTTATTACACCGTTAACTTCTCAAAAGAGTATATGGACAGGGTTTTCAAGTATTTCTTAGCGGAATATGAAAAGGGTAGAACTCCTAATCCTGACGTTTTGTGTAATCGTGAAATCAAGTTTGGGCCGTTCAAAGAATACGCTGAAAAACTCGGCGCTGATTTTATAGCAACCGGGCATTACTGCAAAATCGAACATAACGAAAGCGGTCACCACCTTATGAAAGCAAAGGACCAAAACAAAGACCAAACGTATTTTTTAAATCAAGTGACCCAACCGCAACTTAAAAACGTTTTGTTTCCGCTATCTGATCTTGATAAGAGCGAAGTTAGAAAGATTGCCGAAGAAAACGGGCTTGCTACCGCCGAGAAGAAAGATAGCACCGGCATTTGCTTTATCGGTGAGAGAAATTTTAGAAAGTTCTTAATGGAATATATCCCCGCTAAAGAAGGGGATATTAAAACTTACGACGGTAGAGTGCTTGGCAAGCATTACGGTCTTATGTATTACACTATCGGTCAACGCCGTGGGCTCGATATAGGCGGGCAAAAGGGTGATGACGGCAGGTGGTTCGTTATTGAAAAAGATTTAGTTAACAATATATTATACGTTGCGCACGGCGAAGAAGATAAACTTTACAGTAAAGGTCTTATAATGAGCGGTATAAACTTTATGCCCAAAATGCCAAAGGAAGGTAGTTTTGAGTGTACTGCAAAATTCCGTTACCGCCAGTCTGAGCAAAAAGTTACGGTGCATTTGCTCGGCGATGGCACTGCAAGGGTAGATTTTTATGAACGTCAACGCGCCATAACCGAAGGGCAATACTGCGTTTTATATAGCGGAGAATATTGTTTAGGCGGTGGCGTTATTGAAAAAGCCTTATTTTAAAAAGGAAAGGCTTCTATCTATATATAATATATAATATATAAGCGAAAAACGGCGTTATTATAAGCGCCGTTTAGTTTTTTTAACGCGGTTGTATAAAACTTTCACTTTTTTATTTTCAAAACACAATATATAGTACTGAAAAAAAATTTTTAAAAAACATTGAAAAAATGTTTGACATTTTCTTAAAAATATAGTTTAATAAGTGAGCATCGACCAAGTCGTTAGCAAACCGTTACTAATCAAAGTTAGTAAAAAAGTGGCGAATCTGTCGGCAAAAACGCTGATTTTTAATCGCAAAAAATAATTTTAAAAAAATTAGAAAAAGTGCGAAAAATTAGTTGACAAACAAATTGCCGTATGATATTATGAGTAGGCTGTCGATTGCAAACAGCACTCGAAGAACTGTCGTTCTTCATTAAGTAGATTAAAAATTGAATAGAAGGAAATGAATTGAGTTACAAGATATTTTGTAATGAAAAGTTTCTGTCAATTATTTATTGAGTACATTTATGTACCCAAAACAGTCAGCAAAACGAACAATTAAAATCGTTAGAGCAGTTGAACTTCGGTTCAGCTTTAAGAAATTAAACTTAAGGGTTTGATTCTGGCTCAGGACGAACGCTGGCGGCGTGCTTAACCCATGCAAGTCGAACGAAGTTAAGGGGCTTGCCCCTTATCTTAGTGGCGGACGGGTGAGTAACGCGTGAGGAACCTGCCTTGGAGTGGGGAATAACACAGTGAAAATTGTGCTAATACCGCATAATATGTCTGTATCGCAT
>JAFWXO010000005.1 GCA_017545865.1 Clostridia bacterium | reverse complement strand
CGTTATGAGTTACGCGGGCTACGGTTTATCTCACGCCGTTAGATTTGCAAGCTTAAACCCTGCAAAACTTTTGGGTATTGATAAAGATTACGGCTCAGTAGAAGCTGGCAAGGTTGCCGATTTACTTTTAGTTGATAGCACCTTTAAAGTTAAATCAGTTTACCTTCAAGGCGAAAAAGTATATTAAACAAATAAAAAAAACGACGGAACGTTCCGTCGTTTTTTAGTGCTTTTAAATTGTTTCGGCTTTAAGCATAATAAGCGATAGGGCGGTTATCGATGCCGTTTCCGTTCTTAAAATGCGTTTTCCAAGCGAAATAATTTTGGCGTTTTTAAGTTGTTTTGCCTTTTCAATCTCGCCGTCGTCAAACCCACCTTCCGATCCGATAATAACGCCTATTTTCATACCGCGCTTAATTTCATCAAGCGTTTGAGTAGTAGCCGTCATACCTTCCGCGCACTCGTAGGGGATAATAACCAAATCAAAACTTTCAAGGTATGATAGAGCGCTATCGTAACTCATCGGCTCTAAAACCTTTGGAATAACGTTTCGCTTTGATTGTTTTGACGCGCTCTCGGATATAAGGTTAAACCTTTCCGTTTTTTGCTTTGCTTTGTTCTTTTCAATCTTGGCAATACAACGTTTCATCTCCGTTGGAACAATTTCACTAACGCCAAGTTCAACGGCTTTTTGAATAATAAGTTCCATTTTCTCGCCCTTTGCAATTCCTTGAAAAAGGGTAATTTCTACGGGGAGTTCCGTGCTTTGATAATCGGGTTTTATAATTTTAACCACAACTTCGCTTTGGGTAAAATCACAAACACAGCAAAGGTCGCTTTTCCCGCCGAAAGTAACGAGCAAATCTTCGCCCGTTTTCATGCGGAGAACGTTTTTAATATGGTTATAGTCTTTACCCGTTATCAAGTAACCGTCTAAAGTTTTAGCGTTTTCATCAACAAAAAAGTTATACATATTTTCATTTTAACACACGTTTAAATTTTTGACAATAAAAAACTGCCGAGAGTTTCTCGGCAGTTAAATTATTATTTCTTGTAAACAGGTCCGTAAGTCTTACAAGCTCTGTAATCTTGACCTTCTCTGTCCATGCCGAACGCGTTCCAGCAAGCAGGGCGATAAATGTCTTTTTCGGGAACGTTGTGCATGCATACGGGGATACGGAGCATTGAACACATAGTAATAAGGTCCGCGCCGATATGTCCGTAAGAAATTGCGCCGTGGTTAGCGCCCCAGTTTTGCATTACTTCGTAAGCAGTTCTGAACGGGCTACCTTCCTTGCCGTCACAACGAGGAGCAAACCAAGTGCAAGGCCAAGTGGGGTTAGTTCTCTTCATAAGCTTATCGTTAACATCTTTAGGAAGATTTACCGTCCAACCTTCAGCAATTTGAAGAACGGGGCCTAAACCTTTAACAAGGTTAAGTCTAATCATAGTAACGGGCATTTCAGCGTAGGTGTCGAAATGGCTTGAGAAACCACCGCCACGGAAGTTATCAAAACCTGCTTCGCACCAAACGGTAGCGTCAGTCATTTTCTTGATATCTTCATCGGTTACTTCCCACCATTTTTTCATAACGGCGTTGCCGTTTTCATCGGTGCAAACACCGCTCGCGTCAAGACAAGCAGCGCCCGAATTTAAAAGGTGAATAATACCGTCAGATTCTTTTGCTTTACCTTCGAGTTTATAGCCGGTAACTCTTTCAGTAGCGTCGCCAGACCAGTAAGTTCTAACGTCGGCAAAGATTTGAGCGCGGTGAGTTAAAAGACGCATCATAAGCATGCCCATACCGTTTAAAACGTCGTTCTCGGTTGCTAAGGTGAACGGTTCTCTTGCGCCTTCATAGTCAAAGGTTGAACTTAAAAGGGCTTCAGGGTAGTCACAGTTGGGCCAGTGGTCAGTCCATTGGCGTTGACCTTGGAAACCACCTGCAATAGCGTTGTGGCCGGCTCTTTCTTCAATGAACGCATCGGGAAGGTTTTGGTTGCCTGCCATTAAATCTTTGATAATGCAGTACATTTTAACCGTGAATTCCCATTGTTTATCCTTTTCTTCACGGGTAAACTTAATCTTGTGTTCTTTGCCTAAGAAAGGAACGGTGTCAGGGTTATCGTCCCAACCTTCTTTGCAGTGTTCTTTAGTCCAAGCAAGCGCTTTTTGGTATTCTTCTTCATTGTAAATGCCTTCTTCCATACGGCGAAGGATTTCAACTTCGTCAACCGATTCAACGCGCATGCCGAAATAACTTTCCATCATATCTTGGTCGATAATCGAGCCTGCAATACCCATACATTGAGAACCGATTTGAAGGTAAGATTTACCGCGCATAGTAGCAACTGCAACCGCCGCGCGACCAAAGCGAAGGAGTTTTTCCTTAACGTCTTCAGGGATTTCGCTAACTTGATCTAAGTCTTGAACTTCGTGGCCGTAAATACCAAAAGCAGGTAAGCCTTTTTGAGCGTGACCTGCAAGAACGGCAGCAAGGTAAACTGCGCCCGGTCTTTCAGTACCGTTAAAGCCCCAAACTGCTTTGATAGTGTTGGGGTCCATATCCATAGTTTCTGAACCGTAGCACCAGCAAGAAGTTACTGATAAAGTAATATCAACGCCTTCCTTTTTAAATTTTTCAGCGCAAGCAGCCGCTTCTGCAACACGGCCGATACAAGTATCCGCTAAAACAACTTTAACGGGTTCGCCGTTTGAATAAAAAAGATTGTCTTCAAACAATTTTTTAGCAGCGTTTGCCATCGCCCAAACGGTAGGTTCGAGAGATTCACGAAGCATCATCGGTCCACGACGACCGTCAATACAAGGTCTAATACCGATAACGGGATAACCGCCAACGTATCTTGATTTTGCCATAATATATTCTCCTTTATAAGAAAAATTTAAAGAAATTTTCTTTCTTAATTATATTATATAATTATAACTCACGCTATTAAAGTAATAAAAATGCCTTTTTATATCAAAATAATGCTATTTTCTTGACAGTTTTAATATATAGTTGTAAAATTAAACTATGTTTAATCTAACCGAGTTTAGAGAATTTAATATTCAAAACAACTTGGGCGTTATGCTTTCATACGTTGCGTATTTAGAGCTTGCTAAAACCGCACGCCAAGATTTCGTTTCGCACAACATTACCGAGATTATGGTTGTTGTTAGTGGAAAGGGTGTTTTCAATGCAGACGGGGAGCGGTTTGAAGTTAAAAAAGGCGATTTGTTTATCGTTAACCCCGATACCGTTCACAACGAAGAAAGTTTATCATCCGACTTTGGCGTTTATATTATCGGAATAGAAAATTACCTTCTTGGCGCGCAAGACGAGTTTAAAGCATACGCCGGTGGCGAAAGAGTTGGTTTTTACGCCGAGCAAATCGTTAAAGATTACGAAAGTAAGGGGAAAATGTTTGTTGATAACGCAAATCTTTTGTTCTCGCTTATAATAAACGAAGTTTTGTTTCTATCAAGCGCAATTCCCGTTCCCAACGTAAAGCGGGGCAGTAACGAACTTATAAACTCCGTTAAAAAGTATTTAGACGGGCATTTTTTGGAAGATATTTCAGTAAAATCTTTATCTGAAAAGTTCTTTATAAATAAAACTACGCTTATGCACGCTTTCAAAAAAAGCGTTGGAATAGGCGTTTATGATTACGTTATCAAAAAGCGTTTGCAAGAAAGCAAAAACTGGCTTAAAATTTCGAGTATGACGGTGGCGCAAATTTCCGAGCGGTGCAATTTTTCAAACCCGTCTTACTTCGTTCAGTATTTTAAAAAAGTTTACGGGGTAACGCCGATTGAGTATAGAAAAGGGGAAAAGGCATGAACGAATTATTTTTGAGAAAATTGACCTTAGACGATGAAAACGAGTTTTGCAATTTTGTAAGTGAACAAATTGCTCATAGCGGTGCAATCAAGGGCGTTAGAATTGAAGACGGTTACGACTTTAAAGCATTTTTATCAAAACTTAAAGAGTATGAAGATATTCCTTTTATTTCGTACGAACAAGCCGATTATCCGTCTTATCAGTTCGTTTTAGTCCGCAAAGAAGATAATAAAATCGTTGGCGCGGTTGTTGTGCGCCCACGCCTTAACAAAACGCTTTTTGAAGATTACGAAGGAAATATCGGTTACGCTATTTCTCCCTTAGAGCGTGGCAAAGGTTACGCAAAAATCGCGCTTTCTCTCGCGATAGAAGAATATAAAAAACTAAACCCCGTCAGCCGTGACGTTTACCTTTGTTGCTATAAGGAAAACGTCGGCTCAAGAAAAGTTATCACGGGCGCGGGCGGTGTGTTGGTTGAAGAAATTAAAGGGGTAGCAACACCGCAAAAATACTTAATCAAGCTATAAAAAAAGCCAACCGAAACGGTTGGCTTTTATAATTTTGTATCGTTATATTTTCATAGCGATAATAGCAAGCATTTTAGCAGAAGTTACAAGCGAACTAACGTAGGCGCGCTCGTCAACGGCGTGCATGCCTTCGCCCATAATGCCAAGGCTATCTAAAGTGGGGATGCCGTAAGTTGACATATCTGCCGCGTCAGATCCGCCTAAGGCGCATCTCGGTTTTAGTCTTTCAAGCCCGTTCTTTTCAAAAATAGCGTTTGCTTTATCAAAAAGTTGATAGTTTCTATCAAGTTTTTCCATTGAAGGTCTAAAACTTACTATTTTTATCGTGGAAGAAGTGTTTTCTACGGTAATTTCATCGTTAATCTTTTGAACTTCACGCTTAACCTTTTCAAGTTCCGCTTGAGTTTTAAAGCGAATATCCGCAACGAAAACGCAAGTGTCGGGCACGGTGTTTGCAACAGTTCCACCGTTGATAACTCCAACGTTGCAAGTAATGCCTTCTTTATCTTTAAACTTTTGAAGTTTACAAATTTTATACGATGCTTCTTCAATGGCGTTTGCCCCGTTATAAGCGTAAGCCGAGTGCGCCGCAACACCGCTAACTTTAAACTCGTAACGAATAATTCCTTTTCTCTCGGTCGTAACGTGACCTTTAACGTATCCTTCCGCATTTAAAAAAGCGATTGCGCCTTTTGAAGCCTTTGCCATATATTCAACCGTTTTCTTGTTTGAGAAAACGCTACTGTTTTCTTCATCGCTTTGCAAAACGAGTTTTATAGGTCTTTTAGTGTATCCAACGTTTTTAAGCGCTTCTATTGCAAGTAGGGAAGAAACTATTCCGCCTTTGCAATCGTAAACGCCGGGGCCGTAAATCAAATCTCCAACAATTCTAACGGGGTTAACGTTAATCGTGCCGATAGGGTGCACGGTATCCATGTGCGCCGAAAAAACAACGGGCTCTAACTTGGCGGTAGGGTTAAGAATAACCGAGCCAACGTCGCCCGATATTTCTTGCTTGCATCTTTCCGTTTCAAGTGAAAGGTCTTTTGCTTTATCAAAAATGCAGTCTAAAACCTTGTCAACCCCTTCTTTACAATTTGTGGGGCTTTCAATTTCCGTGATTTCTTTTAAGACTTCAACGTACTTTGGTAAAAGTTTATCAATCTCATTAAACAACTCAATTTTTTCCATACGTTTAGTTTAAACTTTAATTATATTAAAGTCAATAGAAAATTTAAAATAAAAAAGGGCTGGTTTAATACCAACCCGCGCCAAAGTTCGCGAAAATGCAAAATTGCAAAAAAAGATTAAAAAGTAACGTTACAAGAGAAAAAACGGTTGGCGCTCCGCATGTTGATTATAACACTAATTTTAGTGTAAGTCAAATAAAAACACTTAATTTAGTGTAACATTAAATTATGAAAACGTTTGGAGATAATTTAAAATTATTAAGACGGCAAAAGAATTTAAGCCAAAGTGAATTTGCTGGGAAAATGCAAACCACTCAGCAAAGGGTAAGCGAGTGGGAGTGCAACAAAGTAGAGCCGTCGCTATACAACATTATAAAGATGCTCAAAGTTTTTGATATAACTTTTGAAGAATTGATTGAAGATATAAAATTTTAAAACCGCTCGATTTTCGAGCGGTTTTCTATAACAAGAAAGAGATAGGATTTCGCCTATCTCTTTTTTTTTGGCGGAAGCGGTGGGATACAGCCGTTTCCCACAAGTGTGAGCCCTCGGCTGACGCAAGCGCCGAACCGTTCGAACCCACCGTGCAAGCAAAAAGCCCATACCTAAATGGTATAGACTTTTGCTTGGCGGAAGCGGTGGGATTCGAACCCAATAGTAAATTTAAAATATTCGAGATTAAGCCGTTTTTTTAGCGTTTTTCCCCTTATTTATTCCCCAATTTTGTTTTAAAAACTGCAAGTTTATTGTATAAATTCCCTTTATCTGAGTTAAAATATGAACCGTTTCGCGTGCTATACGTACGTATACGACGTTAAGCACGTCGCGCCCAATTATAATTCAAAAAGGAAACCGTAACGCGAGCCGTACGGTTATTTTCATTTAAAGTTTATTCGCGCCCTTTTCACACGCGCTCGCGCGTGATAATAATATCTTAAAATCTTATTAACCTTTTGTATTTACTGTACAAAATCAACGAACTACGCGTAATACCGTTTTTTTAACAAATAATGTTTTTATTTGTACAGTAAATTTTCAAAAATATAAGCAGTTATCGAAAATTTTCCGCAATTTAAAAAGGCGAATTGTAAATTTCGCCTTTTTTAGTACAATAATTTTTGACGTTAGCGCCGAACTTAAGCAAAAACGGACAGTTTCCGTCCGTTTTTCGTCTTCGATTCCCGGCAACGTCGGGCTGTAACGGACTTATTATTCGTCGTCAACCTTATAATTATTAAAATGTTCAATAAGTTTTTCTCTTTGTTTCGGGTCGTGTGGTCGCTCGTTTGCAAAATGCGCCCCTAAACGCTCGTTTTGGGGTGTTGTTGAACTAAGTACCGTTAAACCCTTTTTACGCGCTGAACGCCCCGTTTTCTCACGCGTGAGACTGTGTTCGGAAACCCAAAGCGCGTTAATCTCAAGTTCTTTCTCGGTTTTGCCGGGTTTATGGCTCAGGCCATCAACGAAAGTAACGTTTGCCGACTCGTCTTTATACTTGAGTATAAACCCCCGTTTAATAAGCGTTATAAGGTTATTATTTACGTTTCCGCGCGAGCAGTTAAGATAGTCTTGCAGAGTATTTAGCGAGCCAGTGTATGCCTTATATTTTGAACGGCTATAATGCGCAATAATCGCATACAATAACGTCTGTGTATGAGATAAATTAAATTTAACAGCAAAACTTAACGGATAAGCGACGTATAAGGCGCGTTTAGACGGTTTTTCGCTTACGTTGTCTTTGTAATAAGCGCGACCGTTAACGTCTTTTTTATCTATGAATTTACGATCAATAAGAACCTTAAGATTTGTTTCAACTGCAGAACGTGAAGCGTTGAGCATTACTTGCAAAGTCCTTATAGAACCGGTGAACGCTCCGTATTCAAATTTCGAATAATGCGAAATTATCGCATACAACAACGTTTGAGTATGCGATAAATTATGTTTGAGAGAAAACCCAAGCGGATACGGAACGTATTCAACTAATAGGTTTTTAAAGTTTCTCGTTTCATTAAGTTCAGATTTTAAGTATTTCATTTTTATTTTTCCCTTTAATTTTCCTTTAGTAATTTTGCCGTCCTTAAGGAAAAACGGACAGTTTCCGTCCGTTTTATCTCTGCAGCTTCGATACCAGGAAGACGTTTTCGGACTAAAACAGCCCTTTGAATAAAATTTGCAAAATATTAGATTGTTTAGAATTTGATTTTTTCATTTAATTACCTTGAAATTTTTTTTATAATTCTCATAATCATCTAATTTGATACTTACAACTCTGACAACGTGTACTAAATCGCTAATTAACGTATTAAGTAATGCGACAACTTCTTCAAAATCTTTCTCGTACTTTGTCATTTTCCTACTCCTAAAATTGTATTTTTGTAATACCGTTGCAACTTGATTACAAATACAATATACACCGTTTAATGTACATTGTCAACTGTTTAATTGATTTTTTAATAAAAATTTTTTACTATTTCGTGTATAGTATATATTTTTAAGTTGACATAATACACTTTTTAATGTATATTAAATATAGGAGGAATATTTATATGACAATTGAACAAAAAATTAAAATGGCTTTATCTTACAAAGGGATTAGTCAACGTGAATTAGCAAGACAAATGGGGCAAACTGCCTCAAACCTTAATAATAAAATTAAACGTGAAACTTTAACAAATGATGAACTATCATTGATTGCTAATATTCTCGGCGGAGAATATGTTTACGGTTTTAAGTTTCCTGACGGTACGGAGATTTAGTTTTTATAAGGATGTTGTGTTATGGATTTACGAAAAAAAATAGAAATGGCTTGCACATACGCTGGAATATCTCAAGCAACGTTAGCACGTGCTTTGGAAGTTACGCCAGCCACGTTTAATTCAAGGTTAAAGGTTTGTAAGTTTTCGCCTGAAGAATTATCTAAAATAGCAGAAGTTCTCGGCGGTAAATACGTTTTTGGCTTCGAGTTTCCCGACGGTACGAAGATATAAGTCCGTTTTTATTTGACGTTAGCGCCGTTCTGAATATCAAAACGGACAGTTTCCGTCCGTTTTTGCTCGGCGCAATCGATACCAGGAAGACATTTTCGGACTAAAACAGCCATTTAAATTAAATTTGCATAAATAGTTGACAAAATTATTAAAATAGCATATAATAATATTGCTAGTTAGGCGGGAACGTTGACTCGAGCACGTTCCAACCCGCATCAGCCGAAAGGGGGTGCGGTTTTTTTATTCTTTAAAATGTTTTTTCCATTTGCCGGCGGTAGTACGTAAAGTTTGTTTGTGCTTTTCTTCCTTTCCCCCGGCATTTTTTATGTACTTCTTCTTTTCAGAACGTGTGAGTTTGTCATTAACTTTTTGCATATCGCTTGAATAAATAGGTTTAAAATCTTTACCGCTTTTAGCCCCCCAAAGAACTCTCGTTCCTATTGCAGACTCTTCCTTTAAAGATTTATGCTTTTTTGGTGTGAGAGTTAAATCATCGATTAAATTTTTAGGGTTTTTGTCTTCTTTAGAATATATTTTACTTACAGCAAGAGCGCCATCGTCTTTACGCTTATCGTAAACGACTACAGTTCTTTTTTTTCCGACGTTTTCTTTACCACGGAGAAAACTATCGGTAGTTTTATAAAAATCGCCACGTTTGGCGGTTTTTTTTCGTTTGAAAATATTAAAAATTGACATAAAATTCTCCGTATTTGTATATACAATTTTTCGAAAATGGCAAGCCATTTTCGAGAAAAAAGGATTAAGCTTTATTTGTAACTATAACAACACCGGCGCGAAATTCGGCATACTTCTCGAATTTCTGCGCCGGTATAAGTTTATCAAAACAGTTTTATGTTTCTGATAAAGGTATTTCTTCTTTTTCGCCCGGCTCGTTCTCTTGTTCTTCAGTTTGAGTTTGCATAACGTTTTCGTCTTCGACTTCTTCTCCGTCTTGCGATAGCAACTCAATTTTTTTATTGAAATACTTTTCGTAATATTCTTTAGCGGTGTTTTTTATATCTTGAGATATAAGTTTTGCAAGTTTATTTTTAAACAAAAATAACTTTCGTTTTGGAAGATAATAACCTTTTTGAGTCTTAATTTCATAAATTTCACGCTTATCACGTATAAGCTTTTGAGTTTCAAGTTTTTTAAACTCAACTTCATACTGTTTAAGTAAACGAGAAGTCATTGCATCTGTTTGACGTTTTGTCATATCTGAAGAGTATTCATTAATTCGAGCATAAAGTTCGAAAAATTGTTCGTTTAAATCGTAAATTTCTTTCAAGATGCTTTCTCCTTTTTGTCTTTAGGCTTATCCTTGCGGTAAAACTCAGGCATAGCAAAGTTAAAATATTCTTTGTTTTCTTCAATCACTCTATCGTGTTCAAGATAGGTGTATTTTCCTTTAGGGATAAACTTATCTTTATTCGAAAAACTGTCGTAAGCGTTAAATATGTTGCCCAAATGCTTGTATTCAACGTTAGTGTACGTTTCAGCGCCGTCATTAAAGAAACGGTCGGCATCTGAAGCGCTGGCAAATTCTTTACATTTCCACGTTGACGACAATATTTTATTGCCGTCAAGCTCATGAGTAAGTTCTTCAATATAAATAACGCGTTTTGCAAGGTCACGGATATTTAGATCTAAAAGGCTTAGACGTTGCAAGTCAAGAAAAATATCAATGTTATTGTGACGGTGCATTTCGTAGAGCCTGCTAACAAAATCTTTTAGCGTTGAACTCTTTCGCGAGTCATAATAACGTTGAACTTCGGTTAAAAACACCTTTGAGAACGGCGGAACGTGAATTACTGGCACGTTTTCGTTCTCTAAACCGAAATAATAACCGTTTAAAAAATACGTTTCATAGAATTTTTCGTAACCAACGCGGAATTTAACCTTGTAATCACTAAAAATAGGCACTCTTTCCGGTGCGTTTAGCACTTTGTCAAACTCCACGTTGTATTCTTGAATTTTTCCTATGCAATTATTAAGAATTTTTCGCCCTTCAGATTTATAAATATCCTTTATAAAGTGAGTCATCAGCGCGCCTTTGCCTGCGCCCGGCGCGCCGTATACAACAGTAATCATTTCTTAATAGCTTTAACTATCGTTACAACACCCATTGTAACGAATAACACCGCACAAGCAACTAATAAGTATATACTTATTTCAGCCATAAGAGTCAAAAAAACCCACTTTATCGCTAAACGTTTAGCGATAAACATAAAACAAACCGAAATTATAAATATAAAAAACGAAACTAACATTATTTATTCTCCTTTATGAGTTTATAAACTACTATTCCACCAACACAAAAAAGCATTGTTGCAACAAGATACCAAAACCAATTATTACCATAAACGGGTGGGGGAGTAATTGTTGGAATAATATCAACAGGACTAGCCACAACAGGAATAACAAGATTATGATTTCCATTATCAAATTCAAGTTGAATAATATCAAAATCTAAAAATACCGTTTCCCACGCCGCGTATCCAGTTAAAGAAGTGCCACCCGAAGAACCTAAAAGATCGCCACTAGCATAATCAGTTGAAGCAAATCTAAATATATATGTATCTTTTTCTGCTTTCTTTGAATTGTCATAAAAAGTTTTAAAATCGTCAACCAATTCGTAATCCATAAGAAGTTCAGAAGATATAGAACCTTTGTTTTTCACTTGCTCGTCGCTTATGAGTTCAATCGCTTTAACACCTATTTTACTGCTATCGGTGGGAACTCTACCCAACAACGTATCCCAAAGACCATAATCCCAAACAGTTTCAAACCAATTATGAGTATCATCATAACTTAACAAATCATAACTATCGTCAGCAGAAATTTCAACACAGTTATAACCACGAGTTCGACCTTCGTCTACGTTATCTAAAAACAAATCAGCCGAAACTTGTCCGTTTTTAATAGGCAAATAACCTTTATAAGCACTTGAATTATAACTATAAATATAATCAGTCAATCGCTCTGAAGAAACTTTTCCATTTTCGTCTTTAGTAAACGCGTAAACTAAATTATCACTGGTATAAATTGAATTGAAAAAATCGCCCAAATCCGCATTGTAAGACCAATATAAAAGATCTTTATCATACATATGAGCTTCCATAACGCTCAAAGTAGGCAATGAAGCATCATAACCGTCTATTTTTCGTCCAATATAAGGAGTTACTTTATTAAGTAAACTATCGCTGTCTAATACAACAACTGCTTCCGTTTTATATTCATACCACTCAGCCTTAATTTTGGTTAATTTATAACCGTCATTAGAATAAGTGTCAGGGACTGAAAAATAAACGCCGTTTAATTGATTTTGGTGACCTACAGCTGCGCCAGATTCCGTACGATACCAGAGCGGATAAACTTCTAATTCGATTGTTTCAAATTCGTTTATAGTAAGAGTTGAATCTTTTCCCTTAAAATCATAAGATTTTGCAACCTTATAATCAACCGCAGTTCTTGCACCTAATTCGATTAACTGAACACCTGCAACGTTGTAACGGCGCTTATTATGTTTTTCGTTCAATTCTTCGGAAAGGAGTTTTAACGTGCTGTATTCGTCGTTTACGGCGAACTTATAAATACTCTCATCTTCAGTTGAAGAAATGTATTCAAGTTTGAAATTCGAATAAACTTCAGCGTTTAAATCATCGTCAAATCTTACCGCAAGGTTAACTACGTTAGACGGACTGCCTTTACTAAACTTAATCTTTCCAGCGTTATAAATGTAAATAATAACCTTATAATCTTCCGTTCCAAAACCGACTTCTGAAACAGTTATAACGTCAGTTTTGCCGGCAAGTTCAAACGGTGTTAAATCAACGTCTTCAAGTTCCTTTTGAATATCTTCTCCCAGTTTAATAGTTTCAGCCTTTACCGGTATACTACCTAAGCCACTTAAACATAATGAGAACGCTAAAATTACACTTAAAATTAACTTTTTCATACTTTTACCTTTAATAAAAAGCGGACATTTATCCGCTTTTTTTATTCAAACAGTATATATTTTTCACTTAATACCAACATTAAATCGGTGTTCGGTGCAGGAATTATAGGCGCTTGAACGCTATTACCGTTAATACCTTTAATAACAACTATAACTAAAACAACTGTTATAACTAGCAATAAAAGTATTAAAATAAACTTTTTCATAACGCACCTACGCTTTATTCAAACGTAATATTTGAATTATTAAGACTTAAATGAACTGATCTAACAACACGAACTTTTACTGATAATTGTAAAGGTTCATTACCAACAATTTCATAATCATTTAAATGAATTTCAAAATAAGGAATCAACGTGCTTTCAACCGAATAAAAACCGTCATACATAGTAGGACTAACAGTTTCTATTTTAAGATCTTCTAATGCAGTAACCGCTTCAATTCTCAAAATGCACGTTTCTTCATTGAAACTCCATAATACATAAGGTGTAACGTAAATATTAGTAGGATTAACAAACTCAGATAAACTATGTTCAGTTTCAGTACCCGGCAACCCCATAGAAGTCATATTTATTGAACCGCATGAAAAATCATCGTCAACGTTTAATGTTTTTGAAACGCCTATTTCATTTCCAAAGAAATCATAAGAACCAACATAACATTCAAATACTTGACCAGGAATAAGTTCTAAAGCAGGAAGACCATCTAAAGTATCATATTTACTTACGGCATAATCCCCGTTAATTACAAAATCAGTTGAATGAGCCTTAGGGCAATATTCAACTAAACAACTTGCGCTAATTCCGTTGTTTTTGCATTGAACGACAATAACTGCAACGTCATTAAGCGGTTGATAAAGCCTAACTGCGCAAACTGTGTTTTCTTCAGAAGTTTCAATCTTTAAATAATCGTCTATATCTTCAGTTGCAGCGCTATTGTACCAAGTAACGTACCACTCTAAATCAATAGGCTTTGCATTTGCAATAGACCCATTAACGGTTACTTGCAACGTCTTTTCTAAATATTTGTCGGTTTCAGTTACAACCGTTTCAGACGTTAACATTTTTAAGCCTAAACCGTTTTCAGTTATAGACCCAACAACAAAATTATCTTCTTGTAAAGTTTCAGGAGTTTTTGAACAACCTAAAGACGACGTTAAGCCTAAACATAATGTTAGGCTAAGCAATAATACTAACAATTTTTTCATAATTCACACTCATATAATATAGACGTATTATCATTAACAAAGATTTCAAATGTTAACGTATTATCTAAAATAACGTACCTATATGAATCTGTAATCAATTCCTTTTCAGCGCATAATTTAACTTCAATAGTTGAATCTTTCACAATAACGTCAAAAGAAAAATCAGGCATTGAATTAATAGAGATCTCAGTTGCTACAGGATCACCGGTAGATACGTCGTAAATACTCATAAGAGCGGTTGAGTCTGAAATATTAATTTCAATAGAGCCGTTATAAATAGAGCCGTCTTCATTTAAAAATGAAATTACAGTAGTTGTATTTAACTCTCCAATAACTGAATTGTTATTAAATAATTTAACTTCAGCAGTGTTAACTTCTTCAACGTCACCAGGTTCTTCAACGTCACCAGGTTCTTCAACATCACCGGGTTGTTCTACGTCACCGGGTTCTTCAACATCACCGGGCAATTCTTCATCGCCCGGAATTTCTTGTTCAATTTGAACATCTTTAGATTCCGTCCAACTCTTAGCAATACCACCTAAATGATAAGACGTGGCAAACCAAGAACTAAAGGCTACTATTGCAATTGCAACAACGCCTACAAAAATTTTCTTCATAATTATTTCTCCTATTTTTTAGTAGATTTAGATGCTTTATTTGTTAATTTTTCAACTTTATTTTGATTTTTTAAAGCGTTACCATAGCCCGTTTTAGCGGAAATTCGTGCGCCTGCAGAACTCTTTTTAATGTTTTGAGCGTCTTGAACGCCACTTTTGTAACCGGCATTGTAGGCTTCTTTTAGGGTTATAGTGTAGTTTTTTGCTTTTGTGGTTGCCTTTTTTGCAGTAGATTTAACTGCGCTTGCACCTTTCTTAACGGTGTTTTTAACCGCGCTTGCACCTTTCTTAACGGCGGTTTTTACCTTGCCTTTTTGCTTAGGTTTAGACGGTGTTTTCGTCTTAGTTGTAGTTCTTACGTTAGATTTTAAAGCCATTGTCGCCATAAAATAACCTTTTCCCTTATCGCTGGGAGCAACGTTTTATTTTAAATTAAAGAGCCTTTAACCGTTCCGTTAAGCAGTTTATATTCACAATTAGGGCATATATAAACGCCTTCGGGCACGTCACAGCCACAATAAACGCATTTGCTTTCCATAAAAATCTCCTTTTTGTAATTTTCTCGTTACGTTATAACCGGGGGATTTACCCCCGGCAAACACGTAAATGAGAAAAAAATGAAACAGTTAAACTTTGCTTTTAATATAATTTTTCATTGCGATTTCAATTAAATCAGCAAGGGTAATATCTTCGTTATTCGCGCTAACCGTTTGTTTGAATTTTTCAAACAACTCAGAGTTGATGCGGACGGTAGTCATTTTATCTCTTTTCATAATATATCCTTTCTTTTTATCCCCTTTTACGCGCTGGACTGTTGCCAGCGCGGGGCATAAGCCCGGGGAAAAATAGGGCTGAAACAAACCCTTATGGAAGAACCGTTTTAAACGAAACGATTCTATAACGTTTAATCTTTAGTTTTTGTTAATGCGAATTATAGCAAGAACGGTGATTGAGATAGTTGCGCCAACGAGCGCGCCTATTACAAAACTTAACATTTCTTTTCCCCTTTTTAAGTCTTTTATCTTCTAACGTTAGCGCCGAATTTTAGTAAAAACGGACAGTTTCCGTCCGTTTTATCTCTCCAGGTTCGATACCAGGAAGACGTTTTCGGACTATTTTATTTTTTTAATTATCGGCGCAAGCACCGCATTAACTTCGTCGTAATTTTTGCATTTTGCGTACGTCGTACCGTCTTTTGACGATATAATAACCGTGAAAACGTGCGCTGAATTTTTGATAATAACAACGTTAAACAGTAGTTCTCGTTCGTTTATGCTCGGCACGATGCACTTCGTTCCGTAAATGCTATAATTGTTTTGCCACGCGTTTAAATTAGCATTTTTAAGTTCAAGTTTTAATTCAGATATAACTTTATCCCAAACACGGCAACTAAACGAACCGTCGTTATGCTCAAACTTTTGAACGCAAGGGCTTTGCGGTATTTTTAACTTTCCAAGCGAAACGCGCTTATCTGCGCTAACCTTTAAATCTGCCATAGCCATTTACACCACGCGCGTTTTTTTTTAGGGTTGTAATCGGACGGAGTTCGCGTGAATCGTTTAATTATCTCAATATCTTTTGAAGAAATATCGCAAAACTCTCCACGCATTTTTTGACCAACAAACATAATCGTTCCGTTAAACACGGTATCGAAAACCCTGCAGTTTTCTTTTTCGCTTTCGTAAGTGAACACAACGAGCGCGTTATAGCAAGGCAAAACTTGCATTTGGTATGTATCTTTGGGCTCAACGCCGAAAAGTTCAACGTACTTTTCAAACGTCAAGTCGATATATTCAGTTCTAAACTCTTTTCCCGGCTCTTTAATAAGAACCCTTATCGAACGGTTTCGTTTCATTTATCTTTCCCCTTGTTTGTTTATTTATCAGGATTAGTTTTATCTTGAAGAATTACTTTATGCATAAGTTACACCTCATTTCCCCAACAATCCCAACCGTCAGCGTGTTGTCTTGCAAAAAGTTCTAAACGAGGTAAATCACCGAATAAATTTGTTATTCTGTCTCTAACTATTGACGGTTTCTTGCTGTGTTCTTCAATTTTTGTCATAACAATCTGTTTAACTGTTTTTGATTTTCTCGGCAACACCTTACCTTTTGTTGCTAATAAGCATATTTCATTATTAGCCCTTGTGTAATATCCCATACCAGTAAAAGGTGTATTGCTTTTTTTGTTTAATTTCACCCAAGAAAATGCGCAAGTCTTATATGTAAATCCCCATTTTGTTATAAGTTCTATTCCTTCTTGCAAACATGGATATGTTACCCATAGAAAAAGCACTGCATTTTTATCTGTTAATTCACGAATTGGTAGTCCTTGTATTTCTTCTTTTTGCATGGTGTTATAGTGAGATTCCGCACTTCTTTTTAACCCTGTATCCTTTGACCACACTTTATACTGCCATGGTGGATCAGCATAAATAATACTGTACTTTTTATTTGTATTAAATATATCTACTTTCATAGTTTCACTCCTTTAACAATCTTCATTTCTTCAATTTGCTTGTTAAAGTCTTTTCCCATAATTTTTCCCCTTTTATTACGCAATATTTGCGAATTTGACACAATTATATACGCAATATTTGCGATTGTCAATATATTTACGCAAAAATTTAGTAAAATTTGCTAAAAATAATAAAAAGGAGACTAAAATGTACGGTGCGATATTGAAATCTTTAAGAGAAGAACGAAAATTAACTCAAACAGAAGTTGCAAAGCAAATTGGGCTTACGCAAAGAATGGTTAGCAAATACGAGTGTGAAATTGTTGAAATGAATTTTGAAACCTTAATTAAATTTGCAAATTTCTTTAACTGTTCGATAGACTATTTACTCGGTCGCGAAGACGATTTCGGGTTTATTCAAATAACCGGGGAAGATTACACTTCTTCAGAAAAACGAATAATATCAATTTATCGTGGTTTATCTGAACGTGAAAGAGAGATATTTGATAATCTCGTAAACTCGTTTGACGATAAAGCGGAAATTAAAAAGAGCAGTCGCGCATAGCAACTGCCTTTTGATATTTATATGGGCTTAAAATCATTATAGGGTGGTTACCATGAATCGAATTAAAGAGTTGAGAGAAGAAAAAAACCTTTCACAATTAGAAGTTGCGAAAGGTGTCGAAACAAGTCAACGTAATATAGGGCGTTGGGAGAGTGGAGCAAACGAACCAACCAGTAGTTTTATTATAAAATTAGCAAATTTCTTTAACTGTTCGATAGATTATTTACTCGGTCGTGAAGATGATTTTGGGTTTATTCAAACAACCGGGGAAGATTATACTTCCGCTGAAAAGCGCATTATATCAATTTATCGCGGTTTATCTGAACGTGAAAGAGAGATATTTGATAATCTTGTAAACTCGTTTGACGATAAGGCGGAAACTAAAAAGAGCAGTCGCGCATAGCAACTGCTTTTTGATATTTATTTTGTAAAAATTTATTCGCCTGCGATTAAAATTTTTAGGTAACGTAATAATCTTAAAGCGTGTAAAATTTTTTGTAAAAGGGGGTATTATATGAAATTTTCGTCCATTTTTAGAAGTTTATTGTCTGAACAAGGTTTTACCCAACAGTCAATAGCAAATAAACTAAATACAACTCAACAAACCGTTAGCCGTTGGATAAACGGTCAAAATGAACCTGACTTAAAAATGCTAAATAGTCTTGCAGATATATTTAATTGCTCGGTAGACTATTTACTCGGTCGTGAAGACGACTTCGGCGTTATTGCCGGGAACTCTAACTTAGCGCTAACGAGTAATGAAAGTGAAATGCTTTCATATTTTAAGTTGTTATCCGCCGACTTGCAACGTGAAGCAATCGGTTTCGTTAAAGCCCTTGCTCTCTAAAAAAGGGGTGTTTTTATGTTTAATGAACGACTAAAGAATCTAAGGTTGATTAGTAATTTTTCTCAAAAAGAGTTAGCGCTAAAAATAAATTTATCGCCAAATATTATTTGCGAATACGAGAAAGGGCGCTCTCAACCTACTATTGAAACACTTATAAAATTAAGCGGTATCTTTAATTGCTCTATTGACTATCTTGTCGGAAACGAAGACGACTTCGGGTTTATTCAAACAACCGGGGAAGATTACACTTCTTCAGAAAAACGAATAATATCAATTTATCGTGGTTTATCTGAACGTGAAAGAGAGATATTTGATAATCTCGTAAACTCGTTTGACGATAAGGCGGAAACTAAAAAGAGCAGTCGCGCATAGCAACTGCTTTTTGATATTTATTTTGTAAAAATTTTATTCGCCTGCGATTAAAATTTTTAGGTAACGTAATAATCTTAAAGCCTATAATTAGCGTATAATCGAACTTATGAAGAACGTTTACGCTGAACTTGAAGAATATTTAAAAACACTCAACGATATAAACGCAAAGGTTTTAGGGTTATCACGCGATATTGTAAAACTGCTCAACGAACACGACGAATATAAATCTTCATTTAAAGTTGTTCGTGGTGGTTTATGGGAAAACGCTAAAACTTCGGTGGTATCTCAATCAAAGGAGATTGAAGAAATGTACACTTTAAAAGATACTACCATAAGAGAACACAAAGGCGGTTTTGAAGTTCGCTTCAGAAAAGGCGGTTACAACAAGTCTTTTTGGGCGAAAACAAAAACTAAGGCAAACGAAAAGGCAAGAGAATTTTTAAAATCGATTAACCCAAATATCAACGCGCCTAACTATAAACGAAATAATGCGCTTGACTTTTTTGATAAATGGTTTGATACCGTTAAACGCCACCAAGTTAAGCCTATAACGTACGATACGTTGTTTAAAAAGTATAGAATCGCAATTAGACCGTTTTTAGTTAACGTTAACGTTGAAGATATAACCGCGGAAACTATTCAACGCGCTTTAAACGACGCGTCACCACGTAACAAGGAAGACGTAAAGTCAATTTTTAATCAATGTTTAGATTTTGCAATCGGTTGCAACATTATTTCGCGGAATCCAACGTCTTTCATACGGTTAGTTAAGCATATCAGAGTTAACGGAAACGCGCTTTCGCCGGCGCAAATTGCGGACTTTAAGTCACGTATTAAAGGAACTGAGTTTGAAATACCGTTTTTAATATTCCTTTATACCGGGATAAGAGCGTGCGAATATCCAACGTTGAAGTTTGATTTTGAAAAGGGCGTTGCAATCGTTTTAAACGGCAAAGTAAAAAGCGGAACACGGCAAACGACGCGAGAAATTCCAATACTTAAACCGCTTTTAAATTACCGTAACGAGATACACGATGCACTTTCCAAGAACTTTCAACTTCAGAATATTCAACGAGCGTTCCACCGTTTAACCGGCGGAAACTTAAAAGACTTACGGCACACGTTTGCGACGTACTGCAGGAAGTTCGTTGACAATGAACTCGTTTCGATTTGGCAAGGCCACACGTTAAAAAACATTACGGCAAGCGTATATACTCATTTTGATATAGAATATCAAATTGAGCAATCGCAGAAGATTATTTATTAACGTTTCCCCAAAACTTTCCCCAAAAATTAAGAAAAAATTTGAAAAACGGCATAAAAAGACCGCCAAAACGGTGGTTTTTGCCACAATTTTAGCGGTTTTTGGCGGAAGCGGTGGGATTCGAACCCACGATACGTTGCCGTATACCTGATTTCGAGTCAGGGCCGTTATGACCTCTTCGATACACTTCCATATCAAATTAAGATTATTTTAACATATTTTTTTATTTTTGTATATCTTTTTAATATGCTTTTTAAAAAATAATTATTTTTGTCTAAATCAAAATGGAATAGTGTTTACTGTGAAAACTGTGTGAACTTTTTTTCTAAAACCTATTGACTTGAAGGTTTATTGATTGTATAATTTTGTTAAGAAACGAGAAAAATTCGTTTTTTAAAGGAGATACATTATGAAAAAATTTATCAAAATTTTAACTGCATCGTTACTTATGGTTATGACAGTTCTCGTTATGACCGCATGCGTTCCTAACAACCCCGAAAAAGCAGCAAAAAAGCTTGAAAAAGCAGGTTATACCGTTGAAGTTGTAGACCTTGTTGCAGAAGGCGTTGATGGTGAAGGCGCTTTATATCAAGTTGTTGCTATGAAATTTGATGAAACTGATGATGTTGCAGAAGGCGTTTACGTTATCTATTTTGATTCTAAAGACAACGCTAAAGCGTGGTATGATGAATATATAGATGAGGTTAACGATCCTGAAGATGGTGTGTCGGCTAAATGTAAAGGCAAAATAGTTTACTGGGGCACGGCGCAAGCAATCAAAGATTTAGAATAATATATTTTTATTAAGGCTATGCAATCGCATAGCCTTTTTTCTTGACAAAACATTAGTTTTAAATTACAATAACCTTATGAAAAAGTTAGTAAAAGTTTTATCATTGATATTAGTTGTTATTTCGTTCAGTTTTATTTTAACCGCTTGCGTTCCAAAATCAGCGGAAGACGCTATGGTTAAAATGGAAGAAAAGGGTTATACGGTAACTTTAATCGACCAAGACTATTTATTGACCGAAGGCGCGGTTATCGGCTTTAAGGCGTATAACGTTTCTGAAAAACAAGGGATGACTGCTTACTGGTTTAATAGCAAAAAAGAAGCAAAAGCGTATTTAGAAACGTGGACTGACAGTATGTATGATGAAAAGGGCATAAAGGGTTTATGCGTTTATGCCGGCACTAAAAAGGCTATAAAAGATTTTAAAAGATAAAATAAAAACTATCGCTAATAGCGATAGTTTTTTAAAAAAGTGTATTGACAAGTTGAAAATTTCATATTATATTAAAAGAAAAAAGGAGTTATATTTATGAAAAAATTTACTAAACTTTTGTCGGCTTGTATGCTCTCTATGATGATTGCTGTTTTACTCGTTGGTTGTATTCCTGCTAATGCTGAAAAAGCAGTTTCTAAAATGAAAGAAGAAGGTTATTCAGTTGAAATGATTGAAAAAGATTATCTCCCCGATGATTGCGAAGAAGGTATCATCGCAACTGATATTGAAATTAGTTTGTCTAATTTTAACGCAGATAACGTAACGGCTTATTGGTTTGAATCTAAAAAGGCTGCTAAAAAATACTATGAAGAACTTGAAGAAACTTCTTCTACTATCAAGAAGATAAAAGGCAAGTGCGTTTATATCGGCACGGCTGACGCTATTGAAGATTTTGAAGAATAATTAAATTAAAGATTAAAGGCTATGCTTTAAAGCATAGCCTTTTAGTTTATTATTAAACGGATAGCCATAGGTTTTTAGACTTCCCACTCTTTCATAATAACACGATTTTTTGCGATTGTAAAGGGGTTTTTGAAAAATAAAGTTAGGTAAAATTTTTAAAAAAAGTATTGACTAAGGGGTGATTGTATTTTATAATTAAAGTACAAAAGGGAGGAACAAACCGATGTACTAAAATCTAAAAACCTTAAATTCAGGAGGTTTTAAATGACGTACCACATTAAAAACATTTGTTCAATTAAGAAATAACTTATTAGGAGAAGACCAATGAACTACTTAACTTTTATTAAGTAGCAAGTATCCGCAAGAGTATAAGGCGAAAGCAAGTAAGTGATAAAATCAAATTGCGGAAAACGCTGAATACAATTTAATAATATAACGAAAGCGTTTGGCAATAGCCAAACGCTTTTTTTGTTAAAATTTCTATTGAGATTTAAATTAGCCGATTTCGTCTGCGTTAGTGCCAGTTTCAGTGTTTTTCAAAAGCAAGAAGTAAACGCCCATCGCAACCGCGATAATTGCAAGCGAAACGATTGCAACGCCAAGCCCGTCTGAACTGAATACGTTTCCTGGGAAGATAAGGTCTTTAATACCGAACACTTCAATAGCGATAATTAAAACGGGCACAACGAATTTCATCATAAACATAAGCGGTTTTTCAAATATGCCGAATTTGTTTCCGTCAAGTTTAAGTTCTTCAATAGCCTTTTTCGGAGTAATAAACCAACCGACAGCCAAGCACGAGAACAACGCGCACACGGGCATAATAACGGTGTTAGTAACGGTATCTAAGAAGGAAAGGAAATCAAGCCCGAATATTTCCATTTTGCCCGTTCCGTTTAATAAGTGGCCGAGCGAAAGGGCAATGGGGATAGAGATGGCAAACGTTACTATTGCAACGAATAAAGTTGCTTTCTTTCTTTTTATCCTAAACTTTTGAATAATAAATTGAGTTGAAACTTCCATAATGGAAATAACGCTCGTAACTGCGGCGATAATAACCATAGCAAAGAAGAAGAATTCAATAATATTACCAAAATACCCGATGCTTTCAAAAACCTTAGGTAAGGTGTTAAACATAAGCATTAAGCCGTTTAATTGAAGATCGGTTGCCGCAATACCTTCAACTGCTGCGAAGTGGAAAACGGCGGGGAAGATTGCCATACCTGCAAGGAGAGCAACGAAAGTATCGAAAATACAAATCATACCGGTTGACTTTACGATATTGATTTCTTTGCCAGTATAAGAGCCGTAAACGATCATTGCGCCCATACCGAGTGAAAGGGAGTAGAACGCTTGGCCCATAGCTGCAAGAACGCTTGACCAAGTTATCTTAGAAAAGTCCGGCACGAGATAGAATTTCAAACCGTCACCAACGCCATCGCCAAGGAAAAGAACGAAAATAACGACTAAAACAAGCAAGATAAATAAAGCGGGCATTAAGATTTTAGACGCTTTTTCAATACCGCTTTTAACGCCCATCATAACAACGAAAAGGGCAAAGCCTAAGAAAATTGCGCTAAATAAAATAACTTCCCAACCGTTGCCTGCAAAGTTTGCAAGATTACCGTCGTTTCCCCAGAAAGAGTTAACGGCAAACTTAACGGTGTAACCACCGAGAACGGAGTAGTACCAAGTTATAATGAACGGAACTAAAATTGCAAGTAAGCCAAACCAACCGATTTTCTTGTTGATTTTCTTAAACGCAGTTACGGGGTTTGCTTGTGAGCGCCTTCCTAAGAAGATTTCACAAATCATAATCGTAAGCCCGATAAAGAGAACGCACGCTATATATAAAAATACGAACGCTGCGCCACCGTTGTTAGCAGTTTTATAGGGGAAGCCCCATAAATTGCCAAGACCTACCGCAGAACCTGCCGCAGCGAGAACGAAACCTATACCGCCTGCAAATCCGCCTTTCTTTTGAGTGTTTTCCATAAAGTCTCCTATATAAATAGCATTAACTTTAATATAATATCAAATAACTTGAAAAAGGTCAACACGATAAACGCTTGTTTTTTCAAAAAAATTAAAAAAATTTTTATCAAACGCTTTACAAATATTATAAGAAAAGGTAAAATATTATCGGGTGATATTATGATAAACAATGCAAATGACTTATTAACAACTGTAAAAATGGTAAAACAAAGCAAAAAAATTACCAACTTAGAATTATCAGCGCTAAGCGGTGTTCCGCTTGGCACGGTAAACAAGATTTTGTGTGGGCAAACAAAAAACTTAAAATTAGAAACCCTTTCTAAACTTTACTCGGCGCTAACTTGTGGTGATGCGATTGAAGACGTGGGGTGTGAAAGTTTTGGTTTTTCAAAAGTTGGCTCTTGCGTTTTTGACGTTAAGCTTGGCGCGCCTTCCGAAAATGCAAAATTTATTATTTCGGCAATAGATAAGGCAAATAAACAAGGTGTTAAACTTTTAGTTTTCCCTAAACTTTGCTTAACGGGTAGCACGATGGGGGATATTTTCTATCAACCAACACTTTTATCTTCCGCTAAGGCTATGCTATTTGAAATTGCAAGCAAAACTCATAATGCAAACGTTATCTCGATTGTTGGACTTCCGCTTATGGTTGACGGCAACTTGTATAACGTTGGCGCTGTAATTTGTAAAGGCAGGGTTTTGGGCTTTGTTCCAAGCCTCGTTCAAGATAGGCAATTTTCATCGTTTAACGGCGTTAAAACTATCGTTATAGGCGGAATTGAGTATCCGTTTGGCAACCTTTGCTTTAAGTGCAAAGAAACACCCGAGCTTACTTTTGACGTTAGGTTTGACGAAGGGTTGGTTTCAACTTGTAACGCCCCAGTTACCGTAACGGCTATGCTTTCTTCTCTTCCTGAAACGGTTGGCAGTTACGAAAGGGTGTTAGAACTTGCAAAATCTTCTTCCTTTATAAATAAATCGGCTATCGTTTACGCTGGCGCGGGTTACGGCGAGTCGACCACCGATTGCGTTTACGCAGGGCGCAGGTTTATCGTTGAAAACGGCAAGGTTTTATTAGAAGGCGAAAAGTTTAGCTCTGGCGTAACGATTAGCGATATTGACTGTGAGTATTTGCTTAGCGAAAAGGCTAAAAATAAAATGGATAGTAGTCTTTCGCAAGTAATTGAGTTTTCTTTAAAAACTTGCAATTTTGCGCTTACTCGCGCTTTTGAAAAATTCCCCTTCGTTCCGTCTGAAAAGGGTAAAATGCAAGATAGGGCGGAACTTATCTTGGATATTCAAGCAAACGGTTTAAAAAGAAGAATTGAACACGTTAACGCCAAAACGGTTGTTATCGGCGTTTCGGGTGGGCTTGATAGCACGCTTGCCTTAATCGTTGCCGTTAGAGCGATGAAACTTTTGGGTAGAAACTTAAAAGATATTATCGCCGTTACTATGCCGTGTTTTGGAACGACGGGTAGAACTAAAAATAACGCCGTAAACTTGGCAAACGGTTTAGGCGTTACTTTAAAAGAGATAAATATTAAAAAATCCGTGCTTTCCCACTTTGAAGATATCGGTCAAGATCCAACGCTCACGGACGTTACTTACGAAAATTCTCAAGCCCGTGAAAGAACGCAAGTTTTAATGGATTACGCTAATAGAACGGGCGGTATCGTAGTTGGAACGGGCGATTTGAGCGAACTTGCGCTCGGTTGGGCAACCTATAACGGCGACCACATGAGTATGTACGGCGTTAACGCCACCGTTCCCAAAACGCTCCTTAGGTATTTAGTGGGTTTTGAAAGTTCCAAATCAAAAGGTCTTATGAAAAAGACTTTAGACGATATTTTAGACACTCCCGTTTCTCCCGAACTCGTTCCGCCAAAGGAAGGTGAAATCGCTCAAAAAACGGAAGATATCGTTGGACCTTACACTTTGCATGATTTTTACCTTTATTACGCTATAAGGCGTTCTTATGGCCCTAAGAAGATATTTTTCATCGCTAAAAACACCTTTAAGGGCGAATACGATGAAAAAACGTTATTTAAGTGGCTTAAAAATTTCTATAACCGCTTCTTTACTCAACAGTTCAAACGCTCTTGCGTGCCTGACGGGGTAAAGGTGGGTAGCGTAAGTTTATCGCCAAGGGGAGATTTCTCTATGCCGAGCGATGCTTATCGCTTAGAGTGGCTAAAAGAAATTGAAGAAATTAAAATAGACTAATAAAAAACGCCTTCGTTTGAAGGCGTTTTAAATTACATTTCTTCTTGAATAACGCTTGCGGTTTGAGCAAAACGTTTAACCGATTCAATTCCGCTTTCGCATTTTGCTTTGCTTGAATAGTCTTCACTCATACAAATTAAGCGGTTTGAAAGGTTATAAAGTTTAAAGCGGTAGTGCCCGTATTTATCAACGCTGATTGCAAAATTGCCACCGTTAATATTCTTCTTGATAGTTTCAATACCGCTTTTAACGTTGCTAACCGTTTTATACTTTTCAGTTTTAAGTAACGTTCCACCGTTAGATGCGGTAAGTATTGCAATAAACCCATCGTTTTCTTGAACGATTTTCCACTTGCCGGTATATTGTTTTTTAGTAGGCTTTGCGGTGGGTTTTGGGGTTGGAGCTTCGGTTTTTACTTGCGCTTCATTTTTAACGTCTTGAGCTTCGGCTTTTGGTTTTTGTTGTTTCTTTGCTTCAGTTTTAGGCTGTTCTTTAGCCTTTTTAGGTTGCGCGTTCTTTGGTTTTTTTACCGCTTGTTTTTTAGCGGTTTCTTCTTTGCTCTTAGCCGATTCGCGTTTAACAAGTTCAACTTCATCGGTTAAGTATTGTTTAACTTCAGTTGGGTTTGCGGAGTTTTTAGAAATATTATCAATCTCTTCAGGGGTTAACGACAAAACTGATTTTTCTTTAAATTCCGCTTGAATTTTCTTAGCGTTTTCCTTCTTTTTTCTCATATGGCGAACTATGAGTAACGTTACCAAAACCACTAAGAACAAAATGATAGAAAGGGTAAGGTAAATCCACTCGTTAAACATAGCGTCGAAAAAGTTTTTAAAAAATTGCAACATAATTTCACCTTGATTTCACTATTTAAGTATATTATTAGTTTATCTACAATTTTATGATAATACTTTTTTATAAAATAGTCAATGGAAATATTGCAAAATTTATGTGAAAATGTTATAATTAGAACGATAAAGGAGAAATGGGGAATGAATAGGGAAAATCAAGGCGTTTTTAAAGCGATTGTTATAGGCGCAGGCGCGTCTGGGCTGGTTGCTTCGATAGAACTTTTAAAGAAGTTTGGCAAAGGCTCGGTTGCCGTTTTCGATAGGCTTGATAGAGTTGGTAAAAAGTTGCTTCAAACGGGTAACGGTCAGTGTAATTTGTCGAATAATAGCGAAAAAATTGCCCATTATCACGGCGAAAATGCATTTTTCCCATCAAGCGTTTTAAATAAGTATTCTAAAAATATAGAGCCGTTTTTCAACTCGCTTGGTATTCCTTTTACAAGTGATAACGATAAGATTTATCCCCTTTCTAAGCAAGCGTCTTCGGTGGTTGACGCGCTCCGTTTCAAGCTTGAAAGTTTAGGCGCTGTTTTAAACCTTTCTTCCGAAGTTTCTTTTGTGAAAAAACAGGGTAATTTATTCGTTGTTGAATCAAAAAACGGAATAAGAACGATTGGGGAAAATTTGGTAGTTTGCGTTGGCGGTAAAAGCCAAAAACATTTGGGTACTGACGGTAGCGGTTATTCAATTTTAACAAGTTTTAACCACACTTTAACAAACCTTTATCCGTCAATCGTCGCTCTTAAAACGGACACTTCAAAAATTAAAGGCTTAAAAGGCTTAAAGCAAAAAGTAAGCGCAAAAGCGGTTGAGAGCGGTAAAGTTTTAGCGGAAACGCAAGGCGATATTTTATTTACTGATTACGGCGTTAGTGGAAACGTTAGTTTCTATCTTTCTTCATACCTTTCAGATAAAAAAAGTGGAGAGTTGGTAATTGATTTTTGCCCAGCCCTTTCCAACGAGGAAATTGAAAGTTTAATTTTAGCAAAACAAAAAAATTGTCCGTATCTCACGGGCGAACATTTGCTCTTAGGAATTATGAACGGCAAGATAGCAAGTTCCGTTCTTAGAAATTCAGGCTTTACTAATCTTTCCGCTCCT
This sequence comes from Clostridia bacterium, assembly GCA_017545865.1. Classification (GTDB taxonomy): domain Bacteria; phylum Bacillota; class Clostridia; order Christensenellales; family Borkfalkiaceae; genus HGM11412. The sequence goes on along the minus strand of JAFWXO010000005.1, from coordinate 64,587 downwards.
ATAAAAGATTTTTCGGCAAAGGAAGTTGCAAAGGCTGTTAAAGGTTACAAAATGGCTGTTAAAGGCGTTTTAGATTTTGATTCTTCGCAAGTTACAAAAGGCGGAATTAAAACGAGTGAATTTAACGATGAAACGCTTGAAAGTAAACTCGTTAAAAACCTTTACGCGTGCGGTGAAGTGTTAGACGTTGACGGGGACTGCGGTGGTTTCAATTTAAAATGGGCGTTTGCTTCGGCTTTCGCAGTTTCTAATAATATTTTATGATAAAGATTTCAAATGTAAAAATTCGCCCTTTTGAAGACGAGCGAGTTCTGCTTAATAAGTCCGCTAAAAAAGCGGGGCTTAAAGTGGAAGACGTTAAGTATTTTAAGCTCGTTAAAAAGTCGCTTGACGCAAGGGATAAATCAAATATATTCTACACGTGTTCGGTTGAAATATCTCCCTTGGCTTACAAAAAGCCTGAAAGAGTTTACGGCAAGATAAACGCTGGCGCGCGAGTTTTGGTGGTAGGCATGGGCCCCGCCGGGCTTTTTTGCGCGCTTGATCTTTTAAGATACGGTTTTCATGTAACTTTAATCGAAAGGGGAAAACCAGTTGACGAGCGAGTAAAATCGGTTGATAATTTTATTTCAACGAAAGTTTTAGATGAAAACTCTAATATTCAGTTTGGCGAAGGTGGCGCAGGCGCTTTTTCAGACGGGAAGTTGAATACTGGCGTTGGCGGAGCGTTTGCAAGGGAAGTTATAGATGATTTCTTGCTTTTCGGCGCGCCGAGTGAGATTGATTACCTTCAAAAACCGCATATCGGGAGCGATAAGTTAAAAACTGTTGTTAAAAATATTAGAAACGAGATTATCAAACTTGGTGGCGAAGTGTTATTTTCGAGTAAGTTTGATGATTTTGAGTTTGTTGGCGATAAAATCGTTTCCGTTTCCATAAATGGCAAAAAGCACGAGTTTGATGAAGTTGTTTTAGCGGTAGGTCATAGCGCAAGGGACGTTTATTCCCTTCTTTATAAAAAAGGCGTTATGCTTGAAAGCAAAGATTTTGCGGTCGGGCTAAGAATTGAACATTTGCAAAAGGATATCGATATTGCTCAGTTTGGTTGTTTTGCGGGAACTAAGGGTATGCCCGTTGCCGACTATAAACTCGTTACCAACCAAAACGGTAGGGGAGTTTTCTCTTTTTGTATGTGCCCAGGGGGTTTTGTTATGCCGTCTGCATCGGAAAAGGAAACTATCGTTACAAACGGTATGAGCAACTTTGCTCGTGACGGGGAAAACGCCAACTCCGCAATTATTTGTCAAGTAACTAAAGCCGATTTCGGCGATGAATTGTTCGGTGGAATAAAATTCCAAGAAAACTTAGAAAAAACAGCTTTTAGCTTGGGTGGTGGCGATTATAAAGCCCCGTATTCACTCGTTGGCGATTATCTAAGTGGTAATAAAAGCAAAAAATTCAATAGGGTTATCCCGTCATACTCTATGGGCGTTCAAGGCGCAAACCTTAACGAACTTTTTTCAAACGAAATAAACTCGGCAATAAAAGGCGCGCTTGTTGATTTTGGCAAAAAAATCAAAGGCTTTGATTGTTTTGACGCTGTTTTAACGGGCGTTGAAAGTAGAACTTCTTCGCCGATAAGGGTTGTTCGTGACGAAACTTTTAAAAGTATAACTTTTAAAAACTTATATCCCTGTGGGGAAGGTTGCGGTTATGCTGGTGGTATAACGAGCGCAGGGGCAGACGGTAAGAAGGTTGCAAAAGCGCTTGCCGTTAAGTATGGTTTAAAATTTTGAACGAAATTAAAAAATTAACTTTACAAAATTATAAAAAGGTGTTAAAATTATCTTAACATCTTTTATTTTTTTTGGAATTTTCCGTTTTTTTATTTTTTTATGAGCGTTTGTAACGTGTTTTTTTCCGTCAATTTAGACGGGCAGTTTTCAAATTTTAATTCACAAGGTAATATTGAAAAGCGTGGTAATCAATACCGCGTTGGTTTTAGTTTGCAAGAAAGCGGTTTATCTTATGTTTTTTCAGTTTTTAAAGGCAAGGTAACCATTGCAACGAAAGGCGAAATTTCTTATACTTTCACCCTTAAAAAAGGGGAAGATTTTTTCTTTATGCTTGAAACTTTCGGCGCGCCTATTCACTGCAAAGTTAGTTGCGAAGATTTAACCGTTTTAACAAGCGAAAATCAAATTTATATAAACGCCGTTTACACTTTGGATGCAGGCGGTAATTTATCAAAAAGCAAACTTTCTTTAAAGGTGGAACTTTTATGAAAATAACTTATTTTGGCCACTCGCATTTTTTAATAGAAGGGGCGGAGTATTCCATAACGTTAGATCCTTTTTCAAACGTTGGGCTTAAAGAGTTTGAAACGGAAAGCGACTACGTTTTTTGTTCTCACTCCCACTACGACCACTCAAATTTTTCCCTTGTAAAAGGGGCAAAACGTATTAAAAACGGCTACCCGTTTACTATAATTGATACATTTCACGATGAAAAGGGTGGAACTTTGCGTGGAAAAAACTCCGTTTTGCTTTTCGAGCTTGACGGGTTTAAGGTAGCGTTTTTAGGCGATCTTGGTGAGTACGATAATAGCAAACTTGCAAAAAAGTTAAGCGGTGTTGATTTATTGCTTATTCCAGTTGGCGGAACGTATACTATCGACTATAAAGGCGCTTGCTATTACGTTAAAAATATAAAGCCAAAAGCGGTTATTCCTATGCATTATCACATATTAAACTCAACGGTTGATATTGATAGGGTTGAACCCTTTTTAAACGAGTTTGAAAGTTTTAAAATGGAGAAATCGCCGTTTGAATTTAACGGTCAAACGGGCGTTATATACTTAACTTCTAAACAAGGAGAGTAACGGTATGAAATATACGAGAGAAAATTTAGATAAAGGTTATAATATTCGCGATTTAAGAATTATACTTCAAGATATGGGCGGTGTTCCGAGCGATAAGAACAAGCAAACGCTCATCAATGAAATTTTAGAAATTCAAGCGGGCAAAATTCCCGAAGCAAAAGTAAAGGGAAGAAAGAGCAATCGCGAGAAGTTTAAAGAGTTTGAGGCTATCGAGTATATAGAAGACGAGTTTGACGACGTTAAGTTTGAAAATAAACCCAACGGCGACGATTACGTTCAAAGTTACTTTGGCGATTCTTTTAAAGTTTCGGGAACGTTTGAAAAGTCAGAACTTAATGAGCACGGCTTTTTGCGTGGAAGCAATTTTAAAATCAGCCCTGAAAGTGACGTGCACGTTTCCGCAAACGCCGTTAGAAATTTCGCTCTTAGGTGTGGAGATTATATTGAAGGCGTTGCAACCAAGTCAAGAGAAGTTGGCGCGCCAACCCTTAGCCGTATCGATAAGTTAAACGGCAAAGAGTTCACAAGCGAAATTCGCAGAGATTTTAACTCTTTAGAGCCGATATTTCCAAACGAGAGAATAACTTTGGAAAGTGACGGGGACTTGTCGCTTAGAGTTATTGATTTATTGTGCCCGATAGGTAAAGGTCAACGCGGGTTAATCGTTTCTTCGCCAAAAGCGGGGAAGACCACTCTTATTAAAAAGATAGCGTCATCAATAATCAAAAATCATAAGGACGTTTACGTTTTAGTCGTTTTGATTGGCGAACGCCCCGAAGAAGTAACCGACTTTAAGCGTTCGGTTAACTGCGATATAGTTTATTCCACTTTTGACGATAAGGCTAAAAACCACGTTAGAATTTCAAAGATTGCTATTGAAAAGGCAAAAAGGCTCGTTGAACTTGGGAAAGACGTTGTTGTACTCTTCGATTCTATAACGAGGCTCGTTAGGGCTTGCAACGAAACTATGCCGTCAAGCGGAAAAACGCTCACGGGCGGTATTGATCCCGTTGCTTTTCAAGAACCAAAATCTTTGTTTGGCTCGGCAAGAAACGTTGACGGGCAAGGTAGTTTAACCGTTATTGCAACGGCTCTCGTTGAAACGGGCTCTAAGATGGACGACGTTATTTACGAAGAATTTAAAGGCACTGGCAATTTAGAATTATACCTTTCAAGAGAACTTTCCGAAATGAGAATTTTCCCCGCAATCGAACTTTATCGTTCGGGAACGAGAAAAGATGAACTTTTGCTTAGCGAAAGTGAAATTTCGGTTGCAAATTCCATAAGAAGAAAGGCTTTTGGTAAAAAACTTGCCGAACGCGATATTTTAAATGAAATGGCAAAATACCATTCAAACGCTAAATTTATAGAAAATTACGGTAAAGATTTATGAGAAAAAAGGTTAACGTTATAGGTATGGTCGTTGCTATGGATAAGGAAATCACTCCTTTTATGGCAACGGCAGGCAAATGTTTTTTACAAGAAAAAAAAGGCCCGTTCTTAGTGTTTGGCTATGAACTTTACGGCAAAAAAGTTTATCTCGTTAGAAGCGGTATAGGCGAAATTTTTGCGTCTTCTGCAACGCAAATGCTCATTAGCGAATATGGGGTTGAACTCATTTTAAACTTTGGCGTTTGCGGTAGTTTAACAAAAGAAGTTGGCGTTTTAGATACCGTTATCGTCGGTGGAATCGTTCATTACGATTTTGACTTATCTGGCATTGATAACGTTGCCGTTGGGCAGTATCCAAACGAAGAGTCGGTTGTTTTAAAAACCGATGAAGAACTCATTGAACTTTGCAAAAAAGTAATGGTAAAAAGCGAAGTCGTTATATGCGCTTCCGCCGATAAGTTCGTTAGTGAAAAATCGATAAAAGAAAGGCTATATGCCGATTTTGGCGCAAAAGTTTGCGATATGGAAAGCGCAGGCGTTCTTCTTACCGCAAAGGGTTACGGCATACCTTTTGTAGCGATTAAAGCCGTTTCCGATGGAGAAGGTGGCGCTGAAGAATTTAACGCTATGGTGCGTTCCGCTAGCGAGCAATACATTAGCGCTTTAAAGGAAATTATTAAGGAATTTTAATATGGTTAGAGCAATTAGTAAATACGACACACAAAAAATCAATCAAATGAGCAAAACCTTTATGAAAAAGGCTTTTGCAACGGCAATATTCCTTTCGGCGCTCTTTTTAATTTCGGGTATACTTATCACGGTTTTTGCTCTTAAACAAGCGGATATTAACTGGATTTCAGTTGTTTTGGGTGGAATAGTAACGCTTGGATCTGGGTATCCTATAATTTCAACTTTGCGCGCGCAAACTAAAAACCATAAAGACACGGTTAAGGCGATGCAACTTGATAAGGGCGAACTCGTTATCGATATAACTTTTAGAGAAAAAAGGATGGAGATAACAACTTCTCAATGCGGTGAAACCACGGAAGAAACGGTGCTACTTAGAAACGTTTCTAAAGTAAGATTAAACGCAAAGGGCGTTGCAATTTACATAGGCTCGGATATGTATTATATCTTCAACGAGGAAATCGTTCAAGGCACGCGCGAAGAACTTGTTCGCATATTTACTAAATTAAACGTAAAAGTAGGCAAGTAATAATAAAAAACTTTTCCGAATACAATAATTCGGAGAGTTTTATTTTGAATAAAAAAGCAAAGGTAATTTCAAACTTAATATTAGTAGTCGTAGTCAGCGTTATTGCGCTTATCGGTTTTGCGCCCGAAAAAAGCGTTACCATTTCAGGCGAGGGCGGTTATCAAGTAAGATACGGTGGCGATAAAAATAGTGGCGGAGTAGCCCTAACCATAAACGTTTATGAAAATAGTGAAATCGTTACCGAAATGATAAACGTTTTAGTTAAAAACGGAGCAAAAGCCACCTTTTTCGTTGGAGGATGCTGGGCGGACGATAATCAAGAAGTTTTAAAACTCATAATAGAGAGTGGGTTTGAACTTGGCAATCACGGTTATTTTCACAAAGACCATAAAACGCTTAGCGAAAGCCAAAACTATAATGAAATAAACGATTGCAATAAAATTATATATTCGCTAACTGGTTATAGAGTTAAACTGTTTGCTCCGCCGTCTGGCTCGTATGGTAAAAACACCTTAAAAGTAGCCGAAAAACTCGGTATGCAAACAATTATGTGGACGAAAGACACGATTGACAGGCGCGATAGCGATAAAGAAGTTATTTTCAATCGCGCAACCAAAAACTTAGTAAGTGGCGACATAATACTTATGCACCCAAAAAAACACACTCTTGAAACGCTTGAAAGAATTATATTAGACGCTAAATCTAAAAACTTAGAACTTTTAACCGTTTCAGAGTGCTTAGGAGAAATATGTTAAAGAGAAAAATTTACGATAACGGGCTTAATTTAATAGTGTGCGAAGGCGGGGCAATTTCTTGTTCCTTTTCAATAATGGTTGGAACGGGTAGCGTTAACGAAACGGCAAGTAGAAACGGCATTTCACACTACATTGAACACATGAACTTTAAAGGAAATAAAACTTATTCGTCTTACGATATTTCGGATATTATGGAATCAAACGGGGCGAATTTCAACGCTTACACGTCCGTTGAAACAACTTGTTTTTACGCTCAAACGATAGTTGATAGTTTGGAAAAGACTTTTTCCGTTCTATCCGAGTCGGTTTTTAATTCCCTTTATCTTGACGAAGAGGCGGAAAAGGAAAAGGCCGTTATAATCGAAGAAATCAATATGAGCGAAGACTCGCCAGACGACGTTTGTTACGACCTTTTGTTAAAGGCGTTTTACGGGGAAGACGGTTACGGCAGAACTATTTTAGGCCCTGCCGAGAACGTTTCGGCATTTACTAAAAACGATGTTTTAAGTTATCTTAGCGACTTTTACGTTGCTGAAAACGTCGTTGTATCTTTTGCGGGTAACGTTACCTTAGAGCGCGCTGACGAACTCGTTCAAAAATATATTCTTCCCGTAATAAAATCAAGCAATAAGGCGAAAACACCCGCGCATAATACAATTTGCTTAAACCAAAAACTCGTTAAAAATAAAGATATTGAGCAAGCGCATATATCCCTTGCTTTCCCAACTCGCGCATACGGGGATAAAGATAGAGTTATCTCTGAGATTGCAAGCGGAGTTTTGGGCGGTGGTATGAGCAGTAGACTGTTTAGAAAAATCCGTGAAGAAATGGGGCTTGCTTATTCCGTTTACTCTTACGCTTCAAGATATAAAACGGCAGGCAACTTAAATATTTACGCTGGCGTTAACGCTAGCGAATATAAAAACGCTTACGACGCAATCTTAACTTTGATTGAAGATATTAAGAAAAACGGCGTAACGGGCGCTGAAGTTCAAAAGGTTAAAACTCAACTTAAAGCGTCAACCGTGTATTCTCAAGAAAAGCCTTTAACTCTTGCTCAATTTTACGCTTCGCACTTTTTAAAGACTGGCGAAATTTACGATTTTGAACAAAGGCTTTCCCAAATCGAAAGCGTTACGGTAGACAAAGTAAACGAAGAGTTTAATTTATTATCTACAAATCAAATGGCAACTGCGGTTGTTGGTAAAACCGTTGAAAAATTGCAATAAAAAAAGACGCGTCAAAGCGTCTTTTTCATTTTATATTTTTAAAATTCGTTTAGCGTTTTCGGCTAAGATTAAGCGTTTTTCTTCGTTACTTAAAAGATGGTCGTTTCTAACCCCGTCAACGTACATTTGAAGATTGCAAATAGGGTAGTCCGAGCCGAAAAGAATTTTATCAATTCCTATCTCGTCAATAAGCCTTCTCGTCATACCGTAGCGGTAAATTCCGCCACCCGAAAGGTCAAGATAGTAATTTTTATTCTTTTTAGCCCTTAAAATATGGCGTTCAAACAATTCCCCTTCGCAAGGGTGAGCGCAAACTATTTTTAAGTTTGGGTGGCTTTCACAAAGCAAATCCATATCGTCGTTATTAGTTAAGTGAACGGATAAAATCATATCTTGCTCGCTTGCGTAATCTAAAATTTCCTTCATATTTTCCGAGCAGTATGAATTATAGCCTTGAATATACCAAACGAGTTCGCCTATAAGGTTAATTCCGTTTGCTTTAAACCTATCGATTTCCCTTTTAGATTCCGCAACGAAATCTGGGTGAATAGTGCAACCGGGGATAAAAGCGTTGCCGTAGAGTTTTTTAAGTTCAAGAGCATCGTCGTTGAGTTTTTTAATAATATCCCACCACGATTGATTTTCATCTTTTTTATTAAGGGTTATAACCGAACCGCAAAATTTTGAAACGCCCGCTCTTTTTATATCGCTTAAAAATTCGCTTGGCGAACGTTTAATAGAAGTTGGGTGGATGCAAATGCAATCGTTTTCATCGTAATATGGGTGGGTGTGAAAGTCAATAATTTCGTATTCCATAATCAAATATCAAGTATCCTTTTTGCGTTATCTGCAAAGATTAAGCGTTTTTCTTCCGCTGTTAAAAGGTGATCGTTTAAAACGCCGTCAACGTACATTTGAAGGTTTGCAATAGCATAATCCGAGCCGAAAATCACCTTATCAACGCCTATTTCATCAATTAAACGCTTAGTTGCGCCGTAGCGATGAATTCCGCTTCCCGATAAGTCAACGTAATAATTTTTATATTTTTTCGCTCTTAAAACGTGGCGTTCAAACTGTTCTCCTTCGCCTGGGTGCGCGCCAACGATAATTAAATTGGGGTGGTTTTCACAAAGTTTGTCCATATCGTCAGGCGCGGTTGGGTGAATACTTAAAACCATCTTTTTAGAAGAAGCAAAATCAAGTATTTCATCCATACCGCCCGTGCAATAAAGATTATTATGACAATATCTCCACGGCACGAGTTCGCCGATAATTTTAACGCCATGATTTTGGTATTTTTCAATTTCGCTTATTGATTCTTTTGCAAAATAAGGGTGAACGTGAATACCGGGCAAATATCTTCCTTTATAATAATCTGCGAGTATTAAAGCGTCTTTATTATAACCTTTTAAAATTTCCCACGCTTCTTCTGGGGTTTTTGGTAGTTCGCGAGTTATAACCGAACCGCAAAAGAGTGAAACACCGCTATTATCCATAACTTTTAACGTTTCATCAATGGAAATTTTGATTGCAGATTGATGAATACAAGTGCATTGTAGCACATTTTTATATGGGTGAGTGTGAAAGTCAATAATTTCAAAATCCATAGCGCAACTCCTTTTTTAAAAGTATACACTATGGATTTTCGTTTTGCAAGTATTTAATTCGACGAATTACAGTTGCAACCGCAAGAAGTAGTAGTTAAGAGAGTAAGAAGCAGTAGCGCTTGGGTTGACGATATCGTCGAATTAGTGGTAAGTAAAAATAAAAGACCTAAAAAAACTAGGTTGGTAGTGTTCATAATTTACTCCTTTTACAAAAATTTTTATATTATTACAATATGCGACTTTTTCCGTTAGTATGTTAAAGTTGACATATTTTCCATCGTTAGTTACCATAAATATATAAAATTTTAAAGGGGGAACGGTAATGGTAAATGCAAAGTCCGTTTTACTCTTAGATAAAAGAACGGCGGGGCTCGTTGAAAACTATATCCCGTCAGACGAAATACTTGAAGAATTAGTAAGTTTTTTTAGTTTGTTTTCAGACCTAACTCGAATAAAAATGATATCGGCGCTTGCAATCTCTGAGATGTGCGTAACCGACCTATCAACTCTTTTAGGTTTTAATCAAACCACCGTTTCACACCAGTTAAAAACGCTTAGAGATATAGGCGCGGTAAAGTACCGTAGAGTAGGAAAAATTATTCTGTATTCTTTAAAGAACGACGTGGTTAACGAAGTGTTGTTAAAAGGCGTGGAATTTTTAGGCCATTAAATCAAAAAAATGAAAACGGCGGAAATGTATCCGCCGTGTTTTTTATTTAGTTTTATTTGCAACAACCTATACCGTAAGGTTTACCGCATCCGCCTTTGTTACAGCAACAAAGTAAAACGAGCAAGATAGGAAGTAAGCAACCGCAGTTGCAAATCTTATCTAAAATACCGTTTAAGCAACCGTTACCGCAAGAGCAGAGAACGAGTAAAAGTATAAGTATGTATAAACAGCAGTTATCACTGCCTAAGCCAAAGAAATTGTTCATAGTTTTCACTCCAAAATATATTTAGCAGTATCGCTATCACTACATAGTATTAAAAAAATATAAAAATTGTTACGCGTTAGTTGTGTTTTTTTTAAAATTATGTTAACATAATTATAGCAAGCACCTTTTCGGGCTTGACTTTATTGTTTTTTATTTTTTCTTACGGGTATCCTTTAGGAACTCGATTGGAGGCATTTATGGAAAAGAGATTAGACTTTACCGCAAAGCAAATCACGGGCATAGCAGTTTTACTTGCGTTGGTAGTAGTTTTGCAAGTGGCGCTCGGTTCAATCACCATCGGCGCTGTAACGCTTAACTTCACGCTTATCCCGATAGTGCTTGGCGGTATTTTATTCGGTAGCGTTGCAGGGCTTATTTTAGGTTTAGCGTGCGGTGTGGTGGTTTTGATTCAAGTTATGCTTGGCGGTAGCCCCTTTTACACTCTTATTTGGGCTAACGACCCCGTTGTTACAACGCTTACTTGCTTGGTTAAAAGTTCAGTTGCAGGCTATCTTGGTGGGTTGAGTTATACCCTTCTTAAAAAGAAGCAACCGATAGTAGCGGTATTCGTTGCGTCGGCAATCGTTCCGATAGTAAACACGGGTTTATTTATCGTTGGTTGCTTGTTCATGTTTGATTCCGTTCACACCTTATCGGCAGTAAGCGGGCAAAACTTGCTCGTGTTTATTCTCGTTGGGCTCGTAACTTTCAACTTCTTTATCGAACTTGCAATCAATATGGTTTTCGCTCCTGCGATAAACAGAATTATCAAAATTATTAAAAGGTAAAAATTATGATTTTATGTATTGACGTTGGCAATGCCAACATTAAATACGCCGTTTGGGACGGTAGCGAGATAAAAGGCTCGTTCAGAGTTTCTTCCCGCCACAGTAGAACGGCTGATGAATACGGCGCAACGCTTATGAACCTTTTGCAAAGCAAAGAGATTGATAGAAAGGATATAACGGGCATTATTATGAGTTCCGTTATCCCTTCGCTTAACTATACGATAAGCCACATGTGCGAATATTTCTTCGGCGTAACGCCAAAAGTTGTTGGCGCAGGGATAAAGACTGGGCTTAACGTTAAGGCTGATAACCCTAAAGAAGTTGGCGCGGATATTATCGCAAACTGCGTGGGCGCGTTCACGAAATACGGTAACGGCAAGCCTATGATAGTTATCGACTTTGGCACGGCAACCACCTTTGACGTGTTGACTGGAAAGGGCGAACTTATCGGCGTTGTTATAGCGCCGGGTATTAAAACTTCGCTTGAAGGTTTAGTATCTAACACCGCTCAACTTCCTATGATTGAACTTGAAGCGCCAAAGAGCGCTATTCCCAAAAACACTAAGGACGCTATGCGCGCAGGTATTATTTTCGGCGTTGCTGGCTTAGTTGAAAATATCGTTAGAAAAATTAAAGCCGAACTCGGCGTTGAAACTATAACCGTTGTTGCAACGGGCGGTATGGGTGAAATTATTGCAAAAGAAGTTTCTTGCATCACTAAAATTGATAGGCTTTTAACCTTAGAAGGTCTTAAAAAGTTATACGAAATGAACGCATGATAGTAAAGATAGGTAACACCTTGATAGGTGGCGGTAATAAAATTGCCGTTCAATCAATGGCGAATATAAAAACGGAAAACGTTGAACTCGTTGCCGAACAAATTAACGCTTTACAGCGAAACGGTTGCGATATCGTTCGCGTTGCCGTGAAAGACGAAAGGGACGCGCTTTCCATCAAATCTTTAAAAGAAAAGGTTAGCGTTCCCATCGTTTGCGATATTCATTTTGATTATAAACTCGCTATAAGTTCTATTGAAAACGGCGCGGATAAAGTTCGCATAAACCCCGGCAATATCGGCAGTGAAGAAAATATCAAAAGGGTGGCGGACTGTTTAAAGGCGCACGATATTCCCGTTCGCGTTGGCTCTAACACGGGTAGTATTGAAAAGGAATTTTTATCAAAGTACGGCAAGAACGAAATTTCCCTCGTTGAAAGCGCGTTAAAAAACGTTTACGCGCTTGAAAAATACGGCGTTTCAAATATAGTTATATCGGCAAAAGCGTCGTCAGTTCCGCTCACCGTAAAAGCGTATAGATACTTAAAGTCAAAAACAGATTACCCCCTTCACTTAGGCGTGACGGAGGCTGGCACTTACGAGAGTGGAATTATCAAGTCAAGCGCAGGCATAGGCGCGTTACTTCTTGATGGGATAGGCGATACCATAAGGGTAAGTTTAGCAGGCGATCCGCTCCCCGAACCGCTTATTGCCAAAAAGATAATAAGGGCGTGTGGGCTTGATAAAAATTACGTTGAAGTTATCGCTTGCCCAACTTGCGGTAGAACGGAGTGGGATAGCGCAGGCCTTGCTTTAAAAGTTGAAAATTTAACGGCAAACCTAAACGTTCCGCTTAAGGTGGCGGTTATGGGTTGCGTTGTTAACGGCCCGGGCGAAGCCAAAGATTGCGATATAGGAATTGCTGGCTCTAAAGATTACTGTGTAATCTTCAAAAAGGGCGAAGTTTACAAAAAAGTTGCGTTTTGTGGCGCAGAAAAAGAATTTATAAGAGAGATAGAAGAAATTGCGAAGTCCTTGTGATCAACTCATTGAAACGCTTAAAAGTTTTTCGCCGTCGCTTGGCGATATGCGCCTAAAATGCGCGGAATACGAAAGCGGAAAAGTAAAAGTAAATTTAATAAGTGACGTTACCGTTTCAAAAGAAGATATTGACTTTATTAAATCGTCTTTTGAAAAGGAACTTTCGGGGCTTTTGGTAGAAATTAACTGCCAAAAGTCTTTTGCTGACTGTGAGATTGCTAAAAGGGCGATATATAATTACCTTCAAACTCACGCTTTTTCAGTTGCGCACGCCATAAACGAAAATTCCGTTTCAATAATCAGCGGTGGTAAGAAAATCGTTTACGTTATAAACGTGTTAGATAGCGTTTTAGAATACCTTGAACGCACTGACGTTTTAAATGGAATAAAATCGGCTTTAGAGCGTGAATATTCAAACGTGTTCGATGGCGAACTTAGGGTTTCATCTAAAGATGAAGAAAAGCCCGTTTATGAAGATATGAGCGTTAAAGAAGAAGATTTATCCGACCTTCAGTTAAGAACCGTAAAGATGTGTGACGTTGTTAGGTATTCAGACGACGAGATTTATGATACCGCAACCTACATAGCCGACGGGGAAGAACTTTTAGGCAAGTGCTATTTTGCAGGCACTGTTATTGAAAAGGAAGAACGCCAAAGTAAGAAAGGTAATACTTATTATAGAATCACGCTTGACGATAAGAGCGGAAAGATTTCAGGCAGTTATTTCACTACCGATAAAAACAAACTTTCAAAACTTGAAAAGTTGCAAGTGGGTAGCGTTGTTATCGTTCGTGGCGAAATGGAAGTTTTTGGCGGTAGACCGAGTTTCTTAATTAAAGGCTACCATTTTTGCGAATTCCCAAGCGGTTACGTTCCTATGAAAAAACCGAGCAAAAAACCGCCCGAAAAGTATACTTTCGCTTTCCCAACCCCGTGTGAAACTTCTAAGCAAGAAGACTTTTTCACCGTAGGAACGAAACTTCCCGAAACTCTTTTAGGAAAGGAATTCGTGGTTGTTGATATCGAAACCACGGGAACTGACGTTGCAAGCGATAAGATAACTGAAATCGGCGCGGTTAGGATTAAAAACGGAGTTATTATTGAAAGTTTTCAAACGCTTATCGATCCCGAAGTTATGCTTTCTAAAAAAATTATTGAACTTACGGGAATTACCGATGAAATGCTCGTTGGTCAACCCAAAATTCAAGAAGTTTATCCCGACTTTATCAAGTTCTTAGGAAATGCAATCTTCGTTGCTCACAACGCTGACTTTGACTACCGATTCTTAAAAAACGCAGGTAAAGACCTTGGATACTACTTGGAAAACGAGTATGAAGATACCTTGATTATATCAAGAAAAGTTATTCCGTCGCTTCCAAACCATAAGTTAAACACCGTTTGCGCCCACTTTAATATTGAATTCCGCCACCATAGAGCGCTTAGCGATGCCTTTGCAACTGCTGAAGCTTTTATTGAACTTCATAAACTTGCTAAATCAAAAAACCTCACAATTTAATAAAATTGTTTACGATTTTACAAAAACTTTTTACAATAGTCTAAATACATTTAAACTATTTATGATAAAATATTAAATGGATAGTGTAAAAAAATGCATATTGCATACCGATTAGCGTTTTAAACACTTTTCATAACAACGGCTTAAATTTTCATTTTTCAAAAATGCCGTTTATTGTTAAAATTTTGTTGTAAACTTTCGCTTGGGGAATACTCTTAGCGCTAAATAAATTCCATAGGAGAATTATTATGAAGAAGTTTTTATCAATGTTACTTTGTCTTATGATCTCGCTCTTCTCCGTTGCTTGCGGTGGTGGCGGTGATGAAGGCGATGACTTGAACGTTACCGCTGATAACAAAGTAGTAATTAACGTTCCAAAGGGCTGGGGCGGTGGCGCAGGTACTGATCACCTTCAAACCCTTATGAACTACTTTAACGAAAGCCCGGAGTGGGGTAACCAAAAGATCGGTAAATATAACGGTTGTAAGTTAACCATTATCGAGTCAGACGTTCCAACGACTCCCGCTGCAATCCCCACTCACGGTGGCGATATTATTGAATCAACTCGTTCTGGTGGCACTCTTGAAATGATGTCTTACATCGTTGATATTACCGATATTGTAACCGCTGAAATCCCCGGTGAAGACCAAAGCATCGTTGATAAAACACCTGAAAATCTTAGATCTCAATTTACTAACGTTGCAGGCGATAGATGGTATGCAATGCCTTATTATACCAACTTCCCAAGTTATTCTATCGATACTGAAATGTGGGAAAGAGAGTGCTTATATATCGCTGCTGCTTTCTTATATTCCGATCCTGAATACGCTACTAAGTGCGCTGAATACGATTCTTATATCGGCGCAGGTGTTAACGCAAGATACGATAGTAACAAGTTTGGTATCACTTTGTACTTCTCTGATTACGATGGCGATGGTCAAGGTAAATACGGTGTTTCCGGTGGTAAAGCGCAAGACAATGGTCAAAACGGTTACACTTGCGCTAGAGAAGAAGTTTGGGAAGAAGGTTATATCTGTTGCGGACCTGACGGCGAATTCGGCACTATGGACGATGGTATTCCTTCATCTTTAGTTGAATTCCTTGCTCTTTGCGATTATATCCGTTCACCTCAATTTGCTGCAAATGCAAGAACTAACTTCTTTTCTCCCATCACCGTTTCCGGTACTTATAGAGATGCTCACGGCAACTTCTTCCTTGAAGGTATGTATGCGTCCTTAGCAGGCGAAAACTATGAAGACGTTGTTTATTGCTTCGACTCTGAAGGTAGAGAAATCAACGTTGTTACGGGTTATACTAACGAAAACTTGTATCCTGGTATCAACTACATTAAAAAGCCCATTATTGAAAAGGTTATAGTTACTCCTGAAACTGGTTACTATGCAACTTGGATGGAAGAGAAATTCTACGCTGAAGCAGCGTTAAAAATCGTTAAAGACGAAGGATTTTTCGGCTATTCTGAAAGAAACGACGTTTCTCACACCGAAGCGCAAACCAACTTCCTTTACGGCGGTTATTCTGATGAAGAATACCGTGAACCGAGCGCTTTCCTTCTTGAAATGGCGCACTGGTCAATGGAAGCAAACCGTTCTGACGTTAACGCATATCAAAAGCTTTACATGGCTGACGATAGCGCGGTAAATAGAAGAACTGAATTCGTTTCAATGCCCGTTAATATTCACGAACCCGTTCTTGAAGGCGAAGGCGACTTAAATACCTTCTGTACCAACGGCGTTTCTAAAACCGTAATTAACAAAAAGGTTGAATCTGATCCTGACAAACTTGCTTACTGCAAACTTTGGTTACAATTTAGAGCAACTGAACCCATCATGGCATACGACTACTGGGCAACTCACTTTATGCCCGCAATGCTTGCCGATTACGACTCAGTTGTTGCAAACCCTCAGTATCAATCAATCTTAAACGAACTTGGTTTACAAGAAAACTACTATAATCAATATCACTTCTCTCAACTTAGAAAGATTAGTAGTAACCTTCGTTCAAGAATCACCTATCCTATCGGTAATATGGATCTTCATATTAACTGCCGCACTCAAAGCGGTTGGTATACGAGAGGTTATTCTTCCGGCGCGTTCGGTGTTGGCGGTACAGTTAACGGTTACGAATACCTTCGTAAAAACGGCCTTTACGCAACGTTTGAAAAACATATGTACACCAAGATTAACTGGTCTAACATTTATGGTAATACTTACGTTGACGTTCCCGAAGCAAGAAAATCGTATAACAACGTAACTTATACTCCTTACAAGGACTAAAATAAAAAAAGTGTTGAAAAACGCTTGCCAAAATTGATTATATGTGTTAACATATAACTGAACTTAAGATGTTACTTTAGTTTGTGAGTGCCAATCGGCACTCACAAATTTGTTTATAAGGAGATTTTTAATGAACTTTAAACCGATTGAAGAGATAACTGAGTTTTTAAAACCGTTCGCTGATTCTCTTTCGATTGAAATCGTTGAAGTTGAAACTAAAATAAAGCCCCCGTCGCTCACCGTATACGCGGAAACGGAACAGGGCATTGATCTTAACACTTTAGAAAAGTTTCACAACCTTATCAATTTACCGCTTGACGAGTTTGAACCGTTTGGAGATAAGTACACTTTAAACGTTTCAAGCCCAGGTCTTGACAGAGCGTTTAAAACGGATAGGGATTTCGAGCGCAACTTAAATAAAGAAATTGAAATTAAGTTTTACGCTCCGCTTAAAAAGGGTATTAAGGTAATAGAGGGCACTTTACTTAAATATAACGGAACAGAAATAACCGTTTTATATAATGGAAAGGAAGAAGTTTTCCCACTTTCCAAAATAGCAAAAATAAACAAAGCAATAAAATTCGATTAGGATTTTAAAATAAGGAGAAATTTATGGTAAACAAAGATTTTTTTGCCGCGCTTGACGAACTTTGCGCGAGCAAGGGCATTGAAAGAGATTCTTTTATAGAAACTTTGCAATCGGCGCTCACTTCGGCGTACAAGAGATACGCTAAGGGCGATGCGAGTGACGTTGTGGTTAGACTTAACGATGAAAAATGTTCTATTAGATTTTTCGCTATCAAAGAGATAGTTGACGTTGTTGAAGATCCAGACAAGCAAATCACCGTTGAAGAAGCAAAAGAATACAAAAAGTCTTACAAGGTTGGCGATACTTTTGAAAAAGAGTTCACTCCCAAAGATTTTGGTAGAATTGCCGCTCAAACTGCAAAGCAAGTGGTTATGCAAAAAATTAGAGAAGCCGAAAGAAATAACACCATTTCTGAATTTGAAGATAAGGAAAACGAAATTCAATCGGCTATCGTTAGAAAGATTGACGGGGGCAACGTTTACGTTGAACTTTCAGGCGGTCAACTTGAAGGCGTTATGCTTCCTCAAGACCAAGTTCCGGGCGAATCTTACAATTTAAACGATAAAATTAGCGTTTACGTTAAGAGAATTCGTCAAATTGGCAAAAATACTCAAATACTCGTTTCTCGAACCGCTAGCGGTTTAGTTAAGAGATTTTTTGAAAACGAAGTTCCCGAAATCAAGCAAGGTATCGTTGTTATCAAGTCCGTTTCTCGTGAAGCAGGTCAAAGAACTAAGATTGCAATTCACTCTATCGATCCGCAAATCGATGCGGTAGGCGCTTGCGTAGGCAACAAGGGTATGCGCGTTAACGCCGTTATCGAACAACTTGGCGGTGAAAAGATTGATATTATTCCTTGGAGTGAAGATCCGCTTGAATTTATTGCAAAAGCGCTTGCTCCTGCAAAGGTTTTAAGAGTTACTGCTATTGATGAAAAGTCTGCTCGCGTTGTAGTTCCCGACGATAAACTTTCTCTTGCGATCGGTAGAGATGGTCAAAACGCTCGTTTAGTGGCTCGCCTTACCGGTTGGAAGATTGACGTTAAGAGTGAATCTAAAGCCGCTGAAGAACTTGCTCAAGTTGAACGCCTTTTAGCCGACGCTAATATTGAAGAATAATAGAGGGTATTATGGCGGAAAAGAAAGTTCCTATGCGCACTTGCATTGCTTGCAGAACTGAAAAGCCCAAGAAAGAACTTATTAGAATAGTAAAAACTAAAGACGGGGAGTTTGCCGTTGATAGAACGGGCAAAATGAACGGTCGAGGGGCTTATCTCTGTGGCGATCCTGCATGCGCGCAAAAAATAATAAAGAAAAAACTACTTAAATCTGCGTTTGGCGTTGACGTTCCCGATAGTGTTTACGCTAAACTTACGGAGGATTTTTTTGGAAAACAGTAAACCGCTAACGTTTATAGGTTTTGCAATCAAGGCAAGAAAGGTGCGTTCGGGCGCTAATGCGATAGCCACGCTAAAAGGTGGGGTTTACGCGCTCGTTATTTGCTCAACGGCATCGAAAAACGCGTTTGACGAAGCGGTTAAGTTTTCAATTAAGTTTAACGCTCCGCTCGTAGTTAGCAAGACTTATAAAGTAGAAGATATAATAAAAAAACAACATTGCAAACTTTTGGCTATACAGGACGAATCGCTTGGAAATGCCATTTTGCAAAATTTGGATAATCATTTTCAAGAATATTCGTGGAGGGATAACACCTGATATGGAAGTAAAAAAAGAAGAAAAGAAAGAATTTAGTTTTATTAAAAATTTAGGAAATTTATTAAAGGACGGAAAGGCTGGCTCTTTATCTAACGAGTTTAAAGGTTTTACTAAGGCTATGGATAAAAAGATTTCGGAAAAGGCAAAGTCTTTTGCAAAGCAAAAAGCCGAAGAACTCGCTAAAATAAAGGCGGAAGAAGAAAAGGCTAAGCAAGTTGAACTTGCTCCCGTTCAACCGATCGTTGAAGAAAAACCCGTGGTAGATGTTAAGCCCGTGGTAGAAGAAAAAACGGTTGTTGAAGAAAAGCCTGTGGTAGAAGTGGCTCAAGAACCCGAAACTCCCGCTTCTACTTTAGCGCCTGAAAAGGTTGAAGAGCAAAAACCCGTTGAAGCCGAGCCCGAAAAGCCCAAAGCGCCCGTTATTCAAAAGACCGATAACCCAAATATCGTTATTATTGACGGTAAGAGAGTTTTCGTGCCCAAAGTTCGTGAGTTTACGCCCAAGTCGGATAACAACAACGCAAATAGGGGCGCTAAAAAGCCTTCTAACGTTGGCAGAACTTACAATGCTGAAGGTGGCGCTGGCAAGAAAGACTTTGGCGACAAGGGTGAAAGAAAGCCCTTTAATCAAGGTGGCGCAAGACCTTCAACGCCGACTGCCGCTCCTGCTTTCGTTCCCAAGGAAAGCACTAAGCAACAAGGCAAAAAGAAAAACGAAAGAAATAATTACGACGATAAGAAGGCTATCAACAAAAAGTCTTTAAGTAAAGGTCAAGTTTCTATCGATGATTTCGATGAGGATAAGACTGGTTACAGAAAGGTAAGAAAGAGCAAGGATAAACGCCAAGAAGAATCGGTTGCAACCGTTAAAATCGAAAGGGCGGTTATCAATAAGGAAATTATTCCCGTCAAGGAACTTTCCGAGCTTTTGGGTATTACCGCCGTTGAAATTACCAAGCGCTTATTCAAAGAAGGCATTTTAAAAACTATTAACGACTCTATCGATTACGATACCGCAGGCTTTATCGCCGCTGAACTTGGCATTGAACTTGAACTCAAGCTCGATAAGACCGCGGAAGACGTTTTAAGCGAAGGCTTTAAAGATGAAGACGAAGACGAAACAAAACTTATCAAACGTCCTCCCGTCGTTACCGTTATGGGCCACGTTGACCACGGTAAAACTTCACTTCTCGACAGAATTAGAAACGCAAACGTAACCGCAGGCGAAGCGGGTGGTATTACTCAACACATCGGCGCTTACACCGTTACCGTTAACGGCGAAACCGTTACCTTCTTAGATACCCCTGGCCACGCGGCGTTCACTGCGATGAGAGCCCGTGGCGCGCAACTTACCGATATTGCAATCATCGTTGTTGCGGCGGACGATGGTATTATGCCTCAAACTATCGAAGCAATTCACCACGCAAAAGCGGCAGGCGTTACTATTATCGTTGCTGCAAACAAAATCGATAAACCCACTGCAGATATTGAAAAGGTTAAGAAAGGTCTTGCCGATCAAGAAATCTTGGTTGAAGAATGGGGTGGTGACGTTGCTCTCGTTCCCGTTTCAGCAAAGACTGGCGCAGGTATTGACGAGCTTTTAGAAACGGTTATCTTATCCGCTGAAATGAAGGAACTCAAAGCAAACCCCGATCGTATGGCGAAAGGTATTATCGTTGAAGCCAAACTTGATAAAGGTAAAGGTCCGGTTGCAACCGTTCTCGTTCAAAAGGGTACGCTTAAAGTTGGCGATTATCTCGTTGCTGGCACTATCACTGGTAAAGTTAGAGCGATGGTTGACGATAAGGGTAGAAACGTAAAGACTGCAGGTCCGTCTATGCCCGTTTCAATTCTCGGCTTAGAATCAGTTCCCAACGCGGGCGACAGTTTATTTGCCGTTGAAGAAGCAAAACTCGGCGCGCTCGTTGCAAGCGAAAGAAAGAATAGAGAAAGAGAAGAAATGATTAGAGAACAACAAAAGATTTCTCTTGACGATTTATTCTCTAAAGTATCTTCTGGCGACCTTAAAAACCTTAATCTTATCGTTAAGGCAGACGTTCAAGGCTCGGTTGAAGCAATTAAGCAATCTATGATTGAACTTTCTAACGAAGAAGTTAAAGTTAACGTTATCCACTCCGCCGTTGGCGCTATTTCGGAAACTGACGTTAACCTTGCAGATTCATCAAATTCAATCATCATCGGCTTTAACGTTCGCCCTGACACTAAGGCGAAAGCGCTTGCTGAACAAAACAAGATTGATATTAAGTTATATAGAGTTATCTACGAAGCGATTGACGACGTTCAAAAGGCTCTTAAAGGTATGCTCGCTCCCAAGTTTAGTGACGTTTATATGGGTAAAGCCGAAGTTCGTGAAACGTTCAAGATTACGGGCGTTGGCACGGTTGCAGGTTGTTACGTTACCGATGGTAAGATTTTACGCAACGGCAAACTTAGAATTTACCGTAACGACGTTATGATTTGTGAAGGAAACGTTCTTCAACTCAAACGCTTTAAGGACGACGTTAAGGAAGTTCAACAAGGTTTCGAGTGCGGTATGTCCATTGAAAAGTTTGACGATATTAAGATCGGCGACTTTATCGAGTGCTATATCGTAGAAGAACAAAAGGCGTAAACTATGAAAGGAAAAAGAACTGATAGGCTCAATAGCGAGTTTAGAAAACTTATTTACGACGTTATAAAAAATAGGCTTGATATTCACGGCGCAACGGAAATGTATTCGGTAACGGAAGTTGACGTTTCGCCCGACCTCAAGCACGCGAAGGTGTATTTAAGCGTTTATTCTACCGATGAAGAAAAGGCAAAGGCCACTTTTGACGCGATTGCCCGTTCTTCCGTTGAAATTAGGCGCGAACTTTCGCATTTAACTACTATTCGTTACGTTCCGGAACTTAGGTTTTACCGTGACGGCGCGAGTGAATACGGCAATAAGATTGACACTATCTTAGCCGGGCTTACTTATGGGGAAAATAATGACGATAGCGGAGATAACAACTGAAATTTTAAAAGCGAAGTCAGTTTTGATTTTTAGCCACAATAGACCTGACGGTGATACGGTTGGTAGCGCAACTGCGCTCCGCCTTGCCCTTTTAAAAAAGGGCATATCCGCCGATATTGCGTGCAATAACGATATTCCTGAAAAACTTCGCTATATAAAATCGACTGAAAGTTATCAAAAGTCGGTTGATAAAGAAAAGGTGTACGACGCGTTTATCGCGGTTGACTGCGCCAACGAGTTTATGTTCCCTGAACTTTACGGAAAGTTTAGTAAGGGCAATGTAACTTTTAATATCGACCACCACGTTTCAAACAGTCGCTACGCAAAATTTAATTACGTTGAAGATGCTTCCGCTACTTGCGAACTCATTTTTGCGCTCATTAACGAAATGGGCGTGGAAATTGATAGCGAGATTGCAACCTCGCTTTTAACGGGAATCGTTACCGATACGGGCGCTTTTCATCACTCTAACGCAACGGATAGGACTTTGCTTATTGCGTCTGAACTTAAAAAGGCTGGGGCGGATCTTCACTTTATAATGAAGAAGAACTTTAAAGACCAACCTAAAGAAAGAGCGGTTTTATACGGCAAAGTTATCTCAAAAATGAGATTTTATGAAGACGATAAAATCGGCGTTTTAATAATCACGCGTGACGATATCCTATCTTCCGGCGCGCTCGACAGTATGACGGAAGGTTTTATTGATTATCCTATGAGCGTTGAGTCGGTAGAAGTTGCCTTTTCTCTCCTTGAAACGGGAAAGAATAGATACAAAATTAGCCTTAGAAGTAAAGGCAGGGTTAACGTTAACGAGATTGCTTCCATTTACGGTGGCGGTGGCCACGTTTTAGCAAGTGGAGCAGTTTTAAACGGGTTTATGGAAGACATAATTGACAAACTCGTGTTTAACGTTAAGCAAAGACTTTGATTTTATGAACGGATTTATAAACTTTTTTAAGCCGAGTGGAGTATCCTCGGCTTATGCTATAAACGGAATAAAAAAACTCTTTAAAGGTTGCAAAATAGGGCATATGGGCACGCTTGATCCTTTAGCGGAAGGCGTTTTGCCTATCGCCGTTGGCAAAGCAACCAGATTGTTCGATTTTTTGCTCGATAAACAAAAAGAGTACGTTGCCGAATTTACTTTCGGCTACCAAACGGATACTTTAGACCGTGGCGGAAACGTTGTTTTTGAAGGCGGTAAAATCCCTTCAAAAGAAGAAATTTTAGCCGTTTTACCGTCGCTTATAGGCGTTGTTGAACAAGTGCCCCCAGCGTTTAGCGCAAAAAACGTTAACGGCGCAAGAAGTTACACTCTTGCAAGGCGTGGCGTTGAAGTTGAGTTAAAGGCTAAAACAGTTGAAATTGACGAAATTAAACTTGTTTCTTACGAAAATAGTAAAGGCGTTTTTAAAATATCTTGCAAGGGCGGAACGTATATCCGCTCGATTTGTAGAGATTTGGCAAAAAGCCTTGGAACTTTTGCCACGATGACGAGTTTACTTAGAACTAAGAGTGGAGCGTTTAATTTAGACACCGCCTTAACGAAAGAACAATTATACGATGCAAAAGATTTATCTTCTCTTTTGACAAAACCCGATAGCGTTTTGACGTTTGAAAAGGTTACTTTAAATCACTTTCAGTCTGTTGAACTTATCAATGGCAGACCTTTTAATCACGGGCTTTTAGACGGGACTTATTCTATATATTTAGATAATGGAGATTTTGTTGGCGTTGGCATCGTAACCGATGGAAAACTTAGGATAAAGGCGTTTATTTTAGAGTTATGAAAATAGTAAATTACGGCGAAAAATTACCAAAAAACTTAATACTTGCGCTCGGTTATTTTGACGCCGTTCACGTTGGGCATAAAGCCGTTTTAAATAAAACGGTGGCGATTGCAAAAAGCAAAAATTTAAGCCCGACTGCGCTTATTTTTACTGGTGGAAAGTCTGATTGCGACGTGTTTTCACTTGCCGAACGCTTTGATAGAATTTTCAAACTTCAAATTGAAAATATCATTGTAAAATCGCTCGATAGGGCGTTTATGCAAAAAACCAAAACGGAATTTTTAACTGAAATTACTTCTTTATACGATATAAAAGGCGTTGTTTCGGGCAGTGATTTTACCTTTGGCTTAAACGCCGAAGGTAGCGTTCAAACGCTAATTGATTTTTTCGGCGAAGATTTGGTGTTTGTAGAAAAACTTTTAGGCGATGGAACTCAAAAATTCTCGTCTTCAAACGTAAAGCAAGCGCTATTACAAGGCGATATTAAAAGGGCTAACTTTTACCTTGGTGACGAGTATTTTATCAAGGGCGAAGTACTGCGTGGAAAAGGGCTTGGAAAAACGCTTGGTTTTCCAACTGCAAACGTTAAGATTGAAGATAGTAAACTCAAAATTAAACAGGGCGTTTACAAAACTTTCGTTTTAATAGGCGGTAAGCGTTACGGCGCAATTTCTAACTTTGGCGCGCAACCAACCGTAAACGGCGAAAGCGTTATTTTAGAAACTTATATAAGCGGTTTTAACGGCGATTTATACGGAAAGACTTTAACCGTTTATTTTGAAGATTATATAAGAGATATTAAAAAGTTTTCTTCTCTTAGCGAACTTTCTAATCAACTAAAAAAAGATAAAGGGGTGCTAAATGATTAAATTTGGACCTAGCGGAAATAGCGAAGCGTATCACAACGCTGGATATCAAGGCAGTTCAAACTCTGCAAAATGGGTTAAAGATATGGGGCTTAACGCCTTTGAATATTCGTTTGGTCGTGGAGTTAACGTTTCCGAACAAAAGGCGATAGAAATAGGCGAGAGTTTTAAAAATTACGGCGTTGAAATAAGCGTTCATTGCCCATATTTTATAAACTTTGCCGGCGTTGACGAGCAAAAGGTTGAAAACTCTTACGGTTACGTTTTAAGTTCCTTGAAAATAGGCAAACTTATGGGCGCAAAAAGGGCGGTTTTTCACCCCGCAGCCCAAGGCAAACTCGATAGGGAAACGGCAGTTAACTTAACGAAAGAACGCCTTAAAATTTTAGCCGATAAAATTTATGAAAACGGCTTTGACGATATGATAGTTTGTCCTGAAACTATGGGTAAATCTGCGCAGATAGGCACTGTTCAAGAAATAGTTGATTTTTGTAAAATCGCTCCATTTTATTATCCTTGCGTTGACTTTGGGCACGTTAATTCCCTTTGGCAAGGCGCGTTGAAATCTCCGAGTGATTACGTCGATATATTTGATACTATTGAAAGTGGGCTTGGCTTTGATAAACTCAATAATATGCACGTTCACTTTTCAAAAATTATGTATTCGGGAAAAGGCGAAGTTAAGCACCTTACCTTTGAAGATACCGAATACGGCCCAAACCCCGAAGATTTTATCACCGCTTTGAAGATTAAAAAAATAGAGCCTTTTATCGTTTCTGAAAGCGCAGGAACTCAAGATATCGACGCGAAAATTATGCAAGAATTATATTGTAAATAAAGCCGTGGAATTCCACGGCTTTTTTTGTTAGAATTTCTAATAAATAGACTAAATATTCATATTTTTTACAAAATTTTTACGAAATATTAACTTATTTTTGCGTTATATATGTTAAAATACTAATATGAAAACACTAAAGAAACTTATCCCAAAACTTTTAATATCACTTGCAGTAATAGCGGTAGTAATAGTTGGCGGTTATTTCTTACTAAAAGCGTTTGGCTTAAACGAACTTAGCAAAGATCAAATTCAAACCTTCGTTGAAAGCACGGGCGCGCTTGCTCCTATAACGTTTATTTTCGTAACCTTTTTGCAAGTTACTTTTATTCCTATTCCGTCAACGGTAACGATACTATTAGGCAATTATTTGTTCGGGCCGTGGCTAGCGTATTTATATTCCTTTATCGGTTTGCTTATAGGCTCGATTTTAGCCTTTTTCTTGGGTAGATTGATAGGAAAACCGTATCTTATTTGGTTTGCAGGTGGAAAAGAAGAACTTGACGGGTGGTTTAAAAGGTTTCACGGCAGAGAGAAAGTGGTTTTGTTTTATATGTTCTTATTTCCCTTTTTCCCCGACGATTTTTTGTGTTCAATAGCAGGCGCTCTCCCTATAACTTTTGCCTTTTTCCTATTTTCTCAAATCGTTACGAGAATAATAGCGATAGGTGGAAATCTATTATTTTTATCCGGTGAAGTTATAGCATACGAAGGGGTGGGGTTAGTAATGGTT
The DNA here is from genome assembly GCA_017545865.1 of Clostridia bacterium. GTDB lineage: Bacteria > Bacillota > Clostridia > Christensenellales > Borkfalkiaceae > HGM11412. Next base: position 38,614 of record JAFWXO010000005.1, on the reverse strand, counting down.
ATAGCGTTAGTAGCAATAGGCGTAACGGCGCTTATTCTCTCTTTAATTTACTCTGAAAAACTCAACGCTTTATTTGACAAGTTTATAGCGAAAATAACTCGTAAACGCAAGGTGAAAAATGAAGAAGTTCATACTGAAGAAAATTAAATATATTCCATTAAGATTTACCTTTGCTATGCTATTGATTATTGCCGAGATTTTAGCAATTATAGGGATAGTTGTAGTAATGTGCTATTTCGTTCCTTATTTTTATTTGCTTGCTCTGTTAACGCAAGTTTCGTGCGTGATAAAAATAATAGCGTCAGACGATAATCCCGATTATAAAGTCCCTTGGCTTTTTATCGTAATGCTAATACCGATAGCGGGGTTTATGCCGTATTTTATGTTTTCTGAAAGAAAACTTAGCAGTAGATATAGAAAGAGATTAAAAGATCTTTATTCGGCTACTCACGGGTATAACGACGACTTCTCTTTTTCAAAACTTAAAGAGCAAGATTTAACCGCTTATAACCAGTTTTCAATGGTTAAAAAAATATCGGGCGCATGCTTATTTGATAATCCGAGTTTAAAGTATTACGGCGATATTGAACTTTTAAGAAAAGATTTGCTCGTTGATCTTGAAAACGCTAAAAACTTTATATTTTTAGAGTTTTTTATCATACAAAAGGGTGTTTTTTGGGATTCCGTTTTGGAAATTTTGGTTAAAAAAGCAAGCCAAGGCGTTGACGTTAGGGTTTTATACGACGATATTGGCTGTATGCAAACGCTCCCTGCTTATTACGATAGAAAACTTAAAAAACTCGGAATAAAAGCCCTTCAATTTTCACGTTTAAGGGGTAATGCAGACGGGGAGTTTAACAATAGAAACCACAGAAAAATTCTGGTTATCGATGGGGTTATAGGATACACCGGCGGGTTTAATTTAGCCGATGAGTACGTTAACAAAATCGAGCGATTTGGGCACTGGAAAGACAGTGGTTTAAGGTTAGAAGGAAACGCCGTTTTCGAACTTACTAAAACGTTTGCATCCGACTATTATTTAAACTGCAAAAAACAGCCTGATTTCCCTGAAAATTTATATCCTTTAACGCAAAGCGTTAATAGTAACGGTTTTATAATGCCGTTTGGCGACGGGCCAAAGCCCGTTTACGAGCGCGCAGTTTCAAAATCTGTTATTCAAAATTTGCTATCTTCCGCCAAGCGATACGCGTATATCACAACCCCTTATTTAATCGTGGATAACGACCTTTTGTCCGATATTGAAAACACTGCTTTAAGGGGAGTTGACGTGAGGATAATTTTGCCGTCTATCCCAGATAAAAAAATTGTTAACGTTATGAGCAAAAGTTACTATGCAAGGCTTCTTAGCGCAGGCGTTAAGATTTACGAATATTCGCCCGGGTTTATCCACGCCAAAACTTATCTCGTTGACGACGAGTACGCTATGGTAGGAACGGTTAACTTAGATTACCGCTCGCTCGTTCATCACTTTGAAAACGGCGTTTTGATGTATAGAGCAGACGTTTTAAACGACGTTAAGAGCGACATTTTAAGCGTTTTAGAAAAGAGCATTGAGATAAAGAAATCAAATATCAAAAACACGCTCTTTAAACGATTTATAAGTTCTTTAGTTAGAATATTTGCTCCGCTACTTTGATGCGGGGCATTTATTTTATCAAAGTATTCAAAAAATAGCGCGCTCTTAGTTGACTTAACGTAAATAATATGTTAATATTATTACGTAATGCGAAATTTTTGTAACGGCGCAGTCGTTTTGACTGACGGTGACCTTATTTTTTACTACTCAGGCTTTTACGTTGACGACGGGTATTTGGTTATTTGCAACGGCAAAAACCATTTGTTAACTGACGGCAGGTATATAGAGTCTGCTAAAAAGCAAGCGAAAGCCGAGTGTTATTTGCAAAGTGAAACTTCGCTATTTGACCTATTAAAAACGCTAAACGTAAAAAAGATAGGGCTTATATACGATTACACGAGCGCAAAAGTATACGAAAATTTGTTAAAGAGCGGTTTTGAGCTTTACGATTATACGAGCGAGCATAACGAACTTGCTATGGTAAAGTCAACCGAGCAGTTAACTCTCATTAAAAAATCGTGTGAGATTTGCGAGCAAGCGTTTTTAAACGTTTTGCCCTTTATCAAAGAAGGTATAACCGAACTTGAACTTTCAGCCGAACTTGAAAGGAACTTTAAGCGCTTAGGCGCGGGCGTTGGTTTTAAAACGATAGTTGCTTTCGGGACGGGTAGTTCCGTTCCGCATTATGAAACGAGCGATAAAAAACTTGAGCCTAACACTCCTATACTTATGGACTTTGGGTGCGTTTACAAAGGTTTTTTATCTGATATGACGAGGACTTTATTTTTCGGCGAGCCAACCGATAAATTTTTAAAGGTTTACGATCTCGTTAAAACCGCTCACTTAACGGCGGTTGATAAAATAACGGCTGGCACAATTTGCAAGCAGGCGGACGAGATTGCAAGGGGCGTGCTTAGAGATGGCGGTTACGATAAATTCTTCACTCACTCGTTAGGGCACGGCATAGGCGTTAAAATTCACGAATATCCATCTCTTAGCCCAAAATGCCAAGCAGTTTTAAAAGACGGGGCTGTGTTCTCAGTTGAGCCGGGCGTATATTTAGAAGGCGAGTTTGGAATTAGAATTGAAGATACGGTAACTCTTGCAAACGGCAAGTGTCTATCACTTATGAAAACGGATAAAAATCTTTTAGTGATAAAAGGTTAAAAATAATAAATATTTTTCAAGGAGAAAATTTTAATATGGTATTAGCAGGCGATTTAAGAAAAGGCGTAACTATCGAATACGAAGGAAAAATCTTCACAGTTGTTGATTTCCTTCACGTTAAGCCGGGTAAGGGCGCAGCGTTCGTTAGAACAACCCTTAAAAACGTAGTAGACGGTAAGGTTTTACAAATAACCTTCAACCCGACTGAAAAGTTCGAAAACGCAGTTATCGAAACTAAGAAGATGACTTATTCTTATAGTGACGGTGAACTTTACTACTTTATGGACGAAGAATTCAATATGGAACCGCTCAATTACGACCAAGTTGAAGACGCGCTTAAGTACGTTAAAGAAAACGATCCCGTAACCGTTAAATTCTACAAGGGTAAAGCGTTCTCGGTTGAATGTGAAAACTTCGTTGAACTCTTGGTAACTGAAGCAGAACCGAGCGTTGCTGGTAACACTGCAACTAACGCTACCAAGCAAGTTAAGATCGAAACCGGTCTTTACATTCAAGTTCCTATGTTCGTTAACGAAGGTGACGTTATTCGTATTGACACTAGAACTGGCGACTACATGGAAAGAGTTAAAAAATAATTGCTTTTTTACCTGACAGAATTTAACTGTCAGGTTTTTGCATTTAATATGAGCGTGGTAATTATAACCGGAGCGTCAAGCGGAATAGGCAGGGCAACGGCAATACAACTTAAAAATCAAGGCGTTAGCGTTGTTGGAACTTATTTTTCTTCTTGCGATAGCGCAAGCGAGTTAACTAAGCTTCACAGCGTTGATATGGTTAAGTGTAACGTAAGTGTTGAAAGTGACGTTGACTATCTTTTTGAATACGCTGAAAAGCGTTACGGCAATATTTCCGCCGTGATCTCTTGCGCGGGCGTTGCTCTCGAACAAAAAACCATTTTAGACGTTACGGTTGAAGATATTGATAGGGTTGTTGATATAAACCTAAAAGGCGCTTTGCTCGTAAACAAAAGAGCGGTTAAATCAATGCTAAGTAGCGGTGGTAAAATAATAAACGTTTCATCGGTGTTCGGGCTTGAAGGCGGTTCTTGTGAAGTTTTATACTCCGCAACCAAAACTGGCGTTATTGGACTTACGAGAGCGTTATCCGAAGAACTTAGCGGTAGTAACGTTTCCGTTTGCTCGGTTGCCTTTGGGCTTGTTGATACGCCTATGAACGCTCACTTATCAAATGAAGATAAACTTGAGTTTGCTCGTGAGTACGGGCTTAGTAAAATTCCCACTCCAACCGATGCTGGCGAAGAATTATTAAAAATTTTACGTTTAAAAAACGTAAATGGTAAAACTTTTAAAGTTTTTTGTTAAAAATTCTTTTTAAAAAAAGTATTTTTGATTTTTTTAGGTATATTTTAATTGAGTATGGCAGAAATTTTATCCGTTAAACAGTTAACTTTCAAAAAAGAAGAAGCGTTTTTATCTCCTTTTGCCGTAAAGTCAAACGAAACGAAAGGCAGGCTTAAAGAAGAAACTGCTTGCCCTATGCGCACGGAATTTCAACGCGATAGGGATAGAATAATTTATTCAAGGGCGTTTATAAGGCTCAAAAACAAAACGCAGGTTTTCTTTTCCCCCGAAGGCGACCATTATATGACACGGCTCACGCACACGTTAGACGTTTCTCAGATTGCCCGTTCAATCTCCCGCGCGCTTGCGCTCAATGAAGATTTAACTGAAGCGATTGCGCTTGGGCACGATCTTGGGCACACTCCGTTCGGGCATGCGGGCGAAAGGGTTTTAAATAAACTTTCGCCAAACGGCTTTAAGCACAACGAACAATCTTTACGAGTGGTTGACGTTTTGGAAAAGGGTGGGCTTGGTTTAAATTTAACCTATGAAGTGCGTGACGGTATTTTAAATCACAAAACGGGAACTTGCCCGTCAACCCTTGAAGGTCAAGTAGTTTCCATTTCCGACCGCATAGCCTATTTAAATCACGACGTTGACGATGCAGTTAGAGCAGGCGTTATTTCCGTTGAAGACTTGCCAAAAAGCGTTTTAAACGTTCTCGGCAAAACTTCGAGAGAGAGAATTAACGTTATGATTAGTTCCGCTTACGAAAACAGTTTAAATAAAGATAAAATCACTCTTTCATCTGACGTTGACGGGGCTATGAAGGAACTTAGAGCCTTTATGTTCGATAACGTTTATATGATGCCAACTGCTAAGCGTGAAGAAGAAAGAGCGGGGCTTATGATTTCCGCAACTTACGATTATTTTATAAAAAACCCAGATAAACTCCCAAAAGTTTATCAAGATTTACTTAAAAATTATCCGCTTGAAACGGTTATTTGCGATTATTTATCTTCAATGACGGATAGATACGCCGTAAACGTGTTCAATCAAATTTTTATTCCACAAAGTTTCTAAAGGAGAGTTATGCCGACTTTTGACGAGAAGTTCATTGAAGAACTTAAAAGTAAAAACAACATAGTAGACGTCGTTAGTCGGTACTGCAATCTCGTTAGAAAAGGTTCAACCAACTACTGGGCGTGTTGTCCGCTACCAGGTCACACGGAAAAAACCCCATCTTTTACGGTAAACGAGCCGGGGCAGTTTTATCACTGTTTCGGTTGCGGTAAGGGTGGTGACGTTATAAAGTTTATCCAAGAAGTTGAAACGGTAGACTTTTACGACGCGATTAAGATTTTAGCCGAACGCGTTAAAATGCCACTTCCCGAAAGCGATTTCCAAAGCGAAGAACAGGCAAAACAAGCAAAGCGCAAAAAGGATAGGCTTTACGAGTTAATGCGTGAAACCGCGCTTTTTTACGCCCACAACTTGCGCGATGAAAAGGCGGGTGTTTGGCTTGAATATTTACATAAACGCGGGCTTGATTCAAAAACGGTGCGCCACTTTGGAATAGGCGCGTCACTTGATTATTACGGGCTCGTTAATCATTTAAAACAAAAAGGTTTTACCGAGAAAGAAATGCTTGAATCTGGCGCTTGCACGGAAGGTAAAAAGGGTGTTTACGATTTCCAAGCGGAAAGGCTAACCGTTCCCATTATCAACTCTATGGGCAAGGTTATAGGCTTTGGCGGTAGAATTTTAGAAGATAAGGGCTTTGGCAAGTATAAAAACACTTCCGAAACAAGCCTATTTAACAAGAAAAACGTTTTATACAACGTTAACAACTTAAAACAAATTCGCCAAGAAACCGACCTTGATTACGTTATTATGGTTGAAGGGTATATGGATGCAATTTCTCTATACTCAGCGGGATTTAAAAACGTTGTAGCGTCGATGGGAACGAGTTTAACTTTATCCCAAGCCAAACTTTTAAAGCGTTACACTCAAAAGGTTTTGGTTAGTTACGATGGTGACGGGGCTGGGCAAAAGGCAACCGTTAGAAGTTTAGAAATTTTCGAAAACGAAGGTTTCGAAGTAAAAGTCGTTAACCTTCCCGAAGGCTTAGATCCAGACGACGTTATTAGAAAGTACGGCGCAGAAGGGTATAAAACCTTGCTTTCCAAGGCTCAACCGCTAATCGACTTTAAACTTGCGCTTATAAAAAGGGGCAAAGATTTAACCGATGAGTCGGATAAGAGAAAATATTTATCCGAAAGCCTTGATTTAATACGAACGGTTAAAGGCGAATATTTAAAAGAAGAACTTTTAAACAAAATAAGCGCAATAACGGGCATTAGTTACCAGTCGCTAAAAAGAGATTTAGAAAGCGGAAGCGTTACTGTTCCAAAGTACGAAAAAGCGGAAAAAATTGAAGTTAAAACGGTTAAGATGGACAGGCTTTCAATAGCGGAGCGAACGATACTTTGGTCTGTTATAAACGCAAAACCGTATGCAGACGTTGAGGCTGTTTCCAACCTTTACTTTTCAGATAGCGTTCGAGAAAAGATTTGCGAAGCGATAGTATTTAACGGCATTAAAGACGCAAGCAAACTTCAAACCGTTGTTTCGGAAGATGGGCTTACGGAACTTGACGCTATTTTGCAAAGCGGAGATAAAATAACCGATATTGAGCAGGAAAGTCGTTTTTATACCGACTGCTTAAAAGTGGTTAGAAAATCAAATTTATCTGAAGATCTTAAAAAACTCAACGAGCTTTACAAAAATGAAATTGACGAGGCTCAAAAACGTCGTTTAGCCGTTATGGTGGCGGAAAAAACGATAGAATTATCAAAAATTTAAACGGAGAGAAAAATGAGCGTATCAACTGAAAAACTTACAGAACTTACCCAAGAATTATTAGCATTTTATCAAGATAAAAAGTTTGTTAAAGCAGACGAACTTATGGATAGAATCGAAAAACACAAGGTAACTCCCGAACAAATCGAAATTATCTACAATGCTTTCAGTGAGAAAAACATTGAAATTATCGACACGTTTGACGACGTTGCCTCGCGTGACGATGATCTTTTAAATCAACTTGAAAAAGAAGTTTCAATGGACGATCCCGTCAAGGTTTACCTTAAAGACATCGGTAAAGTTGCTTTATTATCAACCGAAGAAGAATCTGAACTTGCCGAAAAGATGATGCAAGGCGATGAGTCGGCTAAAAAGCGCTTATCCGAAGCAAACTTAAGGCTCGTTGTTTCTATCGCTAAAAGATACGTTGGCCGTGGTATGCACCTTTTAGACCTTATTCAAGAAGGTAACTTAGGTCTTATGAAAGCGGTTGAAAAGTTCGACTATACTAAGGGCTTTAAGTTCTCAACTTACGCTACTTGGTGGATTCGCCAAGCGATAACGAGAGCAATCGCCGATCAAGCAAGAACAATAAGAATTCCCGTTCACATGGTTGAAACTATCAACAAACTCATTAAAATTTCCCGTCAACTTCTTCAAGAACTCGGTAGAGAACCGTCCCCTGAAGAAATTGCTCAAGCGATGGGTATTACCGTTGAAAAGGTTGTTGAAATTCAAACTATCGCTCAAGACCCCGTTTCGTTAGAAACTCCTATTGGCGAAGAAGAAGATAGCAACCTTGGAACTTTCATCGAAGATGAAAAATCCGCGTCGCCAAGTGATGTTGTTGCATTTGCAATGCTCAAAAAACAACTCATTTCTATTCTTGATACTTTAACTCCGAGAGAAGAAAAAGTTTTAAGGCTTCGTTACGGTATTGACGACGGCAAGCCGAGAACTTTAGAAGAAGTTGGTAAAGAATTCAACGTAACGCGTGAAAGAATTCGTCAAATTGAAGCAAAGGCGCTTAGAAAACTCCGCCACCCGTCGCGTTCTAAAAAACTTAAAGAGTACTTAGACTAATGGATAGGTTACGAACTCTATTTAGTTTAGTTGGCACGGGTGAAGTGTTTGCGGACGTTGGTTGTGACCACGGCTACCTTGCCGAAATGGTTTTAAAAAGTGGCAATTATAAAAGGGTTATCATATCCGATATATCAAAAAGCAGTTTGCAAAAAGCCGTTGACCTTTTAAAGCCTTACGGGGATAGGGTAACCGCAGTCGTCAGTGACGGTTTGGAGTCTTTTACCGAACTTCCCGATGAAGTTGCGATAGCGGGTATGGGTGGTGAAGAAATCGTTAAGATTTTATCTTCCGCTATGAGCCTGCCGAAAAAACTCGTTCTTGCTCCGCAAAAAAATAGCGTTAAGGTTAGAAAACTCCTTTTTGACTTGGGTTATAAAATCTTAAAAGATTTTACCATTAAAGATAAAGGCAAGTTTTACGATATTATTTCAGCCGTTGAAGCGGATATAGAGCCGAAGGAATACACAAACTTAGAATATATTTACGGGCGAGATAATTTAAACGAACGCCCCGATGATTTTATAGAAAAACTCACGCTCGATGAAAAACTTTACGAGGGCGTGGTTCAAACTAAAACGGCATCGGAAACTGCAAAATCGGTTGCGATGCAAAAATTAAAGGAAATAAGGGAAATATTAAAATGACTTTACAAGAAGTTTTAAAAACGCTTGAAGAGTACGCTCCGCTTGAACTATCTGATAAACTCGTTCAAAAGATGGGTGGTTACGATAATAGCGGTATTATAGCCCAAGTTAAAGGGGATATAACGGGAATCGTTTTCACGCTTGACCTTACCGATATTAGCGTTCAAAAAGCCATTGAAACGGGCGCAAACTTAATAGTAACGCATCATCCCGCAATCTATGCGCCAATTAAAAATCTCGATTACGATAGCAACGCGCTATTAAAGTGCTTAAACGCTGGAATCGGCGTTATATCAATGCATTTAAATCTTGACTGCGCAAAAGAAGGTATCGACTATTATTTGGCAAAAGGTTTAGGCGCGGTGAAAACTCAAATCGTGCACGATTTAGGTAACGGCGAAGGTTACGGAAGGGTGTTTGAAACGGACGTTACTTTGCAAAGCCTTAAAGAAAAATATATTGAAACTTTCTCAACCGATAAGGTTATGATTTTCGGTAGCCCGTCAAAACAAATTGAACGCGTTGCGTCTTTTTGCGGTTCGGGGCTTGACGAAGGCGAACTCGAAGCGGTTTCGGGCGTTGATTTATACGTTTCCTCGGATATTAAGCACCACGTTATCTTAAACGCTTTAAAGCGCGGTAAGAGCGTTATGCAAGTAACTCACTATTCGAGCGAAATGTATGGGTTTAAACATTTTTTCAAATGGGCAAATAAAAAATTAAGCGAAATAAATACTGTAATCGTTGAAAACGATTATATGTTATAGGAGAAACATTATGTCAGAACAAATCAAACTTATCGTAGAGTACCAAGAAATTGACAAGAACTTAAAATTGATTGAAGACGAAGTAAACGGTAGCGAAGAAGCGAAAAAATACTTGTCTGCAAGAAAGTTCTTATCCACGGTAAAAGAAACTCTTTCCGAGCTTGAATCAAAAGCGCAAACGGTAACTGAAAATTACAATAAAGCCGTTAAAGATTTTGAAGAATATCTCGAAAAGGCAAAAGAGTACGAAAAAACCGTTGAAACTTGTGAAAACGAAGAAGAACTTGAATACTTAAAGAAAAAGTTTTTAGACGTTTGCGCTCAAATTGAGAAGATGGAGCAAACTGTAAACGCTCTTTCTAAGGAAATGCAAGACCTTTATAACGAATACGGTAAACTTGCAAAGTCCAACAATGCTATGAAGGCTCAATACAACGAGTACGCTCCTAAACTTGAAGAACTTAAAAATTCTAAAAAGGGCGAAGTAACGGAACTTAAGTCTAAACTTAAAAAACTTGAAGAAAGTATTGACAAAACGCTTATGGAAAAGTACACTTTAAGAAGGAAAGATAAAAAGTTCCCGATAGTGTTCGGTCTTGATTTATCAAAAAAATCAAACCATTGTCCTTTCTGCATGATGAGTATGCCGATAAGTTTTATGGAAGATCTTTCCTCTGGCGAAATTAAAGAGTGTGAAAGTTGCCATAGGCTTATTTACGGATTTGAACCTAATAAAAAATAAGGAGAAAACAAATGAAACTCAATTACAAAAGAACAATACTCGTAGGTTTTGCGTTTTTCTTAATCTCGGCGTTCTGGCAAGCGTATGATAAAACCGTTCCTATGCTTATGACTTACAAGTTTGGTATGACTCAAACTGGCTCTGGTATAGTAATGGCGCTTGACAACGTGCTTGCGGTATTCTTACTCCCGCTTTTCGGCGCTTTATCGGATAAAACTAAGAGTAAATTCGGCAAGCGTACAACGTTTATCTTCTTTGGTACTATTTGCGCGATAATTTCGTTTATCTTTATTCCGTTAATCGGCAGTTTGTGGCTTTTTATCGCCGTTTTATTAGTAACTTTAATTTCCATGGCTACTTTCCGTTCGCCTGCGGTTGCTTTAATGCCTGACGTTACTTGTAAACCTCTCCGTTCAAAAGGCAACGCGGTAATTAACCTTATGGGAACTGCTGGTGGACTTTTAGTTTTAGTTCTCGGTATGTTTATCAAAGTAGGGCAAGACCACATGGATAACTTCTTCCCCTATTACATAGCAGTTTGCGGTATAATGCTTGCAGGCTTAGTGGTATTCTTGCTTACCGTTAAAGAAAATAAGTGGGCAAATGAAATGCTCGAAGATACCGCTAAATATTTCCCCGAAGAAGCAGAAGAAACTAACGCTAAAGCAGATAATAAAAACAGTGCAAAACTTTCTAAGCCCCAACTTATATCTTTCCTTTTAATCTTAGCGTCAGTTGCGCTTTGGTATATGGGTTACAATGCAATCACGTCAAAATATTCGCTTTATGCTGATAGCGTTTTACATCAAAGTTACGACCTTACTTTAATGATTGCTCAAGGTGGCGCAATCGCCGCATACTTGCCGGTTGGCTTTATCGCATCTAAGTTCGGTAGAAGAAAGACTATTTTAGTTGGTGTAGCGTTGCTTGCAACGTCATTCTTCATCGCGATATTTATGACGGCTAATAGTTCGCCTATCTTTATGTATATCTTATTCGCGTTTGCAGGTATCGGTTGGGCAACTATCAACGTTAACTCCTTCCCGATGGTTGTTGAACTTGCTAAGTCTGGTGACGTTGGTAAGTATACGGGTTGGTATTACACGGCTTCAATGTCCGCTCAAGTATTAACGCCAATTTTATCCGGCGCTATTATGGACTTGTTTGGAAATATGAGCCCCTTGTTCCCGTACGCATCAATCTGCGTTGCGCTCGCGTTCGTAACGATGTTCTTCGTTAAACACGGCGACTCTAAGCCAGTTGCTAAGAAATCGGCGCTTGAAAACTTTGATATCGACGACTAATTTTAATCCGTTATAAACGGCGCAATACTGCGTTTCTGCTTAGTGTTTTGACTTCGATGACCAACAAGGTCAATCTCATCCAAAACACTTCGCGAGCCTTGTCTTGCTTGTTTCTAACGTCTTAAAATTGTTGTAATAGGCTATGAGTGGATAGTTAAAGGATTCCGAACAAAAAGTTCGCGTACCTTGTCTAGAATAACCGCCTTGCTTGTTTCTAACGTCTTAAATTCTTATTGAAAAAACGAAAAATAAAAACAACAATTAAAGCATAGGTAAAACCTATGCTTTTTTTATGTAAAAAATCTGCAAATAAAACAGGCGAATACTGCGGATAAAAAGGTTGCTATAAGCGAAATTACAACCGCTTTTGTCGCCTTTTTGTTTTTGCATTTAGAATAATAAACGGCGGTAACGTAAAACGCAGTTTCGCTCGCTCCAAATATACAAGACGCGCAAAGCCCCGCGTATCCACCCGCGCCAAATTTAGAATAAACTTCATCAAGTAACGCTAAACTTCCGCTACCTGAAAATGGTTTTAGTATCAAAAGTTTATATACTTCGCTTGGAATTCCAAGCCCTTTTAAAATAGGGGAAAACACCTTTAAAAACAAGTCGTATAGTCCGCTTTTTTCAAATAATTCGCTCATGAGTAAAACCGCTAAAATTGCAGGGAATATGGTAAATATTAGTTTTAAGGCGCTTGTAACTCCGAGTGAAAAAACCTTGTAAACTTCCACCTTTTTTACAAGTGAAACTATCAAAATTGCTATAACGAATAGCGGAAGAATATATGATAATGCGTTCATTTAAACACCTTTGCTAAAATTATGCCGAGCGCAGTTGAAAAAGTGGTTGAAATAAGCGTTAAAACGATAGTTAGATTAGGCGATTGCCCGTATTTTGCAAGCAGTTGAATAACGGTTATAGGTAGAATTTGAATAGACGTGCAAGCAATAACCGTTAGTAGCGTTTTTCCGTGCTCGTTATTTTCTTCGTCGAGTAGGCGCATGCTCTCAATTCCCGCAGGGGTTGCAACCCCCGAAAGACCAAGCGCGTTGGCGGTAAAGTTAAGCGAAATTTGATATATTGCTTGCTCGCTACTCGTTTTGAAAAGTTTGCTAACGGGCTTGTAAAAAATCTTGCTTATTTTTTTGCTAATTCCGCTAACTTCAAGAAGGTAACTAAGGCCTTGCCAAACGGCGTAAACTGCGATTAAACTAATGGATAACTCAACAGCCTTTTCAGTTGCCGATTGAAATGCCGTTAGCATAATTGAAGGGTTAAAAATTAGCGAAAAGGCGATAGAAAGCGTTAAAACTATGGGAAAAATCAAATTCATACTTTAACTTATGTAAAAGTTAAAAGTTTTATCCGTTAAATTGTGTTTACAAATTAAAAAAAATAGTATATACTTTAGTAAAAGTATATATTTTACGTTGGAGTTAATTATGAGCGACAATAAGTTTTATATCACAACCCCCATATATTATCCAAGTGGTAACTGGCATATCGGCCATTGTTACACCACCGTAGTTTGCGATGCGCTTGCAAGATTTAACCGCATGCTTAAAAAAGACGTTTTCTTTTTAACCGGAACTGACGAGCACGGTCAAAAAATCGAAAAGAAGGCAAGTGAACAAGGTCTTTCTCCCATTGAATTTATAAATCCCTTAGTTGACGGGCTTAAAGAAATTTGGAAGGAACTTGATATTTCTTACGATAAGTTTATTAGAACGACTGACGATTATCACGTTAAAGCCGTTCAAAACATCTTCAAAAAGCTCTACGATAAAGGTGAAATTTATAAGTCTGAATACGAGGGTTGGTACTGCACGCCTTGCGAATCGTTCTGGACTGAGAGCCAACTTGTTGACGGCAAGTGCCCTGACTGTGGTCGCCCCGTTCAAAAGGGCAAAGAAGAAAGTTACTTCTTCCGCCTTTCAAAGTACGCGGATAAAATTTTAAAACTCTACGAAGATAACCCTGAGTTTTTACAACCCAAATCAAGAGTTAACGAAATGGTTAACAACTTCATAAAACCCGGTCTTCAAGACCTTTGCGTTTCAAGAACGACTATTAACTGGGGTATTCCCGTAACGTTTGACGAAAAGCACACCGTTTACGTTTGGGTTGACGCGCTCACTAACTATATAACCGCTCTCGGTTACGGCACGGACGCTGACGAACTTTACAAAAAGTACTGGCCCGCAGATATTCAAATGGTTGGTAAAGAAATCGTTCGTTTCCACACTATTATTTGGCCTGCAATCTTAATGGCTCTCGGCGTGGAAATGCCTAAAAAGGTTTACGGTCACGGTTGGCTCTTAATCGGTGGGGATAAACTTTCTAAGTCCAAAGGTGAAAAGATTAAAACTGAAATTACCGATCCTAAGGAACTCGTTGACAGATATGGTTGCGATGCGCTTAGATATTTCTTGCTCCGTGAAATTCCTTTCGGTAACGACGGTGTTTATACTAACGAAAGTTTACTTAAGAGAATTAACGGCGATTTATCAAACGACCTTGGTAACTTAGTATCTCGCACCACCGCTATGATAAATCAATATTTTGGTGGGGTATTGCCGTTCTATACTGAACTTACCGATCTTGATAACGAAGTTATCGACCTTTTAAACGGCACGCTTGATAGGGTTAAAGAGCAAATCGAACTCATTGACGTTCCAACCGCTCTTGGCGAAATTTTCAAACTTATTCAACGCGCAAACAAATATATTGACGAAACTGAGCCTTGGAAGATTTCTAAAGACGAATCTATGCGCGATAGGCTTAAAACGGTTATGTACGTTTTATCTGAGTGTATTCGCGTTTCGGCAATACTTTTAAAGCCGTTCATTACCAAAGCGCCCGATAAAATTTTGGCGTTCTACGGTATTGACGGGGAAAGTGAAAACACCTTTGACAACGCTTATTTCGGCGTGTTAAAAGAAGGCGTTCAAGTTATCAAAGCAACTCCCGTTTTCCCGAGAATTGACGTGAATAAGGAAATTTTAGAGATTGAAAAGATGATGGCGGAACGCCACAAAGCGCAAAAAGCGCAAGAAAAGAAGGAAGAAAAGGTTGACATCAAGGAAGAAAAGAAAGTGGAACAAATTTCTATTGATGAATTTTTCAAAACCCAACTTAAAGTTGCCGTTGTTAAAACGTGTGAAGACGTTGAAAAATCAAACAAACTTTACAAGTTAACGCTTGACCTTGGCGATGAAGAAAGAACGGTTGCTTCTGGGCTTAAAAAGTACTACAAGCCCGAAGAACTTATCGGCAAAAAAGTAATTCTCGTTGCTAATTTAAAACCCGCTAAACTTTGCGGTGTCGTTAGCGAAGGTATGATACTTTGCGCTGAACACGGCGATAAAGTCGTTCTCATCTCGCCCGAAGCCGATATGCCTGCTGGCTCGGTGGTTGGCTAATGTTTATTGATTCTCACGCTCATCTCACAGACCCCGCTATTTTCCCAAATCTCGATAGGGTTAGGGCGGAATACAAGCAAGCGGGCGTAGGCTTAGTTTTAGACGTTGGCTGTTCGCTCAAAAGTTCCGTTGACGTTAAGAATAATGCGGAAAGATATGAAGAAATTTTCTTTACCGCAGGTTGCCACCCCGATAGCGCTTTAGAAGTTGACGATAAGGCGTTATCCGTTATTAAAACTCTTACCGAGCATAAAAAATGCTTAGCAATAGGTGAGATAGGGCTTGATTACTATTACGAAGGTTTTGATAGGGAAGTTCAAAAAACGGCGTTTATCCGCCAACTTGAACTTGCTATCCAGCTTAATCTTCCCGTAATTATCCACTCGCGCGATGCTTGGCAAGATACGGTTAATATCTTAAAAGAATATGCGCCAAAACTCAAAAAAGGCTTTTTGATGCACTGTTATTCAGGCAGCCGTGAGATTAGTGAAATTTTACTTAAACTCGGCGCGTATTTCTCGTTTGGCGGTGCGCTTACCTTTAAAAATTCAAAAAAATCGGAAGTGTTAAAAACGCTCCCGATAGATAGAGTTTTAGTTGAAACTGACTGTCCGTTTATGACTCCCGTTCCTTATCGCGGTAAGGTAAACGAGCCTAAATACGTTCCCGTGGTTTACGAGTTTATGGCAGGCGTTTACGGGTTAAACGTGAGCCAAGTTGAGCAAATAGTTGAACAAAATTTCAAAAGATTTTTCAATATGTAAGCCAAACGTAGTTTGGCTTTATCTTTAGTTAGCGTGGATACAAACTAATGGAATTTTCCACCGTTATTGCCCAAAATTATTGTGAGCAAAGGTTTAATTTTTATGAATATTAAAAACGTTTTAAAAGAGAAAAACTTCATATTCAAAAAATCGCTCGGTCAAAACTTTTTAACCGATGAAACGTTGCTCGGTAGCGTGGTTGAGCGTTCGGGCGTTACTAAGGATACCACCGTTTTAGAAATCGGCGTTGGCGCTGGCACGCTTACGGCGGAAATCGCTAAAAGGGCGAAAAAAGTTTACGGTTTTGAAGTGGACCAAAACTTAAAACCCGTTCTTGAAAAGACGCTTGGCGAGTTTGATAACGCCGAGATTATTTTTAAAGACGTTATGAAGGTTTCTATGCAAGAGATTGAAAATATGCTCGGCGATGAGTATATTTTGGTTGCAAACCTTCCTTATTATATAACAACGCCTATTATTATGCGTTTATTGAAGAAGCAAGCAGTTGCAAAGCAATAGTTATTACAATCCAAAAAGAAGTTGCTGAAAGAATAGTTGCCAAAGAAAAAACGGCTGATTACGGCAGTATTACCGTTTCTATAAACGCCGTTGCCGATAGCGAGATTATAGAGTATATCGGGCGTGAAAAGTTTTATCCCGCGCCTAACGTTGACTCGGCTGTCGTTAAAATCACTTTAAACGCTAATAAATACGATATTAAAGACTTAAAATCACTTAGAACTTTAATAAAACACTCTTTCGCTATGCGAAGAAAAACGCTCGTTAATAACCTTATGAAAGGTTACGGTTATTCTCGTGAAAAGTGTGAAGAACTTTTAAACGAGATAGGCGTTTCAATTTCTTGTAGGGGGGAAGAACTCTCGGTAGAAAAATTTATTGAACTGTCAAATTTAATCTAAACTAAAAGCCAAGCGAAATCGCTTGGCTTTTTGAGTGCTTTAAATTATAAAAGGGGAATTTTTTCAAGATAGATAATATCTTTTCTATCAGCAGCGTCGCCCTCTGCTAAAACGAAGGCTTTTTTGTAAATTATTCCGCCTGCTTTTTCAACGATAGCTTCTAAACCTTTTAATGACGCGCCTGTAGACACAACGTCGTCAACAATACCGACTTTTTTGCCTTTTAAAATCTCAACGTCGTGCTTGCTTAAGTATAAACGTTGTTCCGTGCCGGTCGTGATAGACGCGTCGTACAAAACGTCAATCCCGTCTTGCATATAGAGTTTTTTGCTCTTTCTTGCAACGGCGTAGTAGTGTTGACCGAGTTCTCTTGCAACAACGTGGCAAAGTTGAAGACCTTTTGATTCAGCGGTTATTAAAACTTCGCAATCGGAAAGTAGTTTTGCAAGTTCTTTACCACAATGTTCAGTCATTTCACTATTGCCGTGAAGATTGAAAAATGCGATATTGATACCCGAAGGTAATGGTAAAATGGGAAGTTCTGCATCGTAGCCTTTAATATTTAACTTTAATACGTTTTTCATTTGAGTAATTCCTCCAACCTTATATATTTTATCATAATAAAATATGAAAGTAAAGATTGAAAACGAAATTTATTCATTTTATTTACGCTTTTAAAATATCTTAGAAGTGGTGAATTATGATAGTACACGACAAAACGATTAAAAATTTGTTTGCAACACTAAACACTTCTGAACTCGGCTTGAACGAAAGTTCCGTTCAAAACTCTAAAAAACTCTACGGCGAGAACAAAATGAGCAAAGTTAAAGGCAAATCTTTATTTAAAAGGATAATTGACGCTTTGCTCGAACCTATGCTTATAATTTTAGAAATAGCGATGGTTATAACGCTCGGCGTTAATCTTGGAAAGTTTTTAAAAACTGGTAACGGCGATTTTTACGAGTGCATCGGCATTTTTATTTCTATCGCAATAAGCGTGTTTTTAACCGTTTATATGGAAGGAAAGTCAAGGCGGGCGTTTGAACTTTTAGAAAAAATGTCGGGTAACGTTTTCGTTAAAGTTATAAGAAACGGCGAAAAAACCACCGTTTTGCAGTCGGAACTCGTGGTTGGCGATATAGTTTTATTGTCAACGGGCGATAAAATATTTGCAGACGGTAGGCTAATTTCAAGCGATTCCCTTTCGGTTGACGAGTCCACTTTAACTGGCGAGAGCGTGCCGTGCGCTAAAAACGCCAACGTTGTTTTGAACGCTGAAACGCCCCTTGCAGAGCGCAAAAACCAAGTGTTTAGCGGAACGTTCGTAACGCAGGGTAACGGCTCTTATATCGTAACTGCGGTGGGAGACGATGCTGAAATAGGCGTTATCGCAAGCGAACTTCAAAAATCGGGCGGTGTTTCCGCTCCGTTGCAAGAAAAACTTGATAGGCTTTCAAAAACGGTAACGTGGTTTGGCATTTTGTCTGCCGTTTTCGTTTTAATTTTAACGGTTGCCAAATTGTTTTACACAAAATCTGTTACTTTCGACGGGCTTCAAAACGCTTTTCTAAGCGCAATCGTTTTAATAGTAGCGTCAGTTCCCGAAGGGCTTCCAACAACCGTTGCTATAGCGCTCACGCTAAACGTTTTAAAACTTTCAAAATCAAACGCTTTAATTAAAAAACTCGTTGCAACCGAAACCGTTGGTTGCGTTAGCGTTATTTGTTCTGATAAAACGGGAACTTTAACTGAAAACAAAATGAAAGTGTTCTCCCTTTTCGGCTCGGAACGTGAAATTTTATATAATTCAATAATAAATTCAACCGCTTATTTATCTAAAGATAAATCGGGTGGGGTTGGTAGCCCTACTGAAATTGCCCTTTTAGAGTACGCTAAAAAGAAAAAGTTTGACTGTGATACGGAAAGAAATAGCGTTAAAGCGCTTAGTAAAACGCCATTTTCTTCCGAGATTAAATACTGTTCAACCCTACTTGATAACGGCGTTGAGTATTTTAAAGGCGCACCCGAAATAATTCTTGATTTTTGCAACTTTGAAAACTTTAAACTTAGTATTGAACTTGAAAAAATATCTAAACACCAAGAAGAAGGTAAAAGGGTTATCGCTTTTTGTAGAAAAATTGAAGATAATTTTATATACGACGGTTTTGCCGTTTTATCCGATCCCGTTCGTTCTGACGTTAAAAAAGCCGTTCAAGACTGCAAGAAGGCTGGAATTTCAGTAAAAATGCTCACGGGCGACAATATCGTAACGGCGTTTTCAATCGCAAAAGAACTCGGCATAGCAACCGATAAAAAGTTCGTTATCAGCGCAAGCGAACTTGAAGACCTTCCAACCGAAAAGTTAAGCGAGGTTTTAAAAGGTATATCGGTTGTTGCAAGAAGCACGCCAAAAACAAAACTAAAAATCGTTATGGCGCTAAAAGAAAGTGGGGAAGTGGTTGCCGTTACAGGCGACGGGGTTAACGATGCGCCCGCCATTAAGCACGCCGACATCGGCATTTCTATGGGCGACGGGTCTGAAATAACCAAAGAAGCAAGCGACGTTATCTTGCTTGATAATTCCTTTTCAACGATAGTAAAAGCCATATCTTTCGGCAGGAACGTTTATAGAAATTTTCAGCGTTTTATAACTTTTCAGTTATCCGTTAACTTTTCGGCGGTATTTTTTATCGTAGCGTCGCTAATTTTGGGTGTTAAAAGCCCGTTTACCACCGTTCAACTTCTTTGGATAAATATTATTATGGACGGACCGCCCGCGCTCACTTTAGGGCTTGAAAGCCGTGACGACGGGTATATGGAAAAATTCCCCGTTAGAAGAAGTGATAATTTAGTAACTATCAATATGTTTGCAAAGATAATTTTGCATGCAATATTTATTTCAGCAGTGCTTATTTTACAGTGCAAAACGGACTTTTTGCGCGTTGGCGAGTACGAAATGAATACCGTCATCTTTTCTCTTTTTATCCTTTTTCAACTGTTTAACGCCTTTAACGCAAGGGAACTTGGCAGAACGAGTGTTTTTAAAGATTTAAAGAGCAATAAGCCCATGCTTATCGTGTTTGCAATAACTTTTGTTATCCAAATAATACTCACTCAGTTTTTAGGCGGATTTTTCGGCACGGTTGCGCTTTCCGCTATAACTTGGCTAAAATTGATAGTTACGGCGCTAAGTATCGTTGCGATGTCTGAAATTTATAAATTTATAAAAAGAAAGTTTAATTAAAATTAAAAATAATGCATAGACTTAGGAGTATGAGCCAAATAAAAATAACAGAAAGCGCCGTTAGGGGCGAAAATCTAATCTATATTAAAGAAACGCTTTACGCGGTTAATAAACAACTCGGCTGTATCGTAGAGTTAAAAACGGGCAAAAACCGCTCCGAACTTATAATTGACGTTCCTTCTTCCTACCGCGATTTAGTGGTTAGCGAAGTGGAAGATAAAATAGCGGACGTTATAGCAATAAACTATAAATATTCCTTTTTTAAAAGAAACGTAAATTTAAGCGGATTAAAACCCGTTGAAAGCGAACTATTGCTAACAACTTTAATCTCCGCCGATATTGATGAAGATAAGAAATATGCGATTAAAAAACTCAAAAGTTTTCAAGAATACGCGCTTGACGGAATATTTAATTTCCGCATGAAACCGCTCAAAGAAAAGTGGTATGAAATATTAAGTTATATTCCGCCTGAATTTCAACCAAACCAACTAAAAGAATTTATAATTTATCTTATTAAAGATAAAAACGGCAAAAAAGTATACTTTGACGACGGCTGTGTTTACGATCGGCGTTACAATCTTTTAAAGCGCCGTAACCTTTTGTTTGGCGATAGTAAGGAAATACCGTTCGTTAAAGAAATACTCTTATCTGGCGCTGGGGAAGTGGAACTTGCAACGAAACTGCCTGAAAGCGACGAGCGTTACGTCAAAGAACTTTTCGGCGAACGGGCAAGATTTTTAAACGGATATTAAAATAGTTGACAAAAGTTTTACTGGGTTATATAATTATATCAAATTATATATTAGATAGGGATAAGTAGCCCCGTATATCGCTAACAGAGAGTTGCCCTTAGGCTGAAAGGCAATAACGTAAAACGGCAAGTGAAACCACCCGTAAAATATCTAAGTCCCTTGCGAACTTATCGCAATTTAAAGTGGTCGATTTTATCGGCAATTAAGGTGGAACCGCGTTATAACACAACGTCCTTAAGCAATTTGTATTGCTTAAGGGCTTTTTATTTACAAGGAGAGTATTATGAAAGTTTATTTACCCGATAACAGCGAACTTATCGTAAATGACGAAGCGTCCGTTTTAGACGTTGCTTTGGCAATTAGCGAAGGTTTAGCAAGAAATGCAGTAGCAGGCAAGATCAACGGCGCAATCGTTGATTTAAGCGCAAAAGTAAGTGAGGGCGACAAGGTTGCCATTTTAACCCTTAGAGATGAAGAAGGGCTTGACGTGTATCGCCACACCTGTTCTCACGTTCTCGCGCAAGCGGTTAAAACTATTTATCCAACTTGCAATTTAGCAATCGGCCCTACTACCGCAACGGGTTTTTATTACGATATAGACTTTAAAACCCCGATAACTTTAGAAGATCTTTCTAAGATTGAAGAAGAAATGAAGAAGATTATCAAAAGCGATCTTCCCATTGAAAGATTTTCCCTTCCGAGAAACGAAGCGATTAAGCTTATGAAGAAGTACAGTGAACCTTATAAGGTTCAACTTATTGAAGATTTGCCCGAAGGCGAAGAAATTTCCTTCTACAAGCAAGGCACGTTTACCGATTTATGTAGAGGCCCGCACCTTCCGTCTACCGGCAAAATCAAAGCGTTTAAGTTAACCGCCCTTAACGGCTCGTACTGGAGAGGGGATAGCAAGAACAAAATGCTTGCCCGCATTTACGGTACTGCTTTTGAGAAAAAGAGCCAACTTGACGAATATCTTGAAAAGTTAGAACAAGCAAAACTTCGCGATCACAACAAACTCGGTAGAGAACTCGGTTACTTTACAACCGTTGATACTCTTGGTCAAGGCTTACCCGTAATGCTTGAAAAAGGCTCTAAAACTATTCAAGTTTTACAACGTTTCGTTGAAGATGAAGAAATGAAACGCGGTTATATTTTAACCAAAACTCCTTTAATGGCTAAGAGTGATTTCTACAAGATTTCCGGTCACTGGGATCACTATAAAGAAGGTATGTTCGTTATCGGCGATGAAGAAAAGGATAAAGAAGTTTTCGCGCTCCGTCCGATGACTTGCCCTTTCCAATTCCAAGTTTATCTTAATAAGCCGAGAAGTTACCGTGATCTTCCCATGCGTTTTGGCGAAACTTCCACTCTTTTTAGAAATGAAGATAGCGGTGAAATGCACGGTCTTATAAGAGTTAGGCAGTTTACCATTTCCGAAGGTCACTTAGCGTGCACGCCCGAACAACTTGAAAGTGAGTTCAAAGGTTGCGTTGACTTAATGCTTTACATGATGAAAGCAATCGGTCTTGACAATGAAATTTCTTATAGATTCTCTAAGTGGGATAAAAACAACAAAGAAAAATACATCGGCTCAGAAGAAGAGTGGGAAAGCGTTCAAAACCAAATGAAAGTTATCTTAGATAACTTAGGAATTGACTATACCGAAGCGGACGGCGAAGCGGCGTTCTACGGCCCGAAACTTGACGTTCAAATTAAGAACGTTTACGGCAAGGAAGACACGCTCGTTACTATTCAAATCGACTTCCAACTTGCAAAGCGTTTTGAAATGGTTTACACCGATAGTGACGGGGAGAAGAAATATCCTTACGTTATTCACAGAACGAGCCTTGGTTGTTATGAAAGAACGCTTGCTCTCGTGCTTGAAAAATACGCGGGCGCGCTTCCTTTATGGATGGCTCCCGTTCAAGCAAGCATCCTTTCAATGACCGATAGAAGCGAAGAATACTGCCGTAAACTTTGGGATGAACTTTTAGAAGCGGGTATTCGCCCGTCGCTTGACCTTCGCAGTGAAAAGATGGGTAGAAAGATAAGAGATGCTCAACTTGATAAAGTTCCCTATATGCTCATCGTTGGCGATAAGGAAATTGAAACGGGCACGGTGGCGGTTAGAGATAGAAAACTTGGCGACATCGGCGTTATGAGCGTTGAAGATTTTATCAAACGCGTAAAATCTGAAGTTAAAAGTTTAAAACTTGACTAAAATCACTAAAAATCGTTTGACAATTATAAAAAGAAGTGGTAATATATCTTCGACAAGCAGAAGTTACCCCTTCTCGCCGGCAACAAAGGTTCGCTAGGCTATGATAGATTTAATTGCCTAAATAGGCATTTTAATGACGGGTTACTTTTGTAATCCGTCAATTTTTTTTAAGGAAGGTACACGATTATTAAAAATCAGCACCAAATCAATGAAGAAATATTTGACAAGGAAATCAGAGTAATCGGCGAAAACGGCGAACAACTCGGCGTTATGAGCCCAAGCGCTGCGCTCCAAATTGCTTACGATAGCGATTTAGATTTAGTTAAGATTTCCCCCAACGCGCAACCCCCCGTTTGCAAAATAATGAACTACGGTAAGTATAAGTTTGAGCAAATGAAAAAGCAAAAGGAAGCGCGCAAAAATCAAAAGGTAGTTGAACTTAAAGAAATTTGGTTATCTATGACTATTGATATAGGTGACCTTAACGTTAAGGCAAAGCAAGCGCAAAAATTCCTTGCTGCCGGTAACAAAATTAAAGTTTCAATAAGAATGCGCGGTCGTCAAAACGCACACTCCGATCTTGGCGTGGAAGTTATGAACAAGTTCTACTCGTTAGTTGAAAACGACGCGGTTATTGAAAAGAAGCCACTTTTGGAAGGAAGAAATATTCTTATGATATTAGCCCCCAAGGCGTAAACGCTTTTCGGGCAACCACAAATTTTTAGGAGGACAAAATTATGCCAAAAATGAAGACGCACAGCGGTGCAAAAAAGCGTTTTGAGCTTACTGCAACCGGCAAAGTAAAAAGAGGTCATCAAGGTAAGAGCCACATTTTATCAAAGAAGACCACTAAGAGAAAGAGAAGACTTAGAAGTGGAGCATACGTTTCCGCTACTCAGGAAAAGACTATTAAGTCAATTATTCCTTACAAAGCGTAATAGGGGAGGAAATGTGATATGTTAATTAAAAGAGGCGTAAACGCAGTTAAAAAACGTAGAAAAATTATGAAACTCGCTAAGGGTTATTATGGTTCTAAGAGCAAACTTTACAGCGTTGCAAGAGAAGCCGTAATGAAATCCTTAAACTATGCATACATCGGCAGAAAGAACAAAAAGAGAGATTTCCGTCAACTCTGGATTGCAAGAATTAACGCAGCGTGCAGAATGAACGAAATTTCTTACAGCAAATTTATGTACGGTTTAAAACTTGCAGGTATCAACCTTAACAGAAAGGTTCTTGCAGATATGGCTGTTGCTGACGAAAAGTCTTTCGCGGCTCTCGTTAAGAAAGCAAAAGCAAAACTTGAAAAATAATTTAACTTTTAGGCTATTGATGTATCAATAGCCTAATTGTAGTTTTTATGATTTATTCTTCAAAGCAAAACGCGATTATTAAAAAGATAGCGTCGCTCAAAGATAAAAAGGGCAGGCGTGAACACGGCTTATATATCGTTGAAGGCGTTAAAATGGTTTCGGAAGCGATAAAATACGGGCAGGATATTGATTGTATCGTAATATCCGAGCGTTGTGATTTTATTGCGCCGGGCAGTGTTGAAACGATAACGGTAACCGAGCAGGTGTTTTCCTATTTAACGGGTGAAGTAACTCCGCAAGGCGTTCTTGCCGTTATTAAAATCCCTGAAAACTCTTTAACCACTCCGAGTGGAAACGCTATTATTTTAGACGGTATTCAAGACCCCGGCAATATGGGTACGATAATTCGCACGGCATCCGCTTGCGGATATAGCGATATCTACCTTTTGTCGTGTGTTGACGCGTACTCTCCAAAAGCGGTAAGAGCGTCCATGAGTGGCATTTATTTCGTAAATATTCACAAGTGTGAAGTTGAAAATTTAAAGGCTTTGCTTTCGGGCTTTGAAATAATCGTTGCTGATTTTGGCGGTAAAAACTTATTTGAATACACGCCGAGCGGTAGTTATGCAATCGTTATCGGCAACGAAGGAAACGGCGTTTCGGATGAGGTTAAATCTCTTGCCGACACCGTTCTTACTATCCCTATGGATAGTAAAATTGAAAGTTTAAACGCATCGGTAGCGTGCGCGCTAATGATGTATAATCTAAAGAAGGAGTTTTAATTATGTCAGGACATAGTAAATGGGCTAACATTAAAAATAAAAAAGCAAAAACTGACGCTGCTAAGGGTAAAATCTTTACTAAATTAGGTAGAGAACTTGCCGTTGCTGCAAAAGCGGGCGCAGATCCTACCACTAACAGCAAACTTGCCGACGTTATTGCCAAAGCAAAAGCGGCAAATATGCCTAACGATAACATTACGAGAAGTATTAAAAAAGCAGCCGGCGAACTTGGCAACGTTAACTACGAAGTTAAAACTTACGAAGGTTACGGTATCGGCGGTAGCGCGGTAATCGTTTCAACACTTACTGATAACGTTAATAGAACCGTTGGCGAAGTAAGGCATATTTTTGATAAATACGGCGGAAATATGGGAACTACGGGCTCTGTATCGTATATGTTTGAAAATGCGGGCGTTGTTGTTATTGAAAGAACGGTTGAACTTGATGAAGACACCGTTATGGAAATGGCTCTTGACGCTGGCGCGGATGACGTTATCACCGAAGACGATGCTTATGAAGTAAGAACCGCACCTTCAAATTTCTCTGCAGTTAGAAAATATTTTGAAGAAAAGGGCATTACCTTACTTGAAGCGGATATTATGATGATCCCCAACGATAAAATCACTTTAAACGACGAGCAACTTATTTCTTTCAACAAGATGCTCGATGCTTTTGAAGATAACGATGACGTTCAAAACGTATATCACAACGTAGAACTTCCCGAAGAAGAAGATAATGATTAAAAAAAGACGGCTCTTGCCGTCTTTTTTAATGTTTAAATTAAAAATTTTATCTTATTGACACACTTTTTAAAAAGTGATAAAATGATATTGCCAAACAAACTTTATAATGTGACAAAGGCGCATTTTTTATTTTGTTTAAAAATGCACTCTCTTTTCTATTGCTTTTGTCATAGAGTTTGTTTGGCGACAACGGAGTTTGCGTTTTTAGTGCGCTAACTTCGGTTGGCGCATTTTTTATTTTTTGGAGGGTTTTATGAAAAATAAACTTATCACTTTTTTAACCTGTGCGATGCTTTTTTGTTGTTGTGTATTTGGTTTATCTGCTTGTGGTACTGATAATAACACAAATTCGGATAATAAAAATCAAGAGATTTTAGGTATATACAATATGTACGTTGCTCACGCTGAAGAAAACGGCAAACAACCGCTTAATTATGAAGAGTGGCTTGAATCTATTAAAGGTAAAGACGGGATAAATGGTAAAGATGGTGTTAGCGTTATAGATTCTTATATTAATGAAGATGGTGATTTAATTATCGTTTTGTCAAACGAATCTGAAATAAACGCAGGAAACGTAGTTGAAAAGGCGGTTGCAGTAGAATCTTCTATTCGATTTAAAACGCTTACAGTTAACGGCAACGGTTTATACTTAAAAGTTCCCGATAGTGTTGTTGAGTTTGATTTTAAAAACGAAATAGATGTAGTAGGCAATGCCAAATTTGAAATTTCGTTTAGCGAGTATGGCATAGGTCAAGTTTTAACGAAAAAAATCCCGCTAAATATTGGTAATAACCGTATTTATATTTTTGAATTTGATGGTGACGAAATCGTTGAAATTTATAGCGTTAACATTTATCGCCAGCCTATATACACGGTAAGTTTTGAAACGTATACGACTTCGATTGATAGTCAAAAGGTTTTTGAAGGGGAATTTGCTGAAATTCCGACAGAGTCTTTGAGTTTTGACGGGTATACTTTTATGGGCTGGGATTTCGATTTTAGTTCTCCTATCACAGAAAGTTTAACTATAAAAGCCATTTGGAAGAGCAATTATTACACTTACAATGACACTCACCATTGGTATTCTCAATATAATGGAGAAACGAAATTTAATTACACCGAACATAAGAGTGATGGCGGTAAGTGTGCTTGTGGTAAATATTTAGACGCTTCTTCCGCGTTAACTTATACTAAAACGACCATAGACGGCGAACTTGCTTACGAAGTTACTTTATACGATAAAGACTCTAGCATAGTTCACGTTGAAATTCCCGCGTATTATAAAGGTGCTGGAGATGAAAAAGCGCTTCCAGTTTTAGTAATAGCAGAATCTTGTTTTAGCGAGTCTGGACTTATATCTATTAAACTAAATGAAGGTTTAAGGTATATCAACAGAAATGCTTTTGGACAAACTTTAATAGAAGAAATAGTTATTCCAGACACTGTAAAAGGATCTGAACTTGATATACATCCTTATAATGGTGCGTTGTATAATACTTTTGGTGGTTGCAACAATTTAAAGCGGGTTATTATAGGTAATGGTATTAAAATTATAGACAACCACACTTTTGCATCTTGTAAAAATCTTAGTGAAGTAATCTTTGGTGAAAACGTTCAACAAATTGGTATAAGAGCCTTCTACGAGTGCAGGTCTCTTAATGAAATTATTCTTCCTGCAAGTGTAAACTATATTCCTGAAGGTGAAATATATACTCCAGCAGTAGATAAAGTGGTATCTTTAAATAGAGCGTTTACTTACGCAAATAAAATTTATCTCAATATCACAAAAGAAGAACTTCAAGCGCTTACCGTTCCCCTTTACGATAGAGACGAGATAACGGGCGAAGTTATTGCTGATAATATCCAAAGAAACCCTGGTTTCTGTGAAGGTTGGTCAGGTATTGCGGATATTTATTATAAAGGCGAATGGAAATACGATAAAGATGGCAAACCCGTTGAATTGTAAAAATTTTTTAAATTTAGTGTATAAAACTTAAATATACGGGATATACTATTATCGTAACGAGCGAGTGACCTTTACGTTTTGCGAGAGTGATTGTTTGTAAGGTTACAAAAAAGCAAGTTACTTTTAATAGCGAAGTTTTTATTGGAAACGGTCTTTTTCTGTTTCCGAATATAAAAACGGAGCAGAAAGGATCGTTTTATTTATATAAAACGGTCTTTTTTTTATGAAATTTTTTTTACTTACTTGTCATATTTTAAACAATAGTGTAAAATAAAATAAAGTTGAGTATAATTGTATTATATTTTTACAAACTAAGGAGACTTATGAAGAAAAAGTTTTTATCATTATTAACTGTCTTGGCGCTTTCGTTTTCTCTTTCGGCGTGCGTTATAACGCCGAGTGATAACAAGGTTGAGGGTAACATTAGCACGTATGAAGTCGTTGTTGAAACTTCACCAGTAGCGCCAAATTATAGCTCACTCGTTGAAATGCTTGATGCGGTTAGACCTTCCGTTGTTGAAATCTACATTCAAAGCGAAATTGCGCAAGGCACTGGAGCAGGTAGTGGTATTATTCTTTCAAGAACGGGTTTAGAAACTGAAAATTCTTATGCAGACGACTACTATTTCGTTTTAACGTGTCATCACGTTATCGACGGTGGCGATATGTATATGGTAAAAGATATCGAGGGCAATAAGTATAACGCAAGTTTAATCGGTGGCGATCCTAATTCCGATATTGCCGTTTTGCGTTTGTATCCTTCGGGTGACGGTTATACTGAAGATAAGGTTAAACTTTCCGTTGCAACCGTTAGAGATATAAACACCGTTGCCCCCTTAAAAGTTGGGGAAGACGTTGTTGCGATAGGTAACCCTCTCGGCACTTTAGGCGGAACGGTTACTAAAGGCATTATTTCTTCCGTGGAAAGGACGGTTAACGTTGGCGATATTGGAAATATGAACCTTATCCAAACCGACTGTTCAATAAACGGCGGTAATTCGGGCGGTGGTTTATTCGATAGCCAAGGAAACCTCGTTGGCGTTGTAAATTCCGGTTACACGGGCGCGCAAGGGCTTAATTTTGCCGTTCCCGTTGACGATGCGCTTTCCGTTTATGAAAGTTTAACTAAAACTTACTTCTATCAATCGTCAACCGTTTACAACTACGGTTACGTTGAAGGTAGGGCAAGGGCTTGCGCTGAATATAACTACGCGCTCTCTTTTGGCTCTGAAATCGCTATTGCCGATTACTCTTACAATTTCCACACTTATCCCGTTTGCGTTATGGCAGTAAAGCAAGGTAGCGTTTACGCTCAAGCAGGTTTCCTTGCAGGGGATATGATAAGATCGATTGAATATAAAGGTCAAACGTATTCGGTAAATCTCACGTCGGCAACGCGCTCGGCGGACGTTGTT
This sequence comes from Clostridia bacterium, assembly GCA_017545865.1. Classification (GTDB taxonomy): domain Bacteria; phylum Bacillota; class Clostridia; order Christensenellales; family Borkfalkiaceae; genus HGM11412. The sequence goes on along the minus strand of JAFWXO010000005.1, from coordinate 9,575 downwards.
TCCTTCCTTAACAAACTTTCTTTAACCGTTGGCGATACGGTAACCTTTACCGTTGATAGACAAGGCGTAACAAATGCCTTAACCGTAACTTATAAACAATTTATTTACGGTGATACGGGTTACACTTTATCCGAATAAAATTAAAATTAAAAGCGAGAACGAAAAGTTCTCGCTTTTTTTATTTATCAAATTTGAAATCTTGCCATTTTCCGCCGTTTAGTCTATGCAATTCTTCGGTTAGTAAGAAGAATTTTTCAACGCAACGGGTTTCAGGGTAGAATTCATAGAATTCTCCGTTTACAAAGGTGTAAAACCTTGAAACGTCAGTACACATACCGTAAGTTGGAAGTTCCGATGGGTTTAAGTGGAATTCAAACGGCTTTTTATCGTTAATACCTTTAAACGTAAGCCCGCTTTTGTCAATAGTTAAAGTACCTTCGCCCGTTATATTGCTCGTTTTAGATTTTTTAAGGTATTTATACTTGGGTAGAGTGCCGAGTTTAACTTTACTCGAGAAGGAAAAATCGGGATTTTTAACCGTCTTTTTCATAAGTTCGCGTTGCATATTAAACCAGTCGCTTTGGGTTGCGGGAATAACCGAATTTTCGTCTAACGGGGTAAGATTATAACTGTCGTCTATCGTTGCTCCGTTACCGCAATCAGTGCACCAAATAGCATTTCCCTTAGATACTAACGAGTGTTGCGCTCCGCATTTTGGACACCAAAACAAAACGTCGCTAAGCCCTTCGCCTGCAAGACCGCGAGTCTTATAAGTGTAGCGGTAAAGTTTATTCCACTTATAATCGTCGTGATAAAGTTTTTCGTTTACTATATCTTCAATTTCTTCAGGGGATAATCTTTCTAAATCTTCAACCGTAAAGAGTTTGTCAAACACCACTTCAACTCTACCTGGATAGGAGTTGTTGGTGTGTTTTGGGAAGGATAAAAAGCCACCTTTTATTACAGAGTAATAAACGGGAACTTTAAAGTGCTTTAAAAATTTGCCAGTTCCTATTGCAACGGGTTGGCTCATGCCGGCTATTGAGTTCATGCCTTCAGGGAAAATTGCAATATTTCCGCCGTTTTTAATAACCCTTGAAATTTCCTTCATCGCATAAAGATCGGGAGTGAAATTCTTCTTGGGAATAAGGTTTAAAAAATTGAAAATTCCTTTAAGGTGAGAGCGGTAAAACTCGTTGTAACCCGCAACGAAATTGTAGGTATTTGGAAGTAAGGGTATAGCCGTAAAAATATAGTCGTTTCTCGAGGAGTGGTTGCTTATAAAAATATGCGGAGAACTTTCCTTTCTCGGATCGCATTTATAAGTTACTTTAACCCCGTATTTTTTAAAGAATAAAAATTTCCAAATCTTACCTAAAACTCTATAAGCGGTCGTAGGGGGATTTTTAATTTTTTTGCTATTTATTTTTTGTTCGATAGTAAGTTTATTTTTCATAAAAATAAGTTTAGCACAGTTTTAACTTTTAGTCAATGGTGTGGCAAAATTTTATTTTATTGCATATTTATAGAGTGAAAGATTGATAAGGAGGCAAAAATGTCATTTTTCTCTAACTGTCCGCAAGATAGATGCCCAGGTAGGCTTAGCGGTAATCCTATGAACGGCCTTTGCGACAAAGTTTGTATTCAAGTAAAAAAGGTTTTCGATGCGTGTATGCGCCAAGCCCAAGAAGATAACGTTAACGTAACGCTACAAAGCGTAACGCCGGCAAACCCAGCGTATCCGCTCACTTTCGTTAGCGCGAGAAACGTTACCACTACCGCTCAAATAACTTCCCTTCAAGTAGACCCCCTTCCCGATAGACCTAATTGTAGTAGGGTTCAGGTATCTTATTCTATCCCCGTTGAAGTTTTATACGTTGACGCTAACGGCGTTGAAGGCAAGGGTACTGCAAGCGTAACCTTGTCGCAAGACGTTATTTTGTACGTTCCTGCGCCGTCTATTATGCCGTATGAAGTTGAGGCGATTGTATCCGTTGTTTCCCCGGAAGGAACTTACGTTAGCGGAAATACTTTCAACGTAACTTTCTGCACGACGAGTATTATCAAGGTGGTTATGACGGTTGAACTCTTAATCCCGTCTTACGGCTATGCAACTATTCCGCCTTGCCAAGAATACACTCAAGAAGTGTGTTCGGGATTTTTTGAATTACCGCTATTTCCCGACGGCGACGGCAACTTATAATAAAAATACATATTAAAAAGCGTGTTTACACGCTTTTTTTTACGCTTTAAAAAGGTTGCGTTTAAAAAACCATAGTGATATAATATAAATAATTATGAAAATTTACGCTATAAGTGACCTTCACTTATCCTTATCTGGCGAAAAACCTATGGATATTTTCGGCGATAAGTGGGAAGGGTATCTTGACAAAATTAAATTAGACTGGCAAGAAAAGGTTAGCGAAGAAGACGTGGTTTTAATTTGTGGCGATATAAGTTGGGCTATGAAGCTTGACGGCGCGCTTACAGATTTTAGTTGGTTTGACGGGTTAAAGGGTAAAAAAATTCTTATCCGTGGCAATCACGATTACTGGTGGCAGGGGATAACTCGCATTAGAGAAAGTTTGCCAAGCGGTTTCTTTGCCCTTCAAAACGATGCTGTTAAGATAGGAAATATCGTTTTTTGCGGTTCTCGTGGTTGGGCGGTTGAAGGCTCGCCTGATTTTGACGAGCACGATCGCCATATTTACGAGCGTGAAGCCGAAAGGTTTAAACTTGCCCTTTCTTCCGCTAAAAAACTTATGGAAGACGGGGACAGGCTTATTTGTTTAATTCACTATCCGCCCTTTAACGTTAGGCGCGAACAATCGCTTTTTACTGAAATTTTTGAAAACAACGGCGTTGATAAAGTGGTTTACGGGCATTTGCACGGCAAAGGAGTTGTTCCGTATTACAGAATAAATATAAACGGCGTTGAATATATCTTGTCTTCTTGCGATCAAGTTGAAAATAAATTAGTGGAGGTTTTGTAGTTATGATGGCAAAAGTTAAAAAACTTGCTACCCGTTGGTTTATAACAGCCTTTTCGGGTATGGCTCAAGGTTTGTTCTGTACGTTAATTGCAGGAACTATTCTTGCTCAAATTGCAGGTTGGATAGGCGACAATTACGTTGGTAAAACTTTATTATCTATCGCAAATATCGCAAAATCTTTAATGGGCGCAGGTATTGGCGTTGGTATAGCGTACGCTCTAACCAAGAACAAACTTTTAGTATTTTCCGCTGCGGTTGCGGGTATGGTAGGCGCGTTTGCAGATAAAATGATGGTGGGCGGATTTGGATTCACCGCTTTAACGATGGGCGCTCCCGGTAACCCGATAGGGGCTTACGTTGCAACTATTTTAGCAGTTGAAATCGTTTCATTATACGCCGGTAAAACTAAACTTGATATAATTTTAGTTCCATTAGGAACTATGCTTTTATCTTTCGCTGGCATTTTCGTTGCTTGGCCGTTTATAAAACTTATCGATTTATTCGCTAAACTTTTAGTAATCACCATAAACGCAGGCGAAGCGGTTAAGATTTTAACGGGTATTTTGATAGCGGTTGTTATGGGTGTGCTTTTAACGATGCCCACGTCATCCGCGGCTATTTGGATAGCCATTGCAGGCTCTAACACAGCGCTTGCAAACCCCGAAGTTTTCGCTATCGCAGGTGGCGCTGCGGTTGCAGGTTGCGCTGCTCACATGGTAGGTTTTGCGGTAACGAGTTACCGTGAAAACGGAGTGGGTGGTTTAATCTCTCAAGGCTTGGGAACGAGTATGCTCCAAATTCCCAACATTATGAAAAAGCCCATTATTATGCTCCCTGAAATTATTTCATCTGCGGTTGCGGGCTTAGTTGCCGTTTTATTAAATTTGAGATGTACTGCGGCTGGCGGTGGTATGGGTACGAGCGGTTTAGTTGGTCTTTTCGGAGCGATTGACGCTAACGCATTATACGGCGTTGCTCCCGTGTTGACTATCCTTGGAATTGCGCTTTGTATGTTCGTGATTCCCGCCGTTGTTTCCCTTTTAGTATCGGAATTTTTAAGAAAGAAAAACCTTATCAAATTTGGCGATATGAAGCTTGATGCTTAACATAAAATTGAAAAACTTCTCATAAGTATTTATGGGGAGTTTTTTTATGGAAAATTTACATTGTTTAACAATTGAAAACAAAAGAAAAATATCCGCAACTTTCGTTAAAGAAGTTGTCGCTTTTTCCGATAAAGAAATAAAAGTTCGGCTAACTGACGGCGCTATTTTGCAAGCCTTTGGCGATAATCTTAAAATAACCGCCTTTGATGAAAATTCAGGCAATTTTATCGCAATCGGAAACATAGTTTCCGTTAAGTACGGCGCAAGCGGTAAAAGTTTGCTTAAAAAGGTGTTTAAATGATGTTTTTATCGCTTGAACAACCAAGGGTTATGCTCGCTTCAATATTCTTTGGAATTTTGTTCGGCGTTTACTTCGAGCCGTTTTTATTTATATGTTATTTTATCAAAAAACGAGCGGTAAAAGAGAGTGTAAAATTCATTGCGATTTTAACCTTTTCAATCCCGTTCACTTTGCTAAGTAGCGCTTTTTCCTTTCCTGATTTTAGGGCGTATATGCCGATATGCGTTGGGATAGGTGCGATTTTATATAAATTTAGTTTGCATAAAGCGGTTGCAATTTTGAATATTAGAGTGTATAATGTAATCAAGATTACATTTGAAAAGGCGAAATCTGTAAATGAACGAAGAAAAGAAAAGGCGCGTGTTCTCCGCAGTTTTAAGCGGTATGATAATGCTAATAACGATTTTGGTGGCGATTCTCGTTTATCAACTCGTGGGCATCGTGTCACGCAAAAACAAAATAGAAAAGTTGGATGCGGAGATAGCGTTTTTGCAAAGCCAGATAGAGCAAACGGAAAACGATATAGAAGTTTGGGGTCTTGAGTGGAAGATTATTGAACGCGCAAGAGAACTCGGCTTATATTTCCCAAGTGAAGAAGACTAAAATGATTGCGGTTATAGATATAGGTAGTAATTCCGTTCGCTTAATGGTAAAAGACGGAAGTAATAAACAAAAGTTTTTGATAACGACTCGGCTTGCCGAAGGCAAGGTTAACGGGGCGCTTAGTAAAATTTCGATGGATAGGACGGCGAACGCAGTTGCCGTCTTATTTGATAAGGCGATAAAAATGGGCGCTGAAGAAGTTTTAGTTTTTGCAACCGCTGCGGTTAGAAATTCAGTTAACGGATCAGACTTTACTTCTCTCGTTTACGAAAAGACGGGGCTTAAAGTTGATGTTGTGTCTGGCGACTTAGAGGCAAACTTAGCGATAAGGGGCGCTTTAAACGGGCAAGACGGTGGCGTTATCGATATAGGCGGTGGCAGTACCGAAATAGCCTTTTCTCAGGGTGGAGAAGTCGTTTATAGCCAAAGCTATCCGTTTGGCGCGGTAAGTTTAAACGGGCTTTTTAATGGCGACAAGCAAAATATATCAACTTTCCTTCAAAACTCTTTAAAAGGCGTTAGGCGAGCGTTTAACGGCAAGGTTTACGGCGTTGGTGGAACTATAACCACGCTTTCGCTTATCAACTTAAAATCAAATAAGTACCAAGCGGAATTAGTTGAAAGCAAACCGCTTAGCGTAAACGAACTTTTCGCTATCAAAGAAGAACTATTTTCGTTAACGCCGAGTGAGATTAGGGAAAAATACCCGATAGCGTCGTCACGGGCGGATATAATAGCGGGCGGAGCGGAGATTTTATATTCCGTTATGGCTTGTTACGGTATTAGCGAAGTTTGGGGTAGCGACGGGGATAATTTGGAAGGTTATTTGGAGCACGTTTATGAAAAAGAATAACGTAAAAATACTTGTAAACGTTAGTTTGGCGATCGTTTGCATCGCCTTGTTTTTGCTGCTTTTCGTTTCCATTTTATTTGCCTTTAATCAAAACGTTTTAGCAGTTATTTTAAGCGTTGGTTTAGGCTTGTTTATAATCCTTGTTTCAAACTCGATTTTCCACGAACTTGGGCACGCGATAATCGGCGTGTTTTCGGGGCTTGAACTTTATTCTATAAAGTTCTTTTGTTTTTTATTCGTTAGAGAAAAGGGTGAGATAAAGTTTAAATTTGACAAATCTTTAGGGGAACTTGGCTCAACCGTTTTAAACCCCAAAACGAAAGAAAAAGTTCTTAAAAAATACGTTGCTTCGGCGATGGGTGGCTTGGGCGCAACTTTTATATTGTTGCTCGCTCAAATTCTTATTTGCTCGTTAACTAAAAACCTAATCGTATATTGCGCTTTGGGTATTACCTTTCCGCTCACTGTTTATATTTTTATGGTCAATCTTTTGCCCGTTTTTGAAAATAACGACGGTTATCTCGTTTACAAATACCTGTCCGGTGGCGATGAGAGGGAGATTATTGAAAATTACTTCACTTTGATTGCGGAACTTTTCTTAGGCGTTGAGCCTTGTGACGTTACGCCTTCGCTTCTTATTAAATACAATGGCGTTAGCGGTTATTCTGCAAATATTAGATATCTTAGGTATTTGGCGTTTATCCGTAGCGATGAAGAACGCGCTTTAAAAGAACTTAGAGAGATAAGCGATTTATCCGCTATTTCAAACCTTAACGACGAGATTTTTGAAGAACTTTTCTTCAGCGCAATTTTGTTAAACGATAAGCGGTTTATAAAGGCAAACGAGCAGTCCGCTCTTGCTGTGTTTGAAAAACCCGTTCGCCCGCAAACTTATAGAATTCACGGAGCGTATAGAATTTGGAGTGGGGAAAAGGACTGGGCGAAACTTATACTTACAAGCGGAATAGAGTTTTGTAAAGACTATGCCGTTAAGGGCCTAGCAAGTAGTGAGAAAAAGTATATGGAACTGCTTATCAAAAACATATAAAAACCAAAAATTAAAGGGCGAAAAGCCCTTTTTTTGTTGCAACTGAAAATTTATTGGTAAAAAATGAGTGCAAAGCACTCTTTTTTTAAACTTTTTTTTAAAAAACTCTTTTCTTTTACGCGCGCGTGTGTTATAATATGCGTAAGTATAGTATTACTATATAATTTCAAACTTACCGCATTTTAGCGGACGGGGGCAGAAATGGACTTAGATAATAAAGTAACAAACGAATACGGCGCGGACCAGATTAGAGAGTGTAAAGGCTTAGAGCATATCCGTTTAAGACCGGGTATGTATATTAGAAACACCGATTCATACGGTCTTCACCACCTTGTTAAAGAAACGGTTGACAACTCGATTGACGAAGCGCTTGCAGGTTATTGCGATACTATTTCCGTAACCATCCATAAAGACGGTTCGTGTTCGGTAAGAGATAACGGCCGTGGTATTCCAACGGGTATGAGAGAAGAAGGTATTTCTACCGTTGAACTCGTTATGACTCACCCTAACGCTGGCGGTAAATTCGGCGGTGGCGGTTACGAGATTTCTTCGGGTCTTCACGGCGTTGGTTTAAAGGCGGTTAACGCTTTATCTGAAACCGCGAGTGTTGACGTTTATCAGAACGGCAAGCACTACCGTCAAGAATACAAAATCGGCGTTCCGCAAACTGAACTTATGGTTTTAGAAGATACCACGGAAACTGGAACGAGAGTTACTTTCAAGCCAGACCCAACTATTTTCTCAACCACCGATTTTTCATACGAAACGATTAGGGGTATGCTTAGAGATTTCGCCTTCTTAAACACCGGCGTAAAACTCGTTTTAGAAGACGAGAGAGAAGGTGTTCAAAGAAAGGATGAAATGCTTTCAACTGGCGGTATTAAAGAATACGTTCAAGTTTTAAACCACAATAAAGAAGTTTTAACGCCAGAACCTGTTTATATGAAGAAGAAATTCGATAAGGAAACTATCGAAATCGCCTTCCAGTATAACGACGGTTATAATGAACAAATCTTGGCGTTTGCAAACAACGTTAACAACGTTGAAGGCGGAACTCACTTAGACGGGTTTAAACTTGCTTTAACCAAAGTTGTTAACGATGCGGGTAGAAAATTAAATCTTTTAAAGACTGACGATGATAAGTTATCCGGTGAAGACGTTAGAGAAGGTATCACTGCGGTAATTTCAGTTAAACTTTTAAATCCCCAATTCGAAGGTCAAACCAAAACAAAACTCGGCAACGCCGATATGAGAACTTTGGTTAATAAGACTATGACGGAAGAATTTGCCTCAGTGCTTGAAGAAAACCCGTCGGTAGCCAAAGAGTTGATTTTAAAATGTTTAACGGCTAAAAAGGCAAGAGAAGCCGCGAGAAAGGCAAGAGAAGCAACGAGAAAGGGCGTGTTTGAAAACGTTAGACTCCCCGGTAAACTTGCAGATTGCTCGTGTAAAGATCCTGAACTTTGCGAAATTTGCTTAGTAGAAGGCGATTCGGCAGGCGGTACTGCAAAACAGGGTAGAGATAGGCGTTTCCAAGCGGTACTTCCCCTTCGTGGTAAGATATTAAACGTTGAAAAAACGAGAATTAACAGAGTACTTGAAAACGAAGAAATTAAGGCTATGATAACTGCTTTCGGCGGTGGTATGCTTGACGATTTTGACGTTACTAAACTTCGTTACGATAGAATTATCTGCATGACCGATGCCGACGTTGACGGTTCGCACATTAGAATTTTACTTCTTACCTTCTTCTTCCGCTATATGCGCCCGCTTATTGAAGAAGGCCACGTATATATTGCTCAACCCCCGCTTTACAAGATAACGAAGGGCAAGCAAGAACATTATTTCTACACCGAAGAAGATAAGGAAGAATTCCTTAAAAACAACGAAAGATGTGATATTCAACGCTACAAAGGTCTTGGTGAAATGGACGCAACTCAACTTTGGGACACTACGATGAACCCCGAAACGAGAACGCTTAGAAGGGTAACCGTGCAAGACGCTATTGAAGCGTACGCTCACTTCTCGCTCCTTATGGGCGAGCAACCCGAACTCCGTCGCAAATTTATTGAAGATAACGCTAAATTTGCTAACGCTGACCTTGATACTTGATAGGAGAAAAAGTTATGGCTAAAAAAGTAATAAGTGAAGAACTTACCGCCGAATTTAAGAAAACTTTATCGCTCACGAAACTCGTTAACGTTGAAGTTGATTCGGAACTTCGCCAAAGTTTCATCGACTATGCGATGGCAGTTAACCGCTCACGCGCTATTCCCGACGTTAGAGACGGTTTAAAACCCGTTCACAGAAGAATTCTTTACTCTATGAACGAAATGGGTTTAACCCCCGATAAACCGCACAAAAAATGCGCCGCAATCGTTGGTGACGTTTTAGGTAAATATCACCCCCACGGCGACAGTTCGGTTTACGATGCGCTCGTTCGTTTAGCGCAAGATTTCTCTATCAACCTTCCGCTTGTTGACGGTCACGGTAACTTCGGCTCGGTTGACGGCGACCCTGCCGCAGCGTACAGATACACCGAAGCAAAAATGACCAAACTTGCGCTTGAAATGCTCCGTGATATTGATAAAAACACGGTAGATTGCAAGTCAAACTTCGACGATACGCGTAAAGAACCCGTCGTTCTTCCCGCAAGATATCCAAACCTTTT
>JAFWXO010000033.1 GCA_017545865.1 Clostridia bacterium | reverse complement strand
ATGGAACTGCAATGCAACCATTTTACACGTTTCGCCCTATCGTAGTTTCCCAAGTGGAGTTTCTGCAAGTGCTTCTAAAAAGCACGAATACTTATCTTGGGCTAATGATAAAGGCAAATATATTATTGAAGATGATTTTGAGTCAGAGTTTTCTATATCTAAAAAACCCGAAGAAACGCTTTTTGCCACAACGAAAGCAAATAACGTAATATACCTTAATACATTTTCTAAAACTATATCTTCTGCTTTGCGTATTGGATATATGGTATTACCTACCCAACTTGTTCCCGTATTCCAAGAAAAACTTGGTTTTCATTCTTGTACCGTGCCAACCTACATTCAATATCTCGTTGCAGAACTAATAGCAAACGGTGACTTTGAAAGGCATATAAATAGAGTTAGGCGACAAAAACGCCTTGCTGAAAAACATATATAATCTAAAACGTTATCGAGTTTAGCATATCTATTATACGAAATTTTTAAAATAATGTTAATGAGAAACGGGTTTTAATCGCAAAATCAATTTTAAGAAAATTAAATTTCCATTTTCACGTGGTTTTATTTGATGGGGACTTTATTATTTGCGTATCAAATCAAGTTGTCGTGTTTGCTAACAAACATCATATATAAATAAAGATAGGTTAGAACGGATTTGTTCTAACCTTTTTTACTCAAAAAATGCAAAAATTCGTGTAATGACCTTCGGGCTTTATTTGTATTTATCATTAATAACGTTTAGTGTTTTTTATAGCAAAAGTGTGCTTAATTTATATAAAAAACTGTTCTAACCTGTGATTTTTAGGCAGTTTTCAAAGATAAACAACAATCATTATTGTTCTAACCCAAGGGCTTAAAAAACAATGTTTTGAAGCCCCTACGGAACCGAAGGTCAGGAGTTCGAATCTCTTACGGCGCGCCAACAAAAAGGACTAACCCTTGTGGGTTGTCCTTTTTTGTTTATTGCGCAAAGTAAGAGATGAGAACTCGTTCGGTTATCCGCTTTAGCGGTAACTAGCCAGGGTGTCCCTACGCTAGTAGGGTGTGGCTATATCTCTTACGGCGCGCCAACAAAGACCTAAGCCGAACATTAAGTTCAGTTTAGGTTTTTTGTTTGTCCTTTTATCAAAATTAAAACGGCGTTTTGGCCAAGAAAAAGTAGTTCTCCTTCCTTCAAAATAAGTTTATTTCCGTTTATTATATGCGTCGTTTGCCCCGAGCACATATAAACCACTTCAATATAATCGTGGGTGTGCTGTGGAAAATGAGCAAATCTTACGTGCGGTCTAACGTGAATAAGCTTATCGCCAGATATTAGCTTATCGTGCCTTATTACATTGCCGTCGCCGTTTGTATAAATGCTTTTATTAACGCTCGCGCCCGCTAATATTAAGTTTTCTTCATCGCTAATAGGCATTAGCTTTTCTAAAATTTCTTGCGTTATCATAAATTCTCCTAATAAAGCGTAACATAAAGACATTTAAAAATCAATACAAATAAGGACACTTTTTCAAGCAAATTATGTTCTTGCATTCATATTTTTTTTATGATATTATTAAAACGAGATTTTTGTATTTTGAAAAATAAAGCACGTAAATATTTACGCGCAACCGTATTCGGTTTAAAAGGAGATAATTTTTTGTATAAATACGAATTGCATTTACACACTTCAGAGTGCGATAAGGTTGCAACGGTAAGTGGCGCGGATAGCGTTAAAAAATATATAGATTTAGGTTATAGCGGTATGGTCGTAACCGACCATTGTTTTTCTATTTTCCACGAGTGGTACAAAAACGAACTTAAAGGAATGACGCATAAGCAGAAAATAGAAAGATGGTTAAAGGGTTATTATCAAGCGAGAAACGAAGGGGAAAAACACGGGTTTACCGTTCTTCCCGGAGCAGAAGTTCGTTTTAACGGAACTAATAACGACTATCTCGTTTACGGATTGACCGAAGATTTTTTCTATAACGCACCGTTTTTGCACGAACTTAAAAATCTAAACGAACTCGTATCCGTTTTGCCAAGCGACGCGCTAATAGTTCAAGCCCATCCGTTTAGAGACGGAATGACGGTTTCCGACCCGTCACTACTGTTTGGAATAGAAGCGCACAACGGTTGCAATCCGCCGTTTAGAAACGAACTTGCAAAAGCGTTTGCTATCCATTATGAAAAACCTATGACTTCCGGCTCGGATTATCACGGCTACACGAAGCCCGCAAGCGGTGGAATTGAAACGAATGAGATTATAAAAACGCCTTATGAACTCGTTTCCGTGCTAAAAAGCGGTAACTATAAGATTATTGAAAATTAAAAAAAGGTTATATTATGAATGAATTTGAATTGCTGTTCTTAGGCACTAGCGCTTGGGATTATTCACCAAAACTTCAAACGGAATTTAAAGATAAGTTTGATAAAGACGTTCGCCGTTCGGCTTGCGCTCTACTCAACGGTACGATACTTATCGACTGCGGTTTTCACTGTTTAGATTCAATTAAAATTGCCGGCGTTGACGCTAAGAATATTAGCGACGTATTTTTAACACACCTTCACGGCGACCACTGTAATTTTAAGGCGATAGAATATATTGCAAGTTTAAGAAAAACGCCCCTTAACCTTTGGATAAGAAGCGACGCTACAGTCCCCGATATAAATAACGTTATCGTAAAGCGATTAACTAAAATGACACCCGTTGAACTTGATAAAAATTTCACTATCACCACCTACTACGCAAACCACGACGAAAGGTCGCTCCCCCAACACTTGTTGTTTGAGAAAAACGGCAAAAAATTTATGTACGCTTGCGACGGCGCGTGGTTTTTAAGAGAAACTTATTACGCGCTCAAAGACTCTAATATTGATTTATTAGTTCTCGACTGCACCGTGGGTGACAAACTCGGAGATTATCGCGTATGCGAGCATAACACAATCCCTATGATTAGAGTTTTATTGCCGTCTTTTAAAACTTGGGGAATTATCAACGAAAACAGTAAAGTTTTAGTATCGCATTTAGCGCCGTCCCTACACGTTAGCCACGACGAAACTGAAAAAATTATGAGCGAAATAGGCGCAAGCGTTGCTTACGACGGTTTAACGGTTAAAGTATAAATTAAAAGGAGTTCGATTTTCGAACTCCTTTTATTATTATAAGCATTTTGAGTAAATATAAGCGATAACGGAAGCAAAACCGTGATTGCAACTTGCGGTGGGCGTATCCCTTTCCCATAAAGTTCCCGTTTTTGACGCCATATTATAAAAATAATCGACGCTCTCGTCTAAAATTCTTTTCTTTTCATTGACGCTAAGAAGCCATAAATACCTTAAATAATATCCAATAAACACGTTACTGCGCCCGATTTCTTTAAAAGTGAGTTCGTCTCTTTTAGGTCCAAACTCGGTTATCATTTTCTCTTTAAACGCTTGACTTGGGCAAAGCCCCGTAAACAACGCGTAGTATTGACAAGTTTCGCTAATATGCCCGTCTTGACGGACGAGATTTCCATCCACCCTTACGGAGTTATCGGCAAAGAACTCTCCGTTGAACGACAGTTTATAAATAGTTTCTTTTAGCGCTTTTGCTTGATTTATTAAACTTTCGTCATTATAAAGTTTTCCGGCACAAGTTAAAGCGTAAGCGTAAATCATATTTGATGGGAAATTTACCCCCCTTATATAATCGGGATGGTTGCAAACGCTCCACTCGATAAATATCCAACTTTCCAAGTTTTCAAGCAAGCCGTACTCGTTTAAATATTTTTTGAAAAAGTCTATTACGCCGTAAACCTTCTCCTTTGCCAAGTTAATAAGTTCAAAGTCCTTAGTTCTTGAAAAATAACTTTCAAGTTCAACGATAAACCACATCGCCCAGTTTGGGATATAAACTCCGCCGTAGTGTTCGGACGGGAAACATTTTGGGAGCATTCCTTGTGGAAGTTCGGGCGTCTTAGATAAAATTATATTTTCAAGATAGTTTTTCTCAATGGAATTTTTACCCGTAAAAAAGTCTTCCGAAATTCCCATAAAATAACTGTCGCAAAGCCAACCGGCGCGCTCGCGACCGGGACAATCGGTAAATAAATCGACCGCGTTTTGAATAAAGGTATTGTGCGCCGAATTTATAACGCAATCTATCTTTTTATCCCCACTAAGTTTAGGCTTTTCTACTAAGTTGTTTTCAAGCCCGACGATATTTGGAACAATATCCGCTTCACGAGTGGTAATAATCTTTAAATGTTTTACGACGTACGGCTCGAAACTTAAAAAATCCACACTTCCTTTTACGTTTTTTATAACGATATAATCGTTGCAGGACGTACGGCGGAAATTCCACTTGCCGTCAACCAAAATCTCTTCAAAAACGACGTAGATATCCACAAGGTTATCGGCGTTGATTTTAAGGTTGATAAAGCCTGTTTTTTCTTCGGGCAATTTATAATCTACCGCATTATAGGCTTTGTTTTGAATAGCACCTAAAAAATCTACGTCGGTAAGCAAAATATCTTCGCTTACTCTATGGCGTTGTAAAATTTCAAAGTCTTCTTTAGAGATAACGTCAAAATCTTCAAAAACGCCACTTGAACTTTTTTGAAGGGGATAGTTAACGTATTTAGACGTGTCACCGAGCCCGCCTAATAATATAGGGCTTTCAACTTCATAAAGAGTTAAGTTTTCAATATCGCTAACGGAATAATCGTACCACTCGGTAAACCCGCGTTGAGAAGAGTATTTGGGAACTTTTCTAAGTTTGTTTAAATAATTTTTGCAGTCAAAATCAAAGGTATCGTAAACTACTCTATCCCCACTTAAAACTTGAGCGCCAAAGAATGGAAGTTGCCTATCGCAAGCGTAACAATCGGTGTTGTAGGCGGAAACGAAAATTTGAATATGCTTTGCGCCGTTTAAAGAAATTTCTCTCAATCTTGAATAGCCCGCCGAAGTCCTTTCAGGTCCGTAAGAAACGAACTTTTCGTCAAGATAAACTTGATAAAAATCAACTGCCGAAAGTTTTAAGGCATCGCAATTAGTTTCCGTTTTAAGTTCAAAACAAATCAAGGTGTTTTTCTTTTCGCGGTTTCCCGCCCAAGCAAATTTCATACGCCTACTCCTTATAAAGAAATATTATAAACTATAACCAACCTTATTTCAAGCGTAATTTTATTTTTTATAATAGTGTAGCATAGGGCATAAGGTTTTTCAATACTTAAAAGCAAAAAGGGATATTTTCGTTGCATTATTTTTAGTAGATAATTGATATTTTATAATGGTTGTGGTATCATTAAGTAAAAAGTATAAAGCAGGGCTTAATTATGATAGAAACATTAAACGAAAAATTATGCGATTTGCACGTTCACTCAACTTTTTCAGACGGAACGTTAACTCCCGAACAAATTTTGCGCCTTGCAAAAGAGTCTGGGTTGTCGGCTGTTGCCCTTACCGACCACAATACCGTTGACGGCTTAGAAAGTTTTTTAAGCGCGAGCAAAAATTATGGGGTTGAAGGGATTGGCGGTGTTGAAATTTCTTCCGTATACGGGCAAACGGAACTGCACGTTGGGTTAGAACAGGGGTTAGAACAAGCCGTTTTTGGCGTTTTGCACTTTTAGTATTAATACTATAAAAAAAGATACACTTTGTTCTAACCCACGAGGTTAGAACAGCGATTAAAATTTAATCAACGTCCGAAAAAAAAGCAAAAAAACAACCCAAAACGTAGTGTTTTGGGCTCTTTTTGCTTGCCGTGAGATTACGAACGTAGTTCGGTTATCCGCGTAGCGGTAACTAGCCAGCACAATGCCAACCGCCGTTTGAATATTGACTGAAAGGTTTTATGATGTTATAATTTTCTTAACGCGTTTTATAAAGGAAAGTTTAAATGGTTAAAAAAATAGTTTTAGATACGGATATAGGAATTGATTGTGACGATGCCGTTGCCCTTGCTTTGCTTTTAGAAAAGCACGTTAAAAAGGAGTGTGAACTTATTTTAGTTACAACGTGTTCAACAAGGGACGGCGCACCTGAAACCGTAAAGGCAATTTGCAACTATTATAACGCTCAAGTTGATA
The DNA here is from genome assembly GCA_017545865.1 of Clostridia bacterium. GTDB lineage: Bacteria > Bacillota > Clostridia > Christensenellales > Borkfalkiaceae > HGM11412. The sequence continues at coordinate 153,855 of JAFWXO010000033.1, read as the reverse complement.
TAGGAGCGATGGCAACCCCGAAACTTTTATGCGACGACGTTAATACTTACGCAACCGCCGTTAAAACTAAATTTTGCCAAAGCGTTGAAAAGGTGGACGCGGTAAAACTTTTAAGAAAAAAATTGTCGTCTTTAACTGAAAAGGTAACGTTTATCGCAATAGGTCCGCTAGTAAACGTTAGAAGGTTTTTAGAAAGCGCTCCCGATGAAATTTCAAATAAATCAGGCATCGAACTTGCAAGAGAAAAAATTGAAGCGCTTTACGTTATGGGTGGAAGTTTTATTGAAAATTACAACGTTTTAGGAAAACCACGTGAAGAACTTTTTGCAGAGTGGAATATTTTGCAAGATATAAAGTCTGCTCAAATGGTAACTGAAAATTTCCCTAATGATATTTACTTTATTCCTTGGGAAGCGGGGTTTGAAGTTTATTCTAATATGGAAGTTGGCAACAACCCCGTTTGGTATGCTATGGAGCAGCACGCTATTTATCTCGGCGCGGATATAAACGGATATAAGCGAGATAGTTGGGACCCTATAACCTGCCTTTTAGCAACTGAAAACTGCGATGATTATTTTTGTTTTTCGCCAAGCGGAAAAGTAACGATTGATAATGACGGCGTTACAAAGTTTAAGGCTTGCGAAGGCAAATCTCATATACTATTATTAAAAAAACAATATAAGGAAATAGCGAGCGTTATAAATTCTAAACTTCGCTCCTAAGTTAAGTTAATGAAAAATATTTACGTTTTAGGCAGTTTAAATACCGACCTTTGCATTGAAAGCCCTTGCGTTCCTAAAAAGGGCGAAACGATAATAGGCAGTAATTTTATAATCAACGGTGGCGGTAAAGGAGCAAACCAAGCAACCGCTGCAAGCAAACTCGGCGGGAAAGTTTTTATGTGCGGAGCAGTTGGGAAGGACGGTTTTGGCGAAACTTTGCTCTCTAATCTTAAAACCGCTCAAGTCAACGTTGATTGCGTTAAAAAAATTGCCGACGCGCCAACGGGAACAGCCGTTATAATTCTCTCGCAAAACGACAATAGAATAATTATCGATAAGGGCGCAAACGCCTTTGTTTCAAAAGAAGACGTTGACCGTTTTTTAACTTCCGCATCCGAAAACGACGTGTTCTTAGTTCAACTTGAAACGCCTATTGAAACGGTTGGTTACGGGCTACAAAGGGCAAAGGAAAAAGGTATGTTTACAATTCTTAATCCCGCGCCTGCAAACGAAGATATTATCCCTTATTTAAAGTACGTTGACCTTATCACTCCCAACGAAACGGAGATGGAAATTCTTGGCGGAAAAGAGCGCTTATTTGATAGCGGAATAACTAAAATCGTGACCACTCTCGGTGGGAACGGTTATGAAATATGTGATAAAAACGGCGCAACGGTATATCCTTGTATTGACGTGTCGGTGGTTGACACCACTGCCGCAGGCGACACGCTTTGCGGTGGGCTTGCCGTTTATTTATCCCGCGGGGAAAGTTTAGAAAAAGCGTGTGAATACGGGAGCAAAGCGGCAAGTATTGCCTGCACTAAAAAGGGCGCTCAACTCTCTATACCAACTGAAAAAGAAGTTAACGAGTTTTAAAAGCATAATATAAAATTCAAACCTTTTTCATTATCTTTGTTGACACTTAAAGTTCATCGTGCTATAATTAACGTGTTCAAAATAATTATTACTACTTAGGAGATTTTGATATGAAGGAAAATTACATTGTTTGCAACTGCATGCAAGTTAGTTACGATAGTATTGCGAGCGCACTTGAAGGATTAGACAAGTTTGAAGACGTTTTGTCTCTTTTTGACAAAGTTCAAGCAATAACCCACTGCTCTACTGGTTGCGGTGGTTGCCACGATAAAGTGCTTCAAATAATTTCTGACGTAATGATGGGCTAAAATAAATTATCAAGGCTATTCGTTTGAATAGCCTTTTTTATAGGTTTTAATGAAAAAAACAGTAATTATAATCGGTGGCGGTATTTCGGGGTTAACAAGCGGAATTTACGCTAAACTAAACGGGTACGACGCCGTTATTTTAGAAAAAAACCACGTTCTTGGCGGAGCGTGCATAGGTTGGGAGAGAAAAGGCTGTTATATTGACGGATGTATCCACTGGATGGCTGGTATTAAGGAAACTTCAAACTTTTTCGGCTTATGGAACGACGTTGGCGCAATCTCAAAAGACTCTCCTTTCTTTTTCCAAAACGATTTTCACACCATTGATTTCGGCGATAAAAAATTTACCGTTTGGGCGGATACAGATAAGCTTGAAAAGGAACTTATAGACTTTGCCCCGGAAGATGAAAGGCAAATTAAAAAGTTTTGCAAACTCGTTAAACGTTTTAGAAAAATTGAAGGTCCAGTTCATAAACCCGTTGATTTAATGAACCTTTTCGACCTTTTAAAAATTGCCTTTACTATGCTTGGCGATTATTATTACGTTGCAAAAACTTCTAAATTATCTTGCGCGGACTACGCCAAAAAATTTAAAAATCCCTACCTTTCAAAATGGTTGGCGGACGCAATGTCGGCAGACTATAACTTTATGAGCTTCTTATATATGCTTGGGCACGTTTCAAATAGAAACGGCGGTATTCCGATAGGCGGTTCGGTTGAAATTATAAGGCGTATGCAAGAAAAATTCTTATCGCTCGGCGGAGAAGTTAAATATTTATCAGAAGCTCAAAAAATCAACGTTTACAGCGGCGTTGCAACGGGCGTTACACTTAAAAACGGCGAAATTATAAACGGCGATTATATAGTTTCTTCAACTCCCGTTGAACATTGTTTAAAGACGCTACTTGAAGGCAAATACCCCTTAAAATCTATTGATTTAAGGCTTAAAGATGAAAAAACTTACCCCACCTACACTTATACCACCGCCGTGTTTAAAGTTCAGGCGGACTTATCAAGCGCACCGCTATCGCACGTTGTTTATCTAAATAAGCCTATCACGTTAGAAAAAGATTACAATAGCGTTTCTTTTAGAAATTACTCTTACGATAAAACGCTTAAAGCTCCTGAAGGCTATACCGTTGTTCAAGCAACTCTCTCTGGTAACGATAAAACTTATTACTGGTGGAAAAACGTTAAAGAAACGGGCGATTACAAGGCTGAAAAGCAAAAAATTGCCGAACAGCTTTTAAGCGTTTATATTGAAAAATACCCCGATCTTTTAGGTAAAGTTGAGATTATTGACGTTATCTCTCCGCTCACTTACGAGCGCTATCTCAACACAAGGCACGGCTCTTTCCAAGGCTTCGTTCATACGGCTGAGGGTAAATCTCTTATGCAAAAGGGCGTAATCAAAGGGCTTAAAAACTTTATACTTTCAGGTTAAGGCATTTTCCGAAGCGGAGGTATGCCACCTGCATTAATTACAGGCAAGTTTGCCGTTCAGCGAATTTGCAAATTCGATAAAAAGAAATTTAAAACGGAATAATTATGGCACAAGATAATCTTTCATTACAAATACCGAGCATAAGCGACTTCTCGGTGTCATATTACACAAATAGTCAAAGCGACGTTTATAACGCTAGGGTATTCCCTCCGCACGTTGACGATGCACTTGAAATTTACGTATTGCTTGAAGGCGACGCATCCTTTATGGTAGACGATAATTTATACAAATTAAAATCGGGCGATGCCGTTATCACTCGCCCTAACCAAATGCACAACTGTATTCTCAATTCTAACTCAGTTCACTCACATTTGTGTTTTTGGTTTAAGCCCGATTGCGAGTTTGTTTTTAATAAACTTTTAAATCCGTTAAACACAAATCACGTTACCCCAAGTGGCGAAAACAAAGAGCGTTTAACCGCCTTATACGCTGATATTATAAAATCTTCTGAAGATAAAGACGATATTAGAACGCTTTATTTAATGCTTGAGATGATTGACGTTTTTGGAAAGGAAATCGGCGCAACGGAGCACCACTCAACAATGTCGCCACTGCTTAAAAATATAGTTGACGATATAACGGAAAACTTAATTGAAATCAATTCGCTTAGTTATTTTACAAAGAAGTATTGTATAAGTTCAAGCACGTTAAACAGGCTTTTTAAAGACAATTTTAACACCTCCCCCAAACTCTATATTGAAACTAAAAGATTATCTCTTGCAAGAGTTTTATTAAAGAGTGGAGAGAGCGTTATGTCGGCTTGTATGAAGGCAGGTTTTCCAGATTACTCAAACTTTATTAGGCTTTTTAGAAGGCGTTTCGGCTTAACGCCAAATCAATATAAAAAGAAAAAATAATTAAAACCCACCGAAATTTCGGTGGGTTTTAATTATTATAAAATTTCAATTCCTGCGATTTGACAGTATTCTTTAATGAGTTTAACGTTATCGCCATACGAGATTATATAGTGTTGCCCCATAACGTTTTGAGTAAAATCTTCAACGCTTGAAAGTTTAACTTTTAAACTTGGAAGTTGCGGAGCGGGTTTATCCCAACCGCACTCTTCCCAACTTTCAGGAGTAACGCCCTCGCCCTTTACTAAGTGCATAACGTACTTTTTATCGATTGTGGTGAGCCTACACATAGTAAGTTCGCCCGTTTTTACCTTAGAAACGTTGAGTAAGCCTTGAGAAAGTTCGCCAAACGCAGCAGGTAAAATAGTAGTTTCACCGTCAACGATTTCGCTTGGAACGTAGTCGGGAACGCCTGCTAAAACCCCGTCGGTAAAGAATTCGTAAAATTCAAGATACGCTCCGATTTGACCGGTGAGCATATTGACAACTGCTTGGGTAACGTTGCCCATCGCGTCGTTTTCAGGGATAGTTAAAACCCCGTCTTCCGCAAGTAAAGTAAAAATAGGCGCAGGGGGGAAACCTAAAAGTTTCTTAAACCCGTCAACGTCTTTTAAAGACACTGCTAAGTAGTTCCTTTCATTTACAATTTGCTTGATTGCTAAGTAGTATTTAGCGGCGTTTATAACGGCGTCTTCATTTGGTTGTTTAACAAACTTCCAAGCCTTAATTCTACCGATAACTTTATCAATCTCTTCTTTTGAAAGTTTTTCTGCGCGTTGAACAACTTCAAGCATTTCAAAACACTCAATCTCAACGCCGAAAACTCTCTTTACTGAAACCCCGTCAAACTGAGTGCCGTAAAGTTGCATATCACGGTAACCAAGTTGACCGATTTTAACCGTTCTTATGTTAGTTGCAACGGAAGCGGCTTTAGCGTAAGATAAAACTTCATCTGCTTTTGAGGGAAGCCCAACTATATCGTAAACGTACTTAAAGGTATAACCTAAGTCCTTCATAGTTTTTCTGCAAGCGGAAGTACCTGCTTGGTCGGCAGTGGTAACGAGCCTACCGTCTTCATACCAACCGCAAAGTCCCCAAAGCACCATAGGTTTATGGCGGAACTTATCCGCCACCTTTAAAATAGCGTGAGTGGGAATCCAACCTGCAACGCAAAGTACCATCACGTCAAACTCAACGGAAGAAAAATACTCTACCGCCTTATTAACGTAAGTTTCCTCATAATCGTCACGTATAGGATAGAAAGGGAAAAGTTCAACACCGTCTTTTTTAAGGCTTTCAACCGCACCTTTACACTTTCTCTCTATTACTTCAATCGGCGTGTTAACTTCGCCAAAACCTGCAAATGCAATCTTCATTAAATTTCTCCTTCATTTATTAAATGGTTATCGTCAAAATAACCGTGCATCATATTTTTTTGCGCTATTTTTACTAAAACAAACACTAACGCAAGCGATACCGACGCTATCGCAAGCGACATAAACGAAAATTTCCAACCGAAATTTTCAAACATTAAACTCATAATCGTTGGGGAACACCCAGCCGCTATCGAAGCCATAGCGTTAAACATTAAAGAGTATTTGCCAGGGTCAACAACTTCTTTTACTTCGTAGGTTACAACGGCGTTGTATAAAGTTTTAAACGCCTGAGCAAAACAAATGAATAAAACGCAAACTAAAATTACGTAAATTACGTTTAAATCGTAAGTAAACGCAAGCGCTATTGACGTTGCGCCTAAACCCAAATATCCGATAGTAGTTACGAAATTGCCGTTTTTCGTTTTGCTATAATAAGATATTGCAATAGTTCCTGCAACCGCCGTGAGAACGGAAACGCCAACGCTAACGAGAATTGAATAGTGTTTAGGAATACCGTAAACGTCATACAAAAGTTTAGAGAACCAGTTGTTAAGCCCGTAATAAAGATAATTTGAAAGCACCGCGATTAAGCAAATTAAAACGATAAACACCGTTACTGAACGCTTAGTTTTAATTGATAATACGGTGGTTTTCTTTTCGGGTTTTTGCTTAGAATTTTGTTCAACGTGACCAAGCTCTTTGATTTTTCTTACAACAGGCTTGTAGCCAAAGAAGAAAACGAGAACTGAGATTAAGAATATCAAGCCCGATATAATAAAAGGCATATCCCATCTTGAAAGGGCAACAAAAAGTGAAGAAATAGCGTAAGAACTAGCAAGTGATACCGTTGCTGCGATATTGAAAAACTTCATCGCAAGCATATATTTTTCTCTATTTAAATACTTGCTAAATATTCTCATTAAGCCTGCGTAGTTTGCAACTTGCAACACGCCGTTTAACGCAAACACTACAAACAAGAACGGAAGCCCTGCGCCCATATTGCCCACAACGCCTATTAAAATGGTAAGGATAGAAGATATAAAAAGCGTTATAAATAGGAAATATCTAAGCTTAATTTTATCAATAAATAAAACGAGTAAAAACTGACTAATAGCGTAAGTAACGTAATAAACGAGCATAACTAAACTCGTGTTAGTTGCGGTCGCACCGAAAACTTCTTGAATTTCTATAATCTCGGCGTTAAATATTTGCTTAGAAAACATCAATGCAAAATATAAAAATATACCAATGAAAATAAGTTTGTTGTAATTTTTATTAAGCGCCGTTTTCATAATTCACCTTTAAGTAAAACATTACTTAAACTATACTCTTTAAAACGTTTTAAGTCAACTTAATCTTTGAACTTTTCGTTAATTCTTGAAACGGTTTCGCGAACGAGCAAATCTCCGCCAACGTGGCCCGCGTAACCACTTGAAACGTACGCAGAGTAATGCGAGCCGTTTTCCGCCCTTTCAGTTGGAAGATAACCGAAAGAACCACAAGCAAGTTGAATAAGTATCGTTTGCTTTGCCCTACTTCTCGCCCTAATTCTATTGCCGTAATCAAGGAATAATTCATAAGGGTTGGTTGCAATTGCAATATCGCCAAACCTAATAACGTGAATTTCATTATCAAAGGTGTCAACGGTGTGTTGAAGCTCGTATCTAACAACGTTTCCCGAATATATGTGAAGTTTAGCGTTATCGCGGTAATTTATCTTTTTGCCACGGTTTTTATCAATAAACGAATTGATTTTTTCAAGCGAATCGTTATACTCTTTCATCGTAACCCTTCTAAGTGGCATTTTTAAAGTAAACGTTTCGTGAACTAACAAGCCTTCGTCTTTAAAATTATCTGAAAGTTCTTCGTAAACGCCGATAACTTCGTTTGCAAGCCTTCTGCCAACAACGTTAAGCCCCGAAAGGTCAAACATACTTGGATCTGCCCTTCTTTCAATATAGTCAGGTCTTTCAATATTCGGATCGTCAACGGGGGTTTCGCCGTTAACCCATCTTATCATATCCCTTGGGCATTGATCGCCTGCCGCCGAGCATAAACCTAAAACGAAAATCTTTCTGCCAAACTTTTTAGCAAGGTGTTGTTTAAGCCTTCCCCAGTAATCTGCGGAAATATAATTTCTATGCTCCATAACTTGCGATGGGCACGCCACGTTTGCAACAACGCCAGTTAAGTTTTTATCGGTATCAAAAACGTAAATAAGTTCAATTCCACTGTCGTTGCCCGATTCAAGCATTTCAAAGTTTGCGCTGTTGGTATCCCCCCACATTTGAGCCGAGCCGTCGTCAAAGCAAACGCGCCTATTCATGCCGATAACCGCCCTACCGAACGCGTTTTGATATAAACCTTCACTTCTGTTATCCCACGCTTTTAAAACTGCGTTAACGATAGCGTTTGCGATTAAATCTTTCGCATCGTCAGGATCTAAATAGTCGTTACCTGAAACGTGCGGAACGTATTCCATATCCTTAGGAACAACCGATTTAAGATATTGAAGTGAATTTGCAGTGCCCATGCCGTTACTTTGAGTGTAAACGTGAGAAGCGTGAGTGTGCGTTGCGTTTATAATAACTTTATCAACCGAGATAGGAAGTTTGTCTTTTAAAATTTCCTTTACTTCTTTATTAAGCGACACGCTAACGCCACCTAAATCGCACGAGCAAATAATCATTTGATCGTTACCACTCTCCACCGCAAAAGCAGTTACCGTGATTTCCGTATCAACTGCGTTTGAAATTCTCTCGTAAAACTGACCAGCAAGCCTTATGTTTTTACCAACGGGCATAATGCTCTCTTCTGCCCAACCAAACTTTACTTTACTCATTGTTTTTCTCCTTAAATTTATTCTTGTTTTAAGAATATCATATCTAAAAAGTAATTTCAATGTAAAATCAATCAAAAAATATGTAAATCTTGTCAACTTTTTAAATATTGACTGTAATGTTTATTTTTGATATAATTATTAAGCGAGAGGAGTTAGTGAATGTCAAATAAAAATATACTAAAAATCACCGCCACTGGCGATGCGCTCTTCGTTGCCGATATTCCAAGCGAATACGATAGCGATTTGAGCGTTATATCTTCTTTTATAAATAAGGGTGACGTAAAAATTACCAACCTTGAAACCAACGTTGAAAAGTTTGGCGACTATCCAAACGCTTACAGCGGTGGAACGTGGATAAACGTTGAGCCACACGTTTTTGACGATTTGACTAAATACGGCTTTAACTATTACGGCACGGCTAACAATCACTGTTTAGACTATTCTTATCACGGTCTTTTATCAACGATTTCGGAACTTGATAAAACAAACCTTCATCACTCGGGCACGGGCAAAAATATGGAAGAAGCGTCCGCCCCTGCGGTTATTGACGTTGACGGGAAAAAGGTTGCCATATTAGCAGTTACCGCCGAGTATAACGAAGCGTCAAAAGCGGGATACCAAACTAAAACCTTAAAAGGTCGCCCGGGGGTTAATTACGTTGGCTTTAACACCTATTATCCCATAACTCCCGAAATGGAAAGCACGCTCAGAGAGATTGCAAATTATTCCTACGTTAACAGTTATCAAGATATATTGATATCCGAAGGGTTTGCTTTACCAGACGAAGACGGCATTTTTACTTTCGGCTCGTTAAAGTTTTGTAGCAACGGCTCGAAAAAACGCACGGAACTTAATAAAAAAGATAAAGAACGTATCATAAACGATATAAAAAATGCAAAAAAACGCTATGACGTGGTGTTAGTTTTAACACATTGCCACGATATAGGCAAAACTTCACACGAAGAAGTTCCCGATTACTTAGAAGAACTCTCGAGAGCGTGTATCGACGCTGGCGCATCTGCAATCATCGGCGGTGGAACGCATCAACTACGCCCCGTTGAGATATATAAAGGCAAACCCATTTTCTATTCTCTTGGTGACTTTATTTATCAAGGCATGCGCGTTCCCTTACTCCCTGCCGACTTTATGATTAAATACGGTTTGGATATCAACGTTTCCGCTCACGATGCGCTTATGAAACGTTCTCAAAACGGAAAAATCGGTTTGCAAGCGCATAAGTGCAATTTTTTAAGCGCAATACCTTATATGGAGTTTGACGGCGATAAACTTATTAAATTAACCTTGCTCCCAACCAACGCAGGTTTTGATAGACAAGGAAAGTTAAACGGTCTTCCATACCACGCCAAAGGTGAAGAAGCAAAAGAGATTTTTGATATTTTAACGAGGCTTTCCACACCTTACGGAACTAAAATTAAACTTGAAAACGACTTGATTGAATTTATCCTTTAAGGAGAGTTATGAACCCTTTATTTATCCTATTTATTATAATTTTATCAATTTACGTTGCAATCTTTTTAATTTCTTACGTATGCTATTTTATAGTGTTTAGAACGACTAAAAGATTGAAAAGGCAAAAAGAATTTTCAATTCCACCAGGAAAAGTTTATCTTCCGCATAAAGAAAAACTTATTAAGCTTCAAAAAGAAACTAAACTTATCCCTTGTGAAGATATTGAGATTAAGTCTTTTGATAATCTTACTCTTCGCGGTAAGTTTTACGAATACGAAAAAGGCGCTCCTATAGAGATAATGTTCCACGGCTATCGCGGTAATTCTCAAAGGGATATGGCAGGTGGCGTTCAACGTTGTTTCAAACTTAAACGTAGCGCACTACTTTGCGACCAACGCGGTCAAGCAAGTAGCGACGGGTTTTTGATTTCGTTTGGCGATAAGGAAAAGTTTGACGCTTTGTCTTGGGCTAACTACTGCTACGAAAGGTTTGGCGATAACGTTAACTTATTATTAACGGGCATCTCAATGGGCGCAAGCACGGTTCTACTTGCAAGCGAACTTGAACTTCCCCCAACCGTTAAAGGAATTATTGCCGACTGCGGTTATTCTTCCGCTGAAAAAATCATTAAATCGGTTATGAAAAAAATGCACTTTCCAACGTTTATTTTTTATCCGATATTGAACTTTGGCGCTAACCTTTTCGGCGATATTAACCTTGATAAAATTAGCGCGGAAAACGCGGTTAAAAACGCCAAAGTTCCCGTTTGTTTTATCCACGGAAAGACTGATGATTTCGTGCCGTCATATATGAGCGAAGAAAATTACAGCGCTTGTAAAACGGAGAAAGAATTACTCTTAGTTGACGGCGCAGGGCACGGCTTAGCGAATATTATCGCGCCCGATGACTATATTGAAACTCTTGCAAATTTTGACAAGAAAATAGGCTTATAAGGTGGTTTTCATGCATAAAGTATTAGAGAAAAAAGGTTTTATTATCGATATGGACGGCGTTATTTATCACGGCAACGTGGTATACGACGGGGTTAAGGAATTTTTAGATTATTTGGTTAATAACGGCAAAAAGTTTATCTTTTTAACTAACAGCCCAGAGCGAACTCCCGATGAACTTTCAATGAAACTTGCGCGCATGGGTTTAACCGTTTCCGCAGATCACTTCTACACTAGCGCTATGGCAACCGCCGAGTTTTTAAGTTCGCAAAAACCCGGTTGCACGGCTTACGTTATAGGCGAGGCGGCGCTCACCAAAGCGATGTATGACAAAAAGATTTATATGAACGACGTTAACCCCGATTACGTTGTTCTTGGCGAAACGAGAACTTACAATTTTGAAAAGATTGAAAAGGCGATTGATTTGGTTAGAAAAGGCGCAAAACTCATCGGCGCAAACCCCGATACCGTTGGCGTTACCGCAAACGGAATTATGCCAGCAACTGGCGCGCTCATCTCCCCTATTGAGATTGCAACTGGCAAAAAAGCGTATTTCGTTGGAAAGCCGAACCCGTTAATGCTCCGCCATGGGCTTAACTTTATTGATTGCCACAGTTGTGATATAGCCTTCATCGGCGACCGCATGGACACGGATATTATCGCGGGCATAGAATCAAATCTCGATACCGTTCTCGTTTTAACGGGCGTAACGAAAAAAGAAGATATTGATAACTTCCCCTACCGCCCCAAATACGTTGCTCAAAGCGTTAAATCTTTAATTGAAGAATAAGTATATAAAAATTCAGGCTTTAGCCTGTTTTTTTATACTTTTTTTGCTCAAAAGTAAACGCTAACCCCAAAAAAGTTTGCACTTTCGTAAATTGTTTTTCAAAATTTTAATTACCCGTTGACTTAACAAAAAAAGGTATGTATAATTGATTTAATAATAAATTATTAAGGTGGTAACATAGTGAAAGCCATAATCAACGCAACGATAGTTATGAAAGACCATCTTATCCCAAACGGTGTTATTTTAATTGACGGGGATAAGATAGTAAAATTCGGCAAGGCTAAAAACGTTCAAATCCCAAACGGCGCTGAGATTATTGACGCGTGCGACAATTACGTTGGCCCCGGTCTTATTGATATTCACACTCACGCATCTGACAATATGTGGATATTTGAAGAGCCTGAAAAAACTTCGGCTTATATGCTCAAGCACGGCGTAACGGGCGTTTTACCCGCGCTTTACAACAACCTTAACAAAACCGCTTATTTAAAAGCGGTTGACGATATTTTAAAGGCGAGAGATGAAGGCAACTTTAAAAACTTTGCAGGTTTTTATATGGAAGGCCCGTATTTAAGCCCCAACTTTGGTTGCGAACGCGATAAAAACGTTTGGAAAGACGCTATCGTGAAGGAAGATTATATCGAAATCGTAGAAAGGGTTAAAGATACCGCTAAAGTTTGGTGTTTCGCTCCCGAAAGAGAAGGCATATTCGAGTTCGTTCAAACGGTTAAAGAAATTATCCCCGATATTACTTTTGCCGTGGCGCACAGCGAAGCAACGCCCGAACAAATTGAAAGATATATTCCTTATGGATTAAAGATTGCAACCCACCACACCAACGCGACTGGTACTATTGAACACTATTCAGAGTGCCGTGGCGTTTGCGTTGACGAAGCGGTTAACTACAACCGTGAAATCTACGCTGAAATTATTTCAGATAAAATGGGTATTCACGTCGTTCCGTATATGCAAAGGCTTGTAAGGCGTATTAAAGGCGACGATAGAATTATCCTTATTTCCGACCAGTTCGTATGCGACGGACCTATTCCCGAAGGGTTTGAAGAAGCAACCGATATTCACTTTGACAACGCTGGTGAAATTGCAGGCTCTGGCTTAACGCTTGACGTTGCTTGCCGTAACTTTATGGTTCACACAGGTTGTTCGGTGGTTGACGCGTTCCGTTTCGCATCCTACAACCCGTCCCAAGCGGTAGGGCTTAAAAAGGTTGGATACATTGAAGAAGGTAACTACGCCGACTTAATCATTGTCGACGATAAATTTAACGTAATTAAAACAATAATTAAAGGAGAATAAAAATGAGTAAAATTTTTGACCCCGCAACTACTTTTAACTTCACACCCGCTTCTTACGTTCCTTTTAAGGATAGAGAACTTTGTGAAAAACTTCGCAAAATCAGCGGTAAGGATCTTGAAAAACACACAAGAGCCGATCAACACCCCGATTTTGATATTCACGTTATGATGAATCCGCACCCCGTTCTTATTGCAACCTTATTCTCACGCATTAAGGAAGCATCTGAAAAGGGCAAGAAAATCACCCTTATTCTCGGCAACCCCGAACCGGATACTTATATCCCCCTTGCTCGCCTTATCAACTACTTCCAAGTAGATTGTAGAAACGTTCACTTATTCGCAATGGACGAATGGGCTGACCAAGACGGCAACATCGCTCCTGAAACTTATCAAGCGGGTTTTGCTCACTCTATGCTTAAATATCTCGTTTACCAAATTGACGAGAAGTTAAGAATGCCCCTTGAAAACGTTCACTACCCCACCACTAAAAACATCGCTAACTACTCGGATATGATTACCGAATGCGGTGAAGGTGGCGCGGATATTTGTTCTTCTTCTCCGGGTTGGACTGGCCACATGGCGTTCATTGACCCCGTTCCCGATTTCTTCCCCAAGGGCTTTGACCCCGCAGTTGAACCCACCAAGGCTCAAATTGACGAATGGCTTAACATGAAGGCAAGAATCGTTGACCTTCACCCCTTAACCGTTGCTCAAAACTCCCTTCACGGCGTATTTGGTCAATCGGGTTATATTGCTGACGTTCCGCCTAAGGCTGCAACTATCGGCCCTGTTGACGTTAAGAACGCAAGAGAAAGAATTGAAGTTCACGCACTCTTAACTAACGGAACGTTCTCTTCATGGCAAAGAATGACGAGCCGTCTTGTTCTTCACGGACCGGTTACTCCGCTTATTCCGTCTTCAATGCTTCAAACTATGAAAACGCTCGTTCTCGTTTCTGACGAACTTGCCGCACCGTTTGAATGTTGGGAAAAAGTTGGTTACTAAGCCTTAAATTAAAAGGAGATTATTATGGCTGACTTTGACGTAAAAGTAGGCTTTTCAAGAGTTGTAATTACTCCGCCTATCGGAACTAATATTCACGGTTATTATCATCAAAGAATAGCAGAAGGCGTGCTTGACGATTTAGAAGTGAACGCTGTTGCCGTTGAAAAAAACGGCAACACCGTCGTTTTATTCGCTATCGACTGTGAAGCGTCAACCACCGATTACTGTGAACGCGTTAGAGAAGAAGTTGCTAAGGCAACGGGTCTTGCTAAACACGCAATCTATATGCACTCCACCCACACTCACGTTGGCCCGTGCTTTGGTTACGCTAATACCGTTCAAGGCTATTGCAACGAACTTGACTTAGAATATTATTCTTATACCGTTAAAAATATCGTGAGCGCTTGCGTTTACGCTATAAAAGATTTGAAACCCGCAAAAATGGGTATCGGTTTTTCTAAGGCTGAAAGAATAGGCTTTAACCGCCGTTACCTTATGAAAGACGGTTCTACTAAGACTAACCCCGGCGTTAACAACCCCGATATCGTTAGATCAATAGGTCTTCTTGACGAAAGGGTTAACGTTATCCGCTTTATGAGAGAGTGTGGCGACAATATCGTTATCGGTAACTACGGCAACCACCCTGACGTTATCGGTAATAACCTTATCTCTGCCGACTGGCTTGGTTTTGCAAGAAGAACTTTCGAAAGAGCGGTTGAAAATACCAAATGCGTATTCTTTAACGGCGCTCAAGGTGATATTAACCACGTTAACGTTAAACCCGTTGGCGGTGACCTTAACGGTATGTTTAACGACTTTGATGACGTTACTCGCGGTTACGCTCACTCTCGCCACATGGGCAACGTTGTTGCAGGCGCAATGATGAACGTTTACGAAAAAGTTGAATTTATTCCCGTTTCGGAAGTTAAGTCAACTGAAGTTGTTATTTCCGTTGCATCAAATATGCCAAAGCCTGAAGAAATGGAAGAGGCGTATCGCGTTCAAAAACTCGTTGACGAAGGCAGAAGGCACGAACTTCCCTACACGGGTATGATGCTCACCACCGTTATGGCGGACGCTGCAAGAAAGATTAGGCTTGAACACGGCCCTGAATTCTTCCCGATGAACTTAAATGCAATAAAGATAGGCGACGTTGCGTTTATGGGTATCCCCGGCGAACCTTTCACGGGTATCGGTATGGGGCTTAAAGAGGCAAAAGGTTACAAGATGGTTTGCCCCACTTGTTTAACTAACGGCTCACGCGGTTACTTCCCGATGAAAGATAGTTATGATGAAGGCGGTTATGAATCTCGTTCTTCTAACTACAAAGCGGGTATTGCTGAAACCATTATCGCTGAGGGCACTAAAATACTTGAAAACCTTTAATTAACAAAAATTAAATCCCTACGGAATTTCCGTAGGGATTTTTTTATTTGTATTGTAAATATAAAAGCTGTTTGCATGTAATTTGTATCAACTTAAGACTTTTTACATAGGAGAGGACAACTATTTTCCGAATAACGTTTTTCGCTCGCCGCGCACGCAAACCCCTTGTCAACTTTGTTGACACCCCTTAATCTTTAAGGGGATATGGATTAGTTTGTTATATTTCTAACTCTCCGTCAGAACAAATAACTTTCGTTGCTGGAACGTCATAATTCCAATAATAACCTTTGGAGATGTTGCCCCACTCAGCCTTAGTTCCATTAAACTTAATCGTTGTAAGTGAACTGCAACCTAAGAACACAGAAGAACCTATACTCGTTACACTATTTGGTATTTCTATACTTGTGAGTGAACTGCAATCTTTGAACGCAGAAGAACCTATACTCGTTACGCTGTCTGGTATTTCTATACTCGTAAGTGAATCGCAATCATAGAACGCAGAAGAGCCTATACTCGTTACGCCACTTCCTATTGTTACGCTTATAAGTGAATCACAATTCTCGAACGCAGAAGTACCTATACTCGTTACACTATTTGGTATTTCTATACTTGTGAGTGAACTGCAACCATAGAACGCATAATTACCTATACTCGTTACGCCACTTCCTATTGTTACGCTTGTAAGTAAACTGCAAGATCTGAACGCAGAAGAACCTATACTCGTTACACTATTTGGTATTTCTATACTTGTAAGTGAACTGCAATCATAGAACGCATAGTCGTAAATAACGTAATCTCGCCCGTTGTAATTTTCAAGCAATTTAAGTTCAATATCATTACCCATATAGTTAACGAGATAATTTACTCCATCAACGGTTAAAAATAAATAATCTTTTACTTTTACTATCTTACTTTCACCTTTATGTATGGTTAACGCATAATATCCTACGTCACCGTAATTAGACGAGCCTTTTTGTATATCTAAATTACTCTTATTTACTACTTCTACAAGTCTAATGCAACCATAGAACGCATAAGAACCTATACTCGTTACACCATTGCCTATTGTTACGCTAGTAAGCGAATCGCAATCATAGAACGCATAATTGCCTATACTAGTCACACTGTTGGATATTTTTACACTTGTAATTGAAGAGCAATCATAGAACGCATAATCAGAAATTTTAGTTGCCGTAGTTAAATTAGCATCCGTTACAAGTTCTCCGTTTATATACAAGTCCTTATTATAACATAATGGATTAGAAGCAGAATCACTAAACTCTATTTGAGCCCACTCATCTATCGTTCCAGTATAATTTACGCTTGTAAGTGAACTGCAGAAAGCGAACGCTTCTTTCCCTATACTCTTTACACTGTTTGGTATTTCTATACTTGTAAGAGAGTAACATAAATAAAACGCACGATCACCTATGCTTGTTACGTTATTTGGCATTTCTATGTTTGTAAGCCATTTACAACCCAAGAATGCGGCATTACCTATATTTGTTACACTCTTTGGTATTTCTACACTTGTGAGCAAACCGCAATTACTGAATGCATTTTCACCTATACTTGTTATAGTTGTACCGTTTATTTGATTTGGGATAATTATTCTTGATAATTCACTACCGTAATCAGTAAGCCCCGTTATAACTGAACCATTATATTTAAAAATTTTAGTTGCGTCTAATTTAGAGCCAACGTCAATAACGGTGTCCGTTTCGTTACAACCGTCAACGTCACACACCGCAGTTTTAGTTCCGTCCGATTCAAAAGTTGCGTTGTTATCCGAAACGTAAGTTGAAAAAACGTGGTCGTGCGAGCCGCCACCTTTATTACACGCTGTAAAAACAAAAAGGCTTAGCGCTGTTAAAAATACACAAGTTATAATTTTAAGTGCAGTTTTCTTCATAAATGCCCCCTTAGTAAACTAAGTATATCACTTATAAAACTAATTTGCAATCGTTTAAAATTTAAACGCGGTTGTTAATTACAACCGCGTTTATTTTATTAAAGATTTTCTCTATTTAAAAGCAAGTTATCGTAAGCAAGGTAGCGGTTGTAAACGCTATCGGCTTTTTCTTTTTCGGCTTTCGGGAGCGTTTCGCTATCGGTTGTTACGATTTTTGAAACGGCTTCGTTTATATCCTTATATAAACCTATGCCAAAGCCTGCGTAAATTGCCGTGCCTAAGCAACCCGTTTCCTTGTTCTTTAACGTTACAACTTTTTTACCCGTTATATCCGCCTTTATTTGTCGCCAAAGTTTGCTCTTTGAGCCACCGCCGATAGAAATAATCTCGTCAACGGTAACGCCCAAATACTCTAAGTATTGACGGAGCATACAAGCGATTGATTCCATTATCGCCCTTGAAAAATGCGCTCTCGTGTGCTTTAAGTCAATGCCGTAAACACCGCCTTTGAGTTCACTATCGTTTGCGGGCATTACTTGACCGCGCATGTGCGGAGCAATAACCAAACCTTCACAGCCAAGTTCAATCTTTTCAGCCCCGTCGTCAATCTCTTTAAAGCCTATATCAAAGCAGAAATTCTTTTTGAACCACTCAAGCACCATACCAGCCGTCGGCGCCCACATAAGTAAACAATACTTATTCTTGCCAACGTAATACGCGGGAACTTTAATTCCCTCAACGTAAGGCGGAATTTCTTTAGATAACGCGCAAACTGCCAAGGCAGTACCCGTCATTTCACTAACCAAGCCTTCGCGAATAATACCAGAGCCGATAAAACCTGAAATTTGGTCGAGCGCGCCCGTTACAACCGAAACGCCTTTATACTCGCCAACCTTTTCGCCACTTTCATAAAGTTTGGGCAACTTATCTTCAGTTATGCCGATAAAGTCAAGCATATCTTTATAATATTCGCCCGTTCTCGCATCGAGATACAAAGTGGAAGAATAAAGTGATTTTTCCGCAACGAAACTACCCGTTAAGCGATATAACAAATAGTCTTCAAGCATTAAAAACTTATCCGCTTTTTCAAAAATTTCGGGCATATTGTTTTTAAGCCATAAAATCTTTGGCGCAGGATAGCCAGCGGGAACTTCAGTTTGCCCAGTAACTTCGTAAACGGTTTTTAAACCGAACTTATCTTCAATAAGTTTTGCCTCTTTTTCCGCGCGGTTGTCAAGCCAAACGATAGCGTTCATAAGTGGTTTACCCGCCTTATCTAAAACGATCATCGTTTCGCCTTGAGTATCAATAGCAAGCGCTTCAATTTTATACTCGGCGGTAAGTTCGTTATACGCTTCAATAAAAAGGTCAAAGTATTTTTCCGCGGGGAATTCAACTCTTTCGCCTTCGGTGATTAACGTATAAGACTTAGTTGCCGATTTATATTCAACGCCGTTTTCATCAAACACGCACGCTTTAAGCGAAGTTGTGCCGATATCAACACCTAACAAATATTTCATATTATTTACCGTGGCGTTCGTCGTACGCCTTTCTAACTGCTTTAATCATTTCGTCAACCATAGCGGGTCTATCTTTCGCTTTTGCAACGCCGGAAGACGAACCAGTAGCGTCAGCGCCGGCGATAATGGTATTATAAACGTCTTCCCCGTTAGAGATGCCTGCGGCGGTGAGAACTAAAATATTCTCATTCACGTCTTTTACCGATTTGGTTGCAGCGGCAACGTATTCTTCACCAACGGAAACGCCCGTGCCGATAAGTTCAGATGGCTCTGCAACGATAATATCGGGGTTAAGGGTTGCTATTTTTGACGCGTCCGCAAGTGAGTCCGCGCAAACGATAGTGGTAAGCCCAACTTCTTCCGCGCGCTTGATAGTATCCGCTAAAACTTCAAAAGTTAAAGGTTTTTCAACGTGGTTAAGCATAACCCCGTCCGCCCCCGCAGCGATTAAAGATTCGGGTAAAATATCCGCTAAGCCCCGACCCGGAACGATAGGGTCCATATGCGGAGCGAAAACATGAATATGCTTGGTTGCTTCTCTAACCCTTCTAATATCGATAATAGGGGTTGTAAAAATTATATCAACGCCGTACTTTTCACTTGCTTTATCAGCAGCGATAGCAAGGTCTAAAATATCATCGCCGTAAAGATAAGATTTTGGGCCGATTTCAAAAAAAGGAACTTTAACTTTGTTTTTATTCATAATGCACCTTCTAAAAAATAATATACTTATATTATACATACAAACTACGCATTTTTCAAGGATTTTTATCAATTTTACAACATATTTTAACTGTCGTTAAAAAAGTTGAAAAATTTTTCGTTTTTTGTTGAAATGGGTATTTTTAAATGGTATACTACCACTATCAATAGGGAGAATATTCTTAT
The DNA here is from genome assembly GCA_017545865.1 of Clostridia bacterium. Classification (GTDB taxonomy): domain Bacteria; phylum Bacillota; class Clostridia; order Christensenellales; family Borkfalkiaceae; genus HGM11412. The sequence goes on along the minus strand of JAFWXO010000033.1, from coordinate 134,139 downwards.
GGACGGACATAAAAAAGAACACTTAGAAAAACTCGACCTTGAACACTCTCTTTTAGAGATTGAAAAATTGTTTGACGGGCAAACGCCTAAGAAACAAGGCTTTATTTCAAAGCTACTTAAAAAAGACGTTAAAAACATTATCTACATAACCGTTTTGCTCATCTTTCAAAATCTGCCTATCTGGATTATTCCGCTTTTCACCGCGGAAATTATTGACCTTGTTACCCTTCAGCCAGACGGGTTTGTTTTAAAGATTATTGTAAGCGGCGCTATAATAATAACGTCTTGCATATTAAACGTTCCGTTTACCACTTGGCGTGGGCGCGTTATGAATAGAACTATTCGTACAACTACCGCCAAAGTTAAATCAACGCTTATTAGAAAACTTCAACGCCTATCGATAACTTACCATAAAGAGATTGAAGAAGGCGTTTTGCAATCTAAATTCCTTCGCGATATGGAAAGCCTTGAAAACTACTATCGCGTTCTTATAAACGGGCTTATTCCGCACATTATATCAGCGACGGTATCCGTTGGCATTGCAGCGCTTAAAAACCCTATCGTTCTTCTATTTTTCGTAGTAGCAGTTCCCGTAAACGTTATAATCGTTAGGCTACTTAGAAAACAAATTAGAACGAGAAGTTCGGCGTTTAGAAAAGAAAACGAGAACTTATCCGCTAAAATTACAACGGCTATTCAAATGATGTCCGTCACCAAAGCGCACGGGCTACTTTCTCAAGAAGCAACGAGCGTTGACCAAAAGATTGAAGCAACCACTCAAGCAGGGCTTAAACTCGATAAAGCAACAATGTTTTTCGGCTCAATTTTGTGGGCGGCTGGTCAAATAGTTTCTATGCTATGCTTGTTCTTCTGCGTGTTTTTAGCAATCAAGGGCATATTGACCGTTGGCGAAGTGGTACTATTTCAATCGCTATTTACTTCCGTTACAAACGCCATACTTGCAATTACGAATATCGTTCCAAACTTAATTTCAGGCGCGGAATCAGTTCGCTCTCTCTCCGAAATTATGAAGGCAGACGAACTTGAGCATGACGACGGCAAACTTCCCGTTCCCGGCATTAAGGGAAACTTTGAGTTTATCAACGTTTCTTACGAATATCCCAACTCCGATAAGCACGTTATAACCGATTTAAATTTAAAAGTAAAAGCAGGTCAAACGGTTGCTTTCGTAGGTCCGTCGGGCTCGGGTAAAAGCACGATTATCAACCTTATTATAGGGCTTTTAACACCAACTAAAGGCAGTATTTTAGTGGACGGAAAACCGCTTGAAGATATGCCAAAACAAACCTATAGGAAGTTTTTATCGGTAGTTCCGCAAAACACTATACTCTTTTCGGGAACTATTAAAGAAAACATTACTTACGGCTTATCGCACTACACCGAGGAAGAACTTAAACGAGCGATTGACGATGCTGCTATATCCGAATTTTTACCGCAGTTTCCAAACGGTTTAAACACCCAAGTCGGTGAGCACGGCGATAAACTTTCGGGCGGACAAAAACAGCGCGTTTCTATTGCAAGAGCGCTTATTAGAAGACCTTCTATTTTAATACTTGACGAGGCGACTTCCGCGCTCGATAACGTTTCTGAGTATCACATACAAAAAGCAATAGAAAACGCATCTAAAGAGAGGACTACTTTTATAGTTGCGCACAGACTTTCAACTATTAGAAACGCCGATTTAATCGTAGTTTTAGAAAACGGAAAAATCGTTGAGCAAGGCTCGTATCAAGAACTTACCAACCTTAACGGCAAATTTAGAGAACTTGAACGTTTATCAACGTTCAGCGGAGAATAATATGAAAAAATACTTAATCTCGGAAAAGGGTAATTTTTACAAGGCAAACCTTCACTGCCACACCACCCTTTCAGACGGCGGGCACACCCCAGACCAAATCAAACAACTTTATAAGGAAAAAGGCTATTCGATAGTAGCATTCACCGATCACGACGTTTTTATTCCGCATAACGATTTAACCGACGATAGTTTTTTAGCCCTTAACGGCTTTGAAATGGAGTTTGCAGATATTTACGATTGCTATGAAAACAAGACGCCTTGGGAAAGGGTTAAAGAGTGCCATATTTGTTTTATTGCAAAAGATGAAAAAATGGAACTTCAACCGTTTTTCCACCAAACAAAATACGTTATCGGAAATTTAGAAGCAAAAAAACTCGTTAAGTACGACGTGAACGACCCCGACTTAAACTTTGAGCGTTGGTACGATAAAAAGTGCATAAATTACGTTATGAAAAAAGCTAAACAACTCGGTTTTTTCGTAACCTATAACCACCCTACTTGGTCTAATGAAAACTACTCGAACTATATGCTTTACGACGGTATGGACGCTTTTGAAATGTTCAACGGCTCAATAGAAAACGGATGTTTAGACTATAATCCCTCCGTTTACGACGATCTTTTGCGCGGTGGCAAAAAAATCTACTGCATCGGTGCGGACGATAATCACTGGTTTGATAGCCTCGGCGTTTACTGGACTGTTATTAAAGCGGAAAACCTTACCTATAAGTCGATTATCGAAAATTTAGAGAAAGGAAACTTCTACTGTTCGGAAGGCCCTGAAATTCACGAGCTTTACGTTGAAGACGGCGTTTTGAAGATAAAATGCTCAAACGCTCAAGCGATAAAAGTTAACTATAACGCAAGAAAAGCGCATATCAAACTTAGTGAAGACGGGTTGCCCGTAACAAGCGCGGAATTTACGCTTTCTAAAGACCACGGATATTTTAGAATTACGGTTGTTGGACTTGACGGTAAAAAGGCGTGCACCAACGCTTATTACCCCGAAGATATTGACCTTTAAGGAGAAACTTCAATGAGAAAATATTTAATTTCTAACGTGGGAACTTTTTACAAGGCAAACCTTCACTGCCACACCACCTTTTCAGACGGACAACTTACCCCCGAACAAGTTAAAGAGCATTATTTAAAATTAGGCTATTCAGTAGTTGCCTATACCGATCACGACCTTATGGTTTGCCACCAGCATTTAACCGATGAAAACTTCGTTGCGCTCAACGGTTTTGAAGTTGAATTTTGGGAAAAGGATAGACCTGCTAAGTCTTGGCCGTTTAGGCACGAGTGCCACTTAAACTTTATAGGGCTTGATCCAGATAACGAAATTCAACCATTTTGGCATAGATCAAAATACATTATCGGTAACAACCACCTTCGCCACCTTGGAAAGTTTGATGAAAACGAGCCCGATTTTGAACGTTGGTACGATCAGTACTGTATTTCCCGCATGATGAGAGAAGGCAGAGAAAAAGGCTTTTTCGTAACGTACAACCACCCCGGTTGGTCAAGAGAAGACTATTCGCTTTATTCTGGTTACGAAGGCATGAACGCCCTTGAAATTATGAACGGCTCAGGAATTATCAACGGTTACGATGATTACGCTATCCGCCCCTACGACGATCTACTCCGCCAAGGCAAAAAGATTCTCGCTATCGCAGGCGACGATAACCACAACCGCGTTCCGCTTGACTCAGTTTACTCCGATAGCGGTGTTTGTTGGACTATGATAAAGGCAGAAAAATTAACCTATAAGTCGATTACTGACGCTATGCTTAAAGGAGATTTATATGCGAGTGAAGGACCTGAAATTCACGAGCTTTACGTTGAAGACAATAAAGTTTATATTAAATGCTCTGAGGCTCAAAGAATCGTTTTAACAAGATATTCAAAAAACTGCGCTATCGCAACAATGAAAGACGGTGTACCTTTAACTGAAGCGTCGTTTGACGTATCGAGCGACAAAGGCGTTTTCTTTAGGCTTACCGTTACCGACCTTAAAGGCAAAATGGCGTTCACCAACGCTTACTTTCACGAAGATTTATAATTAAAAAAGCAGTTGTAAAACTGCTTTTTTTGTGCTAAACTATTACTATGAAAAGAGCAAGTGGAATTTTAATGCATATATCTTCGCTTTACGGCGACTATTCAATCGGCAGTTTTGGTAGCGAAGCAAAAGAATTTATCGACTTTTTGTCGGATAGCGGTTTTTCTTACTGGCAAGTTCTCCCCTTTTGTTTGCCAGACGAGTGCAATTCGCCTTACAAATCGTTCGGGGCGTTTAGTGGTAACCCCTATTTTATAGACCTTCCAACCCTTTATAAAAAAGGCTATATCTCAAAAGCCGATTTAGACGGGGCTAAACAAAACTCACCGTATCTTTGCGAGTTTGATAGGCTTAAAAAGGAAAGGTTTTCACTCCTTGAAAAAGCATCAAAAAACTTCAAAGATTTTAACAAAATGGATAAGTTCTTTGAAGAATTTCCCGAAACGCTTGCATTTTGCGAGTTTATGGCGCTAAAAACCGCCAACCAAAACAAAGCGCATAGCGACTGGACTATTTTCACTCCCGACCAAAACGCTTTTAACGTTTGGAAATTTGTTCAGTACGAATTTTTTACCGAGTGGTTTGAGATTAAAAATTACGCCAACTCAAAAGGCGTTAAGATTATCGGCGATATGCCTATCTACGTTGACTACGATAGTAGCGACCTTTTCTACAATAAAAACGAGTTCTTGCTTGATAAAAACGGAAAACCCACTCTCGTTGCAGGCGTTCCGCCCGACTATTTTTCAAAAGACGGTCAACTTTGGGGCAACCCGCTTTATAACTGGAACAAAATGAAGCAAAACGGCTATACTTGGTGGAAACGCCGTATTGATTTCCATAAAAAACTCTTTGACGGGGTTAGGATTGACCATTTTAGAGCCTTTCAAGATTACTTTGCCATAAAGCCCACTGAAAAAACGGCTAAGAACGGCAAATGGAAAAAAGGCCCACGCCTTCCGTTTATTAACGAAATCAAAAAATCACTTGGCGACTTTACCGTTATCGCAGAAGACTTGGGGCTTATTACCGATGAAGTTAGAACTCTCGTTAAAAAGAGCGGTTTCCCCGGTATGAAGGTTTTGCAGTTTGGTTTTATCAGCGAAGAAAACTCCCCACACCTTCCCCATAACTACGAAAACAACTCTATCGCATACACAGGCACACACGACAACAACACCCTTCTTGGTTTCGTTTGGGAAAGTAGCGATGAAATTAAAAACAAGATAACCGATTACTTTGGCGTTGAAAGGGATAAATGGAACGAGTGTTACGATAACGTTATCAAGGGCATGCTTTTATCCCCCGCTAACCTTACGGTATTTCCTATTCAAGATATTTTGAAATACGGCGCGGATACAAGGCTTAACACCCCGGGTATTCCCAAAAACAACTGGGCGTTTAGAATTACTGAAAACGCCATTGAAACAGTTGACGAAAAATACTATTATTATATCAATAAATTATACGGCAGAATTTAAAATATGGTGGGCTTTCGCTCACCATATTTTTCCTTGTTCAATTTTAAAAATCTTGGCGTTAACGCCCTTCAATTCTTCTGGAATTTCGGTTAACGTTATTATCGTTTGGAAGCCCGAAATCAAGTCTATAAGGCGGTTTCTTCTCTTAATATCGAGTTCGGAAAGAGCATCGTCAAGTATCAAAACGGGGTATTCGTTAAACGCTTCGTGAAACACTTCAACTTCCGCAAGTTTAAGCGATAGCGCAACCGTTCTTTGTTGACCTTGAGAGCCGTAAACTCTCACGTCTTCCCCGTCAACTTTAATCTTTATATCGTTGCGGTGCGGGCCAACCGTTGTGTAGCCCAAGATTATATCCTTTTCAACGCGAGATGCGTATTCGCTGATAAGTTCATCAACGCCACCGCCCGTGTAATGCGGGGTTTCCAAGGTAAGTTCAAGTTCGCCACCGCCCGTAATATACGAGTGAATTTTTTGAGCGTGCGGATAAATTTTACTAATAAATTCGTTGCGCTTGTTTATAATTTCAACGCCCGAAATTGCAAGTTCTCTATCCCAAAGCGGTAACGTTTGGTCGATAGTTTCCCTATCTTCACTCTTTAAAAGGTCGTTTCGTTGCTCTAAGATTTTGCGATACTTTTGAAGGGTGTAGAAATAACTTTTATCCATTTGCGATATGGATATATCCATAAACCTTCGCCTATCTTCAGGGCTTTGTTGAACGAGTTTAAGTTCCCCGGGGTTAAAAAACACCGAGTTTATATTGCCCATAAGTTCGCCTATTTTACCTAGTTTTACGCCGTTAACAAAAACGTCTTTCTTAGAAAGCAAGAAGTTGATTTCAACTTCGGTAAGCCCGTAACGCGAGTTGCAAACACCGCTAATTTTAGCCGATTTTTGCCCGTATTTTACAACTTGACGGTCTTTCCCCGCCCTTGGGGAATAGCCCGTGCAAAGATAAAACACGGCTTCGGCGCAGTTGGTTTTGCCTTGAGCGTTATCGCCGACTAAAACGTTTATTCCATCGCTAAACTCGAAAATAGCGTTTTCATAGTTGCGAAAGTTTTGTAAAGTTAGTTTTTTAATGTGCATTTCAAACTGTTGATTTTTAGAACTTTTTATTATATAATAAACTCATTATACACTAAGTTGAGAAAAAATACAAGATAAACGGTAAACAAGGGTAATAAATTTATGCAAAGTTACGAAATTATTTGGAAGTCGGCGCTTCCTGAACTTGAAAAGATATTTTCAAAATTCACTTTTGACCAACACGTTAAAAATTTAAAACCAATCGATTTATGCGATAAAACCATCGTTTTAATGACTAAAAAGGCAAGCGATGCGGAATTTTTAAATCTTGGCACGGTTAAGCCTAAACTCTTAACCGCTTTTAAGCGCGCAAATTCTATCGTAACCGATATTGAAATTTTCGTTGGAACTGACCCGTCTGAATACGTTTCCACTAAGGCTGACAGCCAAAATGAAACTAAGATTGAAAGTTTGCCGATCGACCCTAATTACACTTTTGATAACTTCGTAGTGGGCAACTCAAACCGCTATCTTTACGCTGCTTCAAAAGCAGTTGCGGAAGATCCGGGCAATAACTACAACCCCCTCTTTATCTACGGCGCTTCAGGTCTTGGTAAAACCCACATAATGCACTCTATCGCAAATTACGTTAATAAAACCCAACCCAAAAAGAAGGTTTTATACGCTACTTGCGAAAAGTTTATGACTGATCTTATTGAAAATATCCGTTCGGGTAAAGCCTACTCTCAAGAGGGAAAATCGCTTAGAAACAGGTATAGAAACGTTGATATTTTAATCGTTGACGACGTTCAGTTTTTATCTAAAAAACAATCAACTCAAGAAGAGTTTTTCCACACCTTTAACGAACTTTACGGCGCGAACAAGCAAATCGTACTATCTGCCGACTGTGAACCTAAGGAAATTGAACTTTTAGACGAGCGCTTACGCACCCGTTTTGAAGGCGGTTTAAAGGCGCAAGTTCTTCCGCCGGATATTGAAACTAAGATTGCAATCGTTCAAAAGAAAGCCGAACTTAAAAAGCAAATCGTTGGGCTTGACGTGGCAACTTACATCGCTGAAAAGTCAGACGATAACGTTAGAAGTTTGGAAGGTATGCTCAATAAAGTTTTATTCTCAGCACTCCTTCACGAACAACAACCAACCCTTGAACTTGCCGTTGAAGCGCTTAAAGACAGCGCTCAGCCTGACGTTAAGGAAACCATTACCACGTCGTCTATAATCGACACCGTTTGTAAGTATTACAAAATTAAAAAATCTGACCTTACTTCCAAAAAGAGAAATAAAGAACTCGTTGAGCCAAGGCAAATTTGCGCTTATCTTATGACGGAACTTATGTCAATTCCGCTCGTTACTATCGGTCAAGCGCTCGGCGGAAAAAATTACGCAACGATTATTCACTCTCGCGATAAGGTTAACGAACTTATTAGAATTAGCGACACTTTCGCCACCGAAGTAAACGATATTAAAAACTTAATTTTAAAGAAATAATATGCAAGATTACATTCTTAAAAGCGCTTACGATGCGGTAGTTATAGGCGCAGGGCACGCAGGTTGCGAAGCCGCGCTTGCCTTAGCCCGCACCGGTCAAAAAACAGCGCTTATGACAATCAATTTAGACAATATTGCGTTTATGGCGTGCAACCCGTCAATCGGCGGAACGGCAAAAGGTCATCTCGTTCGCGAGCTTGATGCGTTAGGCGGTGAAATGGGCGTTAACATTGATAAAACAATGCTCCAAATCAAAATGCTCAACCGTGGTAAAGGCGTTGCCGTTCAATCACTTCGCGCGCAAGCGGATAAAAACCTTTACCACCGCGAAATGAAAAAAACGCTTGAAAACACTGAAAATCTCACTATCGTTCAATGCGAAGCAACCGAGATTTTGACCGACGGCGAAAAGGTTACCGGCGTTGTTACCAACTATAACAGTTTGTTTGAGTGCAAAACTGTGGTTGTTGCAACTGGCGTTTACTTAAACAGCGATATAATCTCTGGCGACTACAAGCAGTTTGCAGGCCCTTCAGGCTTTCAAAACGCAACTAAACTTACCGATAGTTTAATAAAACTCGGCTTTAAAGTAAGGCGCTTTAAAACGGGAACTCCCGCAAGAATTGACAAGAGAACGATTGACTTTTCAAAGTTCTCAATCCAACCCGGGGAAGACGATATTTACCCCTTTTCCTACCTTACCCCAAAACTTCCTGAAAACAAAAAGCCGTGCTATCTTGGTTACACCAACCAAAAAACGCACGAAATTATCCTTAAAAACCTTGACCGTTCCCCTTTATACAACGGCTTTATCACGACCACTGGCCCAAGATACTGCCCGTCAATTGAAACGAAAGTCGTAAGATTTGAAGATAAGGAACGCCACCAAATCTTCTTAGAACCCGAAGGGCTTGACACTAACGAAGTTTACGTTCAAGGCATGTCTTCTTCCATGCCGATTGACGTTCAAGAAGAAATGTACCGCTCGATCGAAGGCTTTGAAAACTGCAAGTTTATGAGATACGCGTACGCTATCGAATACGATTGTATTGACAGTTTAGACCTTCTTCCCACCTTAGAATTTAAAAAGGTTAAAGGCTTGTTTACCGCAGGGCAAATCAACGGAACAAGCGGTTATGAAGAAGCAGCCGTTCAAGGCCTTATTGCAGGGCTTAACGCAAGCATGTATCTTCAAAATAAAGCGCCGCTTATTCTTGGCAGAAACCAAGGCTACACTGGCGTGCTTATTGACGATCTTGTAACTAAGGGGACTAACGAGCCTTACCGCATGATGACTTCCCGCGCGGAATACCGCTTAATTCTCCGCCAAGACAACACTGATTCAAGGCTCACGCCCATCGGTAGAGAATTCGGCTTAGTAACCGATGAAAGATGGGAAAACTACCTTATAAGGCGAAATCTTGAACAAAAAATTCAAGAAGAACTTAAAACGGTTGTTCCGTATAAAGACGCGAAACCCTTTGTTGAAGAAAGAACGCCGGGCGAAGTTTTATCTCCGCTTTCTTACGCGGATATGATTAGGCGCGGTATTAAAATTAAAGATATTAAAGAGCGTTTCAGCGCTTTTGATTACGCCCCTAACGATCTTCTTGAAACTGCCGAAACTGACGTTAGATACGAAGGCTATATCAAAAAGGAACTTGACGCTATAGAGAGAGCGCAAAAACTTAAAGACAAGGAATTACCAACCGATATCGACTACTCGTCTATTGACGGGCTTAGGCTTGAAGCAAGGCAAAAACTTGGCGATATTAAGCCTTTAAACCTTGACCAAGCGCAGAGAATTTCAGGCGTTAGCCCAGCGGATATTGCGGTGTTAATGGTATATTTGAAAACTAAGTATGAAAAACGAAACTGAAATTAAAAAGACCACCGAAAAAACGGCGGAAGAAATTAAAAAAGAACAAATAAAAAAACAAAAAGCAAGAGCGGAAACGGCTAAGTTTAAGTCCAAATACTTTGAGTATTACGACGATATTAAAATTAGCGACCGCCAAGACTGGTAAAGGAGAATATTATGATTAAACACGTAGTATGTTTTAAGCTTAAAGATAATAGCGACGATGCTAAGGAAAAGGCAACCAACGTTTTACTTTCAATGATAACTAAAGTTCCGCAAATTTGGGGAATCGAAGTTGGGCAAAACGTTTTAGACACTCCCCGTTCTTACGACCTTATTTTACAAGTTGTTGTGGAAGACCTTAAAAAACTTGAAGAATACCAAAAAAACGAATACCACGTTAACGTTGTTAAAAAATATATGCACGAAAAAATGGAATCTTCAATCGCCGTTGATTACGAAGTTGACTAATTTATTGCTAAATAAAAGAGTTGAGCAAACCGCTCAACTCTTTTTATTTTATCAAAATTTTACCGTTACCTTTTTCAATAGGTAGGTATTTTGCCTTGCCAAACGATTTTATCGCTTTTCTTTCTTTGCCGTTCACGATAAAACTTTCTTTATCCGTTACGATTAAAAGGAAGGCGTTATCTCGTTCAGTTCTATACTCAATTTCGTTTTCGGTGTTTGAAATTATAATCGTTTCAAACCCGCAAGAAACGTTGCCACCTTTGTAGTAGGCGTTATAAAAATCAAGCATAGGCGAAGAAAGCCCACTAAAATTATGATAGCCTGCGCCCCTGCCGCTATAGAGCATAAAATGCTCGAATAAGCAATAAGTTTCATTAACTTCTTTCGCCCACTTGTCAAGGTAGGCTTTGGCTATATCGCTTGCAAGGTCTATTTCGCCTTGATCTAAAAGGGAATTCCAAAGTATCCAGCCGTGTGGAACCCAAACCGAGCCGTTCCAGTAACCCGTTTTTGAAAAATAACTTGCGCGAACGTCAACAGCGGAAATGCCGTATTTAGTAAGCAAGCCCGTTTTAACGTTTTTAATAACGCGCTTTCTTCTATCATTTGAAGATACGCCTGCAATTATCGGATAAACCCCGTCAAACCCAAGGTTATAGTCGCTACCGTCACGATAAGATAAAAACTCTTTAGCGTTCCCTTGATCGTCGTGTACGAGATAGGAATAATATCCCGTTTTATCGTTCCATAGGTTGGTTTCTATCGATAAAGCCGTTTTTTCAATATACTCGTCGTATTCGTTTTCAAAACCGAAATAATTAGCTATTTCACGCAAAATTTTGGCTATTAAAACTGTGAAAGTTGACGTTATTACGGGAACTGTGTTTTGATAATTTTCCTTGCCGTTTTTGCGATTTGATAACGCTAAATACTTTTGCGGGGGATAATCATCCCAACCACCGCTATTATAGTTATACTTCCACGCGCTTGCTAAACCAGTTTTAAAGGAAAGTTCATCTGAAAGCCCTTTATAGAAATCAAAAATTTGCTTTACTGAAGGATAAATTTCTTTTAACTTTTCACGCTTAGTTGGATATTTATCAAAAAGGTATTTATAAAGTAAAACTTGGGTTGGAACGGTTGAGCCTGCAAAAATGCACGGGCTATGCTTATCGCCAATCGGCGTTAAATACGCCGTTAAATTATCAAACCCGCCTTCAAAACTTTCCGAGCCAAGCCCAACGCCTATTAAACCGCTATCCCAAGTGTATAAGCAGTTCCAAAAACGCCCAGGGGTGTTGTGGCGGATAAAAGTTTTGCGAGAATAAATAGGATAAACGGTGTTTAAATAAAGGTTTGCCTTTGTTAAAGCGTTTGAAAAAGCATACTCGTTATCTTCAAGGATAGGCTTTTCAAAATTATCAACGTAAGGAGTTTCTTCATCATCTTCAAAAATAGTAAAGGTGATTGTTTTTTCTTCGTTAGGTTTTAAAAATATGGGGCTTGATAAAACGTTATCGTAAACGCTATTTCCAACCCCACGCCACCAGTGATTAACGTGGTCTTGCGCGCGATAACAAAGCATATTTCCTATATCGTCGCAGTAAAAACGGCGAATTAAACTAACGGGATAATCCCACTTTATAATATACGTTTTGTTAACACTTTCGTAATATAGTTTTAAGCACTCTTTATAGCTTGAAATAATAGGCTGGTCGGTAACGCCATCTGAAACACCACACACCGTTCGCTTTGGTTCAAAGTTAAACGGATGCGTTTCAAACTCAACACACCTTGCATTATCGCCAAAGCAAACAGAGTCTAAAGTTACTGCGCCGTTTGGGATAAAAGTTAGGCTATAAGCCGATATTTTAGGGATTTCAATACCAAAATAAGTAAACTCGTCGCATTTTTTAAGCGGAAGTTTAAATTCCTTTTTATCAATTATCGCCTTTAAAATTAAATCTTTTTCGGCTTTGTATCTAACGCCGAAAGAAGAAATTTGTTCGCCGTTTAAGTTATATGAAACAAAGTGATTTTCATTATAAAAATAACTGCCAACAAGCGCCGTTGATCCGATAGACGAAACGTTTTTTTCGTTGCCTTCGCCAAGGTAAAAACCACCGCTTGCAATAGTTTGAGAAGTTTTTATGTCTTTGTAATCAAGAGCGTTTATCTTTTTGGTACTACCTAAAAGTTTTGGCTTTATTATGGGTTTATAGCGCAAAAACACAGGGCCTAAACACTCTTTTATCGGTTGGAGTGAGGCGCAAAGATTGATATTTAAAGACTGCTCAATTTCGCTATGGTTAACGAAATTACATTTAATATCAACGCGCTTATCGTTTGAAACGTTGTAGTTAACGTCAACGTAAACTTTATCTTTCCACTCAAGTTCGTAGCGGTAAGTAAAGTTTGTTCTTGAAGAATTTGCGCTCCAAGGTTTAACACCGCCGTCAACTAATAAAGTTGAAGCCATAACGCTTCTTCTAAAATACCCTGGAAAAAGTTCCACGTTAAAAGTAGTACCCCTTTCTTTATCGGCGATATTTAAAATACCTGCGTATTCTTTATTATACGGGCCCCAACTGCCCAAGTTTAAATCGTATGTTTTATCCATAATTAACGTTAAATTTGCCTAACGGCAAGTGAGATTTTACGCAAAGCGTAAAGTGGTATTTACCTTACGGTAAGTGGTATTCGGCGTTGCCGAGTGATATGTTGGCGTTGCCAACGTTATATGCTACCTTTGGTAGCGTTGTGGATGTTTTCTTTATTTGCCTATTACAACTATTTTAAGACGTTAGAAACAAGCAAGGCGGGCATTATAGCCAAAGTACGCGTACTCCTTGTACGGAATTTAACTATCCTCTCATAGCCTATTACAACAATTTTAAGACGTTAGTTTGGGTATTAGGCAAGGCTCACGAAGACTATAGGCTGAGATAGACCTTGTTGGTCATCGAAGTCTATAGGCTAAGTAGAAACGATGCATAATGCCCGAAATAACGGATTAAAAATGACCGTTGGAACACTTGCCGTGAATAATTACGGTTTTATCTTCTGGAACGTATTCATCGGGGAAGTGAACCATAATATTATCACTTTCTAAAATCGATTGAAGTTTTTTAATGTTAACGTCAGCAACGCCTACTTTATCTTCAATACTCATAACGGCAACTTCGCCCGCCGCTTGCCCAGTTAAGATTGCGGGCGGAATAACCCTTAAAATATCCCAGCCGTAACCTTCGCCACACGCGCTACGCCCCGCTGTTAAAACGTTTGGATAATCACTTCTACAAATACTTCTAAGCGGAACTTCAAACAAGTGATCACGGTGTTCAAAATCGTTTACGGCGCAAATAGAATCGTCAAAATGCTTGTACGCGTCGTTTACGGTAAAGGTGTAATCGCCGTCAAGATGGCAAGTAGTTCTAAACTGAGGCATTAGCGGAAGCATTGCAACTTCTCTCGTTTTTCTATCAGTTTGTTTAATGCGGTTAAAAAAATCGCGTTGATTTCTCACGATATAGTCGGTAACGTCTTCACACGAAAGACCAGACCATAAAGGTATATCTATAGGTTGATTATCGCCAAACAAGTTAACGCTACCACCGCAGTAACCAGTGAACGCTTTTCCTATATCACCAGCTTCTATTGCCGTTTTGCAAGTTTCAAGCGAAACGACTTTACCCATATACATATAGTAGTTCTTGCCCGCTTTTGTGGGAATACCGCCTGCGCGCAAAACGTCACAGTCGCCAGTAACGTCGATAAACACGGAACAAGTGTAATATTCAGTTCCGCCTTTGCTTTGAGTCACAACGCCTTTTATAACCTTTCCGTCCATAACGGGCTCGGTGGCGATAACGTCAAATAAAACTTGCGCTCCGCTTGATATAACTTCTTCAGTTAATTGCATAGAGAAAATATAGGGGGAATAGCGTTGAGTATATCTCTTTTCAGTATACTCTTTTGGCTCGCCGTATTTCCACTCGTTAGGGATAGTATCCCACCCGTATTTAGCGCTATCTCTAAGCCATTTTTCCGCTAAGCCGAAAATAATTTGCTTGCCCCTACCGTTACACATAGGAACGAAATAATTTATAAGCCCAAGCGTTGCAAGACCGCCTAATATATTAGACTTTTCAAGTAGCAAAACGCTTTTACCACGCTTTGCTATGGTAACCGCCGCAGCGCAACCAGCAACGCCACCGCCGGCAACGATAACGTCGTAATGCTTTTTTACGCTAAGTTTTTTTTGCAAAATTATCGATTGCATATTTTCTCCCGTATAATTTCGTAATATAAAAGCCTTTTATTTGGTAAAAAGGCTTTGTTCAGATTCCGTCAAGTAACGGCACTCGCCTTCACTTAAATCTTTATCAAGTTTAATTCTTGCAAACTCTATCCTTTTAAGATAGGTTATCTTGTTCCCTTTCGCGCCGAAAATTCGCTTTATCTCGTGATACTTTCCTTCCGTTAAAGTTATTTCGCCACTATTTTCAGATAAAAGTTTTACCTTGCAAGGCTTAGTTAAATACCCGTCCTTTAACAAAACGCCACGTTCAATTTCTCTTGCCGTTTCTTCTAAAACGTTATCCGCAGTTTCAAAATAATAAACCTTTTCGGCGTGGGTTTTAGGCGCTAAAAGTTTATGCGCGGAAATCCCGTCGTCAGTTAAAATAACAAGCCCAACGGTATCTTTATCAAGCCTGCCAACGGGGAATAAACCTTCCCTTTTAAACTCTTTTGGCAAAAGGTCGATAACGGTCTTATCCCTACCGTCTTCAGTGGCGGAAACCACCCCATAGGGCTTGTTTAACATAATATAAGCGTATTTTTGAAAGGTTACCTTCTCCCCGTCAACACGGATATCTTGAAGGGAAACGTCCACTTTAAAATCGGGTTTGTTAACAACCACACCGTCAACGGTAACGCGCTTTTGTTTTATGATTTTAGTTATCTCCGAGCGAGAGTAAAGTTTGCACGAAGAAAACGCTTTGTCAAGCCTTTCCATTAAAGTTCCTTTCTATCGGTAAGCGCTCTTGACAAGGTTACTTCATCGGTATATTCTATATCGCTACCGATGGGTATACCGTGAGCAAGGCGAGTTACTTTTACGCCAAGGGGTTTTATTACGCTTGAAAGATACATAGCAGTAATCTCCCCGTCGTAATCGGGGTTGGTTGCCATAATAACTTCTTTAACGCCACCCAACTTTATGCGTTCAACTAAGCCTTCAACGTTCAAGTCTTTAGGTCCAACGTTTTCACTCGGTTTGAGCGTGCCGTGTAAAACGTGGTAAACACCCGAAAACTCGTGAACTTTTTCCATAGCGAAAATATCTTTAGGCTCTTTTACAACGCAAATAACGTCTGACTTTCTCGTTGCGCAAATAGAACAAATATCACTATCCGTATAATTTCCGCAAATTTTACAATAGCGGATTTTCTTTTTGCAATTTATAACGCTTTCGGCAAACGCTAAGGCTTCTTCTTCACTCATATCAATAATCTTATACGCAAAGCGTTGAGCGGTTTTAGTGCCAACGCCAGGAAGTTTGGTAAAAGAATTAACGAGTTTGCCGATAGGTTCGATAAAATTACTCATTTTATTAGATTAAGCCCCCAGCGGGATTGATTTTCTTGTTCATTTCATCGGCTTTCTTATAACCGTCGTTCAAAGCAACGACTATTAAATCTTCAAGCATTTCAATATCGTCAACGTCAACGTAATCGGGATTTATTGAGATTGAAGAAACGATTTTTTTGCCGTTCATCGTAACGACAACGGCATCGCCTTGAGCAACGCCTTCAATTTCCGCATTTTCAAGTTCTTCTTGAGCCTTTTGCATTTCCGCTTGCATTTTTTGCGCTTGTTTCATAAGTTGTTGCATATTTCCGCCGCCGAAACCGCCGAAACCGCCACGTCCGTATCCTGCCATATCAGTTCTCCTTTTTAATCTTCAAAGCGTCTTGAAAAAACGCCTTTGCTATTTCTTCGGGATTAGCCGTATTTTCGGCTTTACCGTTTATTACTTTAATGTTTTGCACACCAAACTCGTTAGAAAGCGAATATAAAGTATCGAGATTATCCTTGCTGGTAACAAGTTTTTTCTCGTTTTCGCTCGAAACGAAAATGGTAAGTTCGCCGTTTTCTACCGTTGCAGTCATCTCTTGGCAAGCGACCCAAAGTATAGTTTTACCGGGCGCTTTTCTAAGTTTTCTAACAATTCCGCCCCAAACACGGCTTGCGTCAACCGTTACGACGGGTTTTTCAGCAACTTTTCGTTCAACCTTTTGAGGCTCGGGAATAATGGGCGTAAATTCTTCTTCCGGTGGGGGAACTAAACCAAAATCATCAACTATCGGTTTTTTAACTTCAATAGGCTTTTCTATCGGCTTTTCTATCGGCTTTTCAACGGGCTTTTCAATAACCTTTTCAACCACTTTTTCAACTTCAACGATTTTTTCAACCACTTTTTGCGGCGCGCCGTTTTCATACTTTGCAAGTTTTTCTTCCAACGCTTTAACCCTTGCCAAAAGCGCGTCTATATTATAATCGTTTTCGGGCATAGTCGCTTTTATAAGCGCAGTTTCCAAAACCGCTCTCGGCTGAGTTGAATACCTAAGCGAGTTTTCAATAGAAGATAAAATTTCAATGCATCTAAGAATTCTATGCTCGTCAACTTCGCTTGCAAGCGATTTCATAACGGCGTATCTATCTTCAGGGAGCGCTAAAATATCTTTTGCGTTTTTAGAAGTTTTAACAACGGCAATATCCCTAAGATAATTAACTAAATCTTTAGACAATAAACCTATTGATTTGCCAAGCGAAGAAAGTTCGTCAGTAAAAGATAAAACGCTACCCGTATCGCCTGCAAAAACCGCTTTCATAAGCGCGTCAATCTTATTAAGATCCGTTGAGCCTAAAACGGTTAAAACGTCGCTATAGGTCAGTTTTTCGTTGCCGAACGATACGCAAAGGTCTGCAACGGAGAGCGCGTCACGCACGCTTCCTTCACCTGATTTTGCTATTAAATTAACGGCTTCAACGTCATACTTTTTGCCGATTTCATCATAAATTCCACAGATTAGTTCGGCGATTTTTTTAGTGGGAATAAGTTTAAAATCAAATCTCATACAGCGCGACAAAATGGTTGCGGGGAGTTTATGAGATTCGGTTGTTGCAAGAATAAATATAGCGTGCTTAGGCGGTTCTTCAAGCGTTTTAAGCAAAGCGTTGAACGCTTCGGTTGTGAGCATGTGAACTTCGTCTATAATGTAAACTTTATACTTAACGCTAACGGGTGGATATTGAACGCTCTCACGAATATCTCTAATATTTTCAACCTTGTTGTTGGAAGCGGCGTCCATCTCGATAACGTCAACGTTAGACGGGTCTTGAAGGGCTTTGCACGCTTCGCACTTACCGCAAGGCGAACCATTTTTACTATCTAAGCAGTTAACGGCTTTTGCAAAAATTTTGGCAAGCGAAGTTTTGCCTGTGCCCCTTGCACCGCAAAAGAGATAGGCGTGCCCTATCTTATCGGTCATTATTTGGTTTGTAAGCGTTTTAACAATCGCGTCTTGCCCGATAACGGTGCTAAAATCCGACGGGCGAAAACGCCTATATAGCGCGAGATATGCCATTTTAATCTCCCAAACGTTTAATAATTTTGTTCCTGCATCTTGAAAGGGCGTTGCCAACGGACTTTACGTCTTTACCCGTTTTGTCTGCAATTTCTAAGTATCCGTACCCTTCAAGATAATATTTTAAAACGAGTTTTTCAAACTTAGAAAGATTTGAATAAATCTTAGCCGTGAGTTCGTTTCCACTCTCGTTTATAAGAATTTGATCTTCGGGCGGTGGAGAAAAAACCCCCAACCCGTCAAGCGTTTCAAGTTTAACGCTACCGTTTAGCGGTGAACTTTTAAGCCCCGAATATTTTTTAACCGCGGTAAACAAACTTGACCTAACGCAAGCGGTAAGATAAGTTTTAAAGGAAGACTGCCCCTCTTTATATCCGTTAACGGCTTTAATAAAACCGAGCATACCTTCTTGAACTAAGTCAACTTCTTCCGCGCCGATAAGATATAGGTTACGGCAGAAATACTTTACTAAACCTATATATCTTGAATAAAGTTCGTTAAACGCGTCTTCTTTACCTTGGTGGTAAAGTTCAACGAGTTGCTCGTCAGTTAAACTTTTCATAAACTTCTTTGTCTAACCGCTTCAAACACACCAACCCCAAGCGCAACCGAAGCGTTTAAAGAGTTAACCTTTCCACTCATAGGAATAGTAATAACCCCATCGCACTTTTGCTTGGTAAGTTTGTTAACACCCGTATCTTCCCCGCCGATAACTAAACAAAGTTTACCTTTAAGGTCGGTTTTATAAATATCGCTACCGCCAAGTTCCAAAGCGAAAGTCCAAAGCCCCGCTTCTTTAATCTTTTCAACGGCGGTGTTAATGTTAACAACTCTTGCAATTTTGAGATGATTTGCGCTACCTTCGCTTATTCTCATAACAGCGTCGGTCACCTGCGCGCTACGGTGCTTGCCGATAACTAAACCTTCAACGCCGGCGCACTCGCAAACCCTTATAATACTTCCCAAATTGTGCGGATCTTCAATCCCGTCCGCCACCACTAAGAAGGCGTTTTCGCTAAGGCCTGACAAAAGGTCTTCAAACTCGGTGTATTTAAAATCTGAAGTGAACGCAATAAAGCCTTGGTGGCGTTTCGATTCACACTCTTTATCAAGCACAGCCTTTTCTGCAAACTGAACTTTATAACCGCGGTTTTTCGCATCTTTAACAAGTTTTCTCGACTCGTCGTCACGAAGACCGTTTTGAACTAAAATTTTATCTACCGTCTTGTCCGTTTTGATAAGTTCAGAAACGGCGTTTTTACCCATTATCTTCATTTTCTTCACCTTCGTTCAATAAAAAATTAAGCCTATCCGTTTCGCCTATCAAGTAGAGATACCCAACGAGCGCTTCAAAACCCGTTGACTTATTGTACTCGCAAACGCTTGCAGACTTTGCCCGCGTGTTCTTTTTTGTGTTCCTTGCTCGCTTATAAATATCAACTTCTTCTTCAGTTAAAAGTGGCATTATCTTGTCGATAAACTTAGCCTGAGCCGAAGCCTTTACTTCTAAAGAAGTACGCCTATTGAGTTCCGAGCCTTTAAGGTCGCTTTGAAACACTATCTTTTCCCTTACGAAAAGGGTATAAACGGCATCGCCCACGAACGCTAAAGTTATGGGGCTTAAATTTCTTGCCGTGTTTTTTGAAAGCTTGTCGTTAAAATTGAACATATACGATTTTATTATAGCATATCAAAATATAATTATCAACTATAATAAACCAAAAAAATCTCCCTAAAAAAGCAAGGGAGATAGGTCAATTAAAAGATACGAGCGCATCTAACGAACCGCTGTATATTGCGCTTGCAATTTGCTCGCGATAACTACTGCTTATAAGCAGTTTTTCATCTTCGGGGCTTGATAAAAAACCACACTCGACTATAACGGACGGAATTTTGCTATTATTGAGCAAGTAATAATCTCCATGGAGCGCGTCGTACAGCCTTGGAACTACACCCAAGCCGTTAATTCTGCCTTGAATTTTTTTAGCCAAAATTTCCCCGTGTTTATCCCCTTTTTTGTAAAAAGCCTGAGCGCCCCGCCTTGACGGAGAAGAATAAACGTTTAAGTGAACCGAAACTAAAAAATCACCTCCGCAACCGTTTATTATTTCCACTCTTTTTTCAAGGTCGCGAAGTTTAAAACCCTTAGACTCATCGCCGTAAAGCCCCACGTCACTCTCTCTAACCATAACTACGTTAAACCCAGCGTTTTCGTAATGCTTTTTTAGTTCCTTAGCAATAAGAAGGTTTATATCGCTTTCTCTAACGCCCGTGTTAACACCGCTTGCGCCACCGTCTATACCGCCGTGCCCAGCGTCTATAACCACGGTTAAAACCTTGCTCTCGTTAAAAGTTTTAACGGCAAAAACGCCAGTTATTGCGAGCGCGCACAAAATAACGCACGAAATAACCGCTATCAGTTTTATTTTAAAGGAAAAGATTTTTTGCATAGTTATTTTTATGCGAAGTAAAGTTAGTTTATAACAATCTTTAATTTTGCGGTTTTGCCCCTTTCGTTTAGTTGACAAAGGCTAAAACTTTAATTATAATTAAAGGTATTATTTTACAGGGGTTTTCCAAAGATGAGTATTCCCGAAATTTTCGCCGAAAACGTATTTAACGAAAAAGCAATGAAGTCCGCGCTCTCGCCGGACGTTTATCGTTCACTTAAAAAAGCGGTTAACGAGAACGAACCGCTTGACTTTGCAGTAGCGCAAGAAGTGGCGGACGCGATGAAGGATTGGGCTATTTCCAAGGGCGCAACGCACTATACTCACTGGTTTCAACCCATGACCGGTATCACCGCGGAAAAGCACGATAGTTTTATCGCGCCCGTTAAAGGTGGCGGTGTTATTATGGAATTTAGCGGTAAGGCGCTTATCAAAGGCGAGCCGGACGCATCTTCCTTCCCTAACGGCGGTATTAGAGAAACTTTTGAAGCAAGGGGCTATACTGCGTGGGACCCGTCGAGTTACGCTTTTATTAAGGATAACACCCTTTGTATTCCCACGGCGTTTTGTTCGTTCAGCGGTGAAGCGCTCGATAAAAAAACCCCGCTTATCCGCTCGCTTGAAACGCTCAACAAAAAAGCAGTTAAAGTTTTGCACCTTTTAGGTAAGACGGACGTTAAGAGCGTTCACGTTACCGTTGGCGCGGAACAAGAATATTTCTTAATCGATAGAGAAACGGCGTTAAAGCGTGAAGACTTAGTGTTCACGGGTAGAACGCTTTTCGGCGCAAACGCTCCCAAGGGCCAAGAACTTGGCGACCATTATTTCGGCGCAATCAAGCCGAGAGTTAAGTCGTTTATGGAAAGTTTAAATAGGGAACTTTGGAAACTCGGCGTTTTAGCAAAAACCGAGCATAACGAAGCAGCGCCCGCTCAACACGAGCTTGCGCCCGTTTTCACTTTCGTTAACACGGCAACCGACCATAACCAAATCACTATGGAACTTATGAAGAAGATTGCAGAGCGCCACGGCCTTGTTTGTCTTCTTGCGGAAAAGCCTTTCAAAGGCGTTAACGGCTCGGGTAAACACAATAACTGGTCACTCGTGACAGATAGCGGAGTTAACCTTTTAGATCCGGGTGAAACCCCCGCTGAAAACTTGCAATTTATTCTTTTCTTATCGGCAATCTTAAAAGCGGTTGACGATTATCAAGACGTTTTGAGAGCGTCTGTAGCGAGCGCAGGTAACGACCACCGCTTAGGCGCGCACGAAGCCCCGCCCGCAATCATCTCCGTTTTCTTAGGCGACGATTTGCTTGGAGCGTTAAAGGCGTTTATCAATAACGACACTTATCACGCCGATAAAACGGTTATGCGCTTAGGCGCAAAAATCCTTCCGCCCTTACCTAAGGATGCGACTGATAGAAATAGAACTTCGCCCTTGGCGTTCACGGGTAACAAGTTTGAATTCCGTATGGTTGGCTCTAACGATTCAATCGCCGACTGTAACGTCGTTTTAAACACGGCGGTGGCGGAAAGTTTAGATCTTTTTGCCAAGGAACTTGAAAACAGTTCAAATATCACAAAAACGGTGCACGATATCGTTGCCGATACCGTTAAAAATCACGAAAGAATCGTATTTAACGGCAACAACTATTCAGACGAGTGGGTTCGTGAAGCCGAAAAGCGTGGGCTTAAAAACCTTAAAACCACGCCCGAAGCGGTTATTTCTTACACGCTTGATAAGAACGTTGAATTATTCAAAAAACACAAGGTTTTATCCGAAACCGAACTTCACGCCATTGAGAGAGTTATGCTCGATAACTATTCAAGAATAGTTAAAATCGAAGCGCTCACTATGATTGACATGGCGAGAAAGAACATTTTCCCCGCTATCAACAACTATTCGAAAGACGTGTTAGGCACTGCAACTTTAAAGTTAAACGCGGGTATAAACGCATCGGTTGACTTAAAACTTGCCGCCACTCTTTCCACGCTTAGCGACGAAGTGTTCAATTTTACTGAAAAACTTGAAAATCTCGTTATAAAGTCTAACTCCATTAGCGATAGCAAGGCTTTGGCGTTCTTTATTAAAGACGAGATTCTTCCGTGCATGGAACTTTTAAGAGCAAGCGCAGACAAGGCTGAAACTTTAACCGACGAGAAGTACTGGCCTTACCCGTCTTACGCAAAACTCTTATTTAGCGTTAAATAAGATAAAAAACCTTTGAACTATAAGGAGAAATATAATGAGTAGAGTTTATAACTTTTCAGCAGGCCCTTCAACTCTTCCACTTGAAGTATTAAAGCAAGCGCAAGCGGAAATGCTTGACTACGGCAATTCCGGTATGAGTATCACCGAAATGAGCCATAGAACAAAAACCTTTATGGCTGTTAACGACGAGGCGAACGCCCTTCTTCGCGAACTTATGAATATTCCCGAAGACTACGCAGTTTTATTCGTTCAAGGCGGAGCGTCGCAACAGTTTGCGGCAGTTCCCTTAAACCTTATGAAAACTGGAAAAGCCGACTATATCGTTACCGGTAACTTTGCTGGAAAAGCACAAGAAGAAGGTATGAAATACGGCGAAGCAAAAATCGTTGCGTCTTCCAAGGATAAAAACTTTACTTATATTCCCGACGTTGACAAGATTGAATTTTCCGCTGACGCTGATTACGTTCACTTAACTTCAAACAACACCATCTTCGGTTCAAGATTTACAAAATTCCCAACCACGAAAGCTCCGCTCGTTGCGGATATGAGTTCGAACATTTTAAGCGAAGAAGTTGACGTTTCTAAGTTTGGCGTTATCTATGCAGGCGCGCAAAAGAACATCGCTCCAGCAGGCGTAACTATCGTTATCGTTAGAAAAGATTTACTCGGCAACGCTCTTCCCGCTTGCCCCACTATGCTCAACTACGCTATCCACGCTAAAAACGACAGTTTATACAACACTCCACCGTGTTTTTCAATCTACGTTTCTATGCTCGTGTTCAGATGGCTCAAAGCGCTTGGCGGTGTTAAAGCTATTCAAGAAATCAACGAATATAAAGCAGGTCTTTTATACGACTTTATCGACAATTCTTCCCTTTACAAAAATTACGTTAACGTTAAAGACCGTTCAATTATGAACGTTCCGTTCGTAACCGGTAGCGAAGAACTTGACGCTAAGTTCGTTAAAGAAGCAACTGCAAACGGCTTCGTTTCCTTAAAAGGTCACAGGCTCGTTGGCGGTATGAGAGCAAGTATTTATAACGCTATGCCCGTTGAAGGCGTTAAGGCTCTCATCGAATTTATGAAAAAATTTGAACTTGAAAATAAATAAGGATAAATACTATGATTGACATTTTAAGACTTAACCCAATAAGCCCGTTAGTTGAAGACGTGCTTGGCGGTAATTACCAAGTTAAAGAAACTACTGAAAATCCCATCGGCATTTTAGTTAGAAGTTTCGATATGCACGAATACGCTATGCCCGAAAGCGTTCTTGCAGTTGCAAGAGCGGGCGCAGGCGTTAACAATATCCCCTGCGATAAATACGCTGAACAAGGCGTTGTTGTTTTCAACACCCCCGGCGCTAACGCTAACGCCGTTAACGAACTCGTTTTATCCGCCCTCTTATTAGGTTCGAGAAAAATCGTTCCCGCTATCGAGTGGGTTAAAACCTTAAAAGGCACTGAAAATATTTCTAAACAAGTTGAAAAGGGCAAAAAAGCCTTCGTTGGTAGAGAAATTTTAGGCAAGAAACTCGGCGTTATCGGTCTTGGCGCAATCGGTTACAAGGTTGCCAACTCCGCCGTTGCTCTCGGTATGGAAGTTTTAGGTTACGACCCTTATCTTTCCGTTAACAACGCTCTCCACTTATCAAGAGCCGTTGAAATCACAAGCGATATTGACGAACTTTACAAATCTTGCGACTACATAACTATTCACGTTCCCTACACTAAAGATAACGACAAGATGATAAGTGAAGCAAAAATTGCCGAAATGAAAGACGGCGCTGTTATTATCAACTGCGCGCGCGGTGAACTCGTTGACAATCAAGCAGTTTTATCCGCGCTAAAAAGCGGTAAACTCGGCAGATATTTCTGCGACTTCCCGTCCGATGAACTTATCGGTGAAGAAGGCGTTGTATTAACTCCTCACCTTGGCGCGTCTACCCCCGAAGCGGAAGACAACTGCGCTGTTATGGCTGCAAAAGAACTTAAAGACTTTATCGAAAACGGCAATATCAACAACAGCGTTAACTACCCCCGTTGCTCTTCTCCTAGAACAACCGCTCACAGAATTACTATTTGCCACTTAAACAAAGCGAATATGATTGCTCAATTCTCGGGTGTTCTCGGCGAAAAGCACGTTAACATTGAAAACTTTATAAACGCAAGCCGTGGAAACTACGCTTACTCTATTTTAGACGTAAACGAAGTAAGTGGCGAAATCGTTTCTATGCTCAACGCTATTGACGGCGTTATTAAAGTTAGAGTTATCTAAAAACGTTAAAATTAAAAGGACGGAAGCCCCGTCCTTTTTTATTTTTTTAAAAAATATAAATTTTTTATTTCAAAATAATTTACAAAATAATAGGATATGCAGTATAATATATCGTGTGTTTTTGCTATGGCAAAATAGCAAAACGAAGGAGATATTACTATGAGCCGTATGGTTGGCACAATTTCAAGAGGCGTTAGAGCACCTATTATCCGCAGTGGCGATGATTTAGTTAAAATCGTTACCAATTCCGTTTTAGAAGCGGCAAAGGAAGATGGTTTTGCCGTTCGTGACCGCGATATTATCGCTATGACGGAATCTATCGTTGCAAGAGCGCAAGGCAATTACGCTACCGTTGACGATATCGCTAATGACGTTAAGGAAAAGTTCGGCGGTGATACCGTTGGCGTTATTTTCCCGATACTTAGCCGTAACCGTTTTGCAATCTGCTTAAAGGGTATTGCAAAAGGCGCTAAGAAAATCGTTTTAATGCTTTCTTACCCGTCTGATGAAGTTGGCAACCATTTGGTTACTTACGATATGCTTGACGAACACGGTATCAACCCGTTTACCGACGTTTTGACCTTGTCTAAATACCGTGAACTTTTCGGCTATTCCAAGCATCGTTTCACAGGCGTTGATTACGTTGAGTACTACGGCAACCTTATCAAAGAACAAGGCGCTGAGTGCGAAATTATCTTCGCTAACGATCCGCGCGCTATCTTAAAATATACTAAAAACGTTCTCAACTGCGATATTCACACTCGCTTTAGAACTAAGCGCCTTTTATTAAACGCAGGCGCTGAAAGAGTTTTCGGTATGGATGAAATTCTTCGTTCTAACCCAAACGGCGGTTACAATGAAAATTACGGTCTTCTCGGCTCTAATAAGGCAACTGAAGATAGTATTAAACTTTTCCCAAGAGATTGCCAAAAGTTAGTTGAAGATATTCAAGCGCTCGTTTTAGAGAAAACTGGTAAACACGTTGAAGTTATGGTTTATGGTGACGGTGCGTTTAAAGACCCCGTTGGTAAAATTTGGGAACTTGCAGACCCCGTTGTTTCCCCAGCGTATACCAAAGGTTTAGAAGGCACTCCCAACGAACTTAAACTTAAATACCTTGCCGATAACGACTTTGCTAATCTTTCAGGCGAAGAACTCAAAAAGGCAATTAACGAAAAGATTCAGAAAAAAGATGCTGACCTTGTTGGCAATATGATAAGCGAAGGAACTACTCCACGTAGACTTACCGACCTTATAGGCTCACTTTGCGACTTAACTTCGGGTTCTGGCGACAAAGGTACTCCTATCGTTTATATCCAAGGTTACTTTGATAACTACACTACTGAATAATACTAAAATAAAAAGCGAAGAATTAAAAAAACTTCGCTTTTTGCATAAAATAAGCAAAGGTGTTTTATGAATAAAGTTTTAAATTACGATATTTGCGTTATCGGCGGTGGCCCTGCTGGAATAACTTCGGCAATCTCGGCAAGTCGCTTAGGCGCAAAAGTTTTGCTCGTTGATAAAGACGGTGTTCCCGGCGGTATGAGCACGAACGGCTTACTTAACGTTTGGTGCGGTAACGCGCAAAGTTCAATTTTTAGTTACGTTTTTGATAAAACTTCTAAAAAAACGGCAAGCGGAAGAAAAATCTTCTCCCCCGAATCGCTCAAACCGCTCTATATTGATATGCTCACAAAAAAAGGCGTTGATATTTTACTTCACTCCTTAGCCGTTGGCGTTGAAAAAAGCGGAGATATGATAACTTCCGTTTCGCTCGCAACCAAGTCCGGCGAAATTAAAGTTTACGCTAAAACTTTTATCGACGCAACTGGTGACGGTGACGTTGCTTATTTATCTGGCGTTCCCTTTTCAATGGGGCGTGAAGAAGACGGGCGCACTCAACCTATGACCGTTGAACTTATGATAGGCGGTGTTGATACCACTCGCGCGGAGTTTGCTTCGGCAAGGCACAACCCTTTCCTTATGGAGCAAATGCAAAAATACCTTGCCGACGGTAGAATTTCCTTCCCCGTTGGGCTTATTATTTTGGTTGAAGCGTTAGAGCCAAACACGGCGTATTGCAATATGACTAACGTTATCGACGTTGACGCTACTAACGTTTTTGACGTTACGAGAGCGGAAATCGAGGCTCGCCGTCAAATACCGCAAATTATCAATTTCTTAAGGGAAAACGCCGTTGGCTATGAAAACTGCTATGCTATCACGTCTGGCGTTTACGCGGGCGCAAGAGAGAGCCGTAGAATTAAAGGAAAATACGAGATGAGTTATCTTGACGTTCAAGAAGGAAGAAAGTTTAGCGACTGGCTCGTACCTATGGCGGACTACTGTTTTGGCGTTCACAACCCCAACGGCAAGGTTGAAAACATTTCCACCAAACCCGTTGAAAAAGGCGGAACGTACACTATTCCTTACGGAGCGTTTATCCCTGAGGGCGTTAAAAACTTGCTCGTTGCAGGTCGCTGTATCTCTGGCGACCATTACGCTCACAGCAGTTATAGAGTTATGCCTATCTGTATGGCGATGGGTGAAGGCGTTGGTACTGCTTGCGCTATCGGTATAAAAGAAAACACTCTCCCCACCGAGTTATCGCCTAAGCAAATTAAAAAAGCCCAAGACCTTATTTTACAAGGCATTAAATTTTAAATTAAAAGAACTCGCTTGATTGCGAGTTCTTTTTTTATTATAAAATTGCTTCCAAGTTCTTTCTAATTTCACTTATAAATTCAGATGTTAAAACTGGTTTTACTTCAACAGAGCCGTCGGTTAAGTTAACTAAGTCCTTAGTCATAACACCGCTCATAAGCGTGTTAATGCAAGCCGTTTCAAGTTTTTCGCCAAACGAGATAAGATCGGGAAGATCATCAAGTTCGCCACGTTTTTTGAGCGCGCCAGTCCAAGCGTAAATGGTAGCCATGGGGTTGGTTGAAGTCTTTTCGCCGTTTAAGTACTTATAGTAGTGGCGAGTTACAGTGCCGTGAGCCGCTTCGTATTCAAAGTTACCGTCGGGGGAAACGAGAACTGAAGTCATCATAGCGAGCGAGCCAAACGCGGTGGAAACCATATCGCTCATAACGTCACCATCGTAGTTTTTAAGCGCCCATATAAAACCGCCTTTACTGCGAATTACTCTTGCAACGGCATCGTCGATAAGCGTGTAGAAATACTCAATTCCAAGTTCAGTAAATTTAGTTTTGTATTCGTTTTCGTAAATTTCTTCAAAGATAAGTTTAAAGGTTTGGTCGTACTTTTTAGAAATTGTATCTTTGGTAGAAAACCACAAACTTTGCTTTTTGTCAACCGCATAGTTAAAGCAAGAACGAGCAAAAGATTTTATCGAACTATCTTTATTGTATTGACCTTGGAACACGCCGTCGCACTCAAAATCGTAAACGGTTTCACGAGTTTCCACGCCGTTTTCGTCAGTAAACACGATTTCCGCTTTACCCTTGGGAACGCGCATTTCAGTTGCCTTATACACGTCACCGTAAGCGTGGCGGGCAATAGTGATAGGCTCAACCCAAGTTTTAACGGCGGGCTTTATAATCGGCAAAGTTATGGGCGCTCTAAAAACCGTTCCGTCTAAGATTGCTCTAATCGTACCGTTAGGGCTTTTCCACATTTCTTTAAGGTTATATTCGCTCATCCTTTGCTTGTTAGGGGTTATCGTGGCGCACTTTACGGCAACGCCGTATTTTTTAGTGGCGTTTGCACTGTCAACGGTAACTTTATCGTTAGTTGCGTCACGATTAACGAGCCCCAAATCGTAATATTCCGTCTTTAAATCAACGAAGGGAAGAATAAGTTCGTCTTTAATCTCTTGCCAAATAATTCTGGTCATTTCATCGCCGTCCATCTCGACGAGCGGTGTTGTCATTTTAATCTTTTCCATAAAGTTAATTGCTCTCCTTGGTGTAAGCAAGTAATCCGCCTGCTTTTAAGATTTTAATTTGCCTATCGGTAAACGAACAAGAAAGTTTAAATTCTTTACCGCTAGTTTGGTTAACGAGCGTTACTTCGCCATTTTCAAAACCGCTAAACAAATCTTTGAGCGAAAGTTTATCGCCTTGTAAAATATCTTCATAGTCGCTTGCGTTTTTAAAGGTTAAAGGAATAATACCTGCGTTTATAAGGTTTGCAACGTGAATACGAGCAAAACTCTTTGCGATAACCGCTTTAACGCCCAAGTATAAAGGAACGAGCGCAGCGTGTTCACGAGAAGATCCTTGACCGTAGTTATCTCCACCAACGATAACGCTAGACTTTAATTCAAGCGCCCTTTCACTAAACTTTTCATCAACGACTGAGAAACAGAACTTAGAAAGGAAAGGGATATTCGAGCGGTAAAGAAGAATTTTCGCGCCTGCGGGCATAATATGGTCGGTGGTTATGTTATCGCCAACTTTTAAGCCAACCGTAACGTCAATTTCGTTACAAAGCGGTTTGGTTTCGGGGAAAGGTTTAATGTTAGGTCCGCGCAAAACTTCCAAGTTTTCCGCTTCAAATTCGCTTGCGGGCGCAATAACGGCGCTATCGTCAATATCAAAAACTTTGGGCATTTTGATTTCGGCTTCCTTGCCAAGAAGTCTTGGATCGGTTATTTCGCCAAAGATAGCCGCAGCAACGGCGGTTTCGGGAGAAACGAGATAAACGCCAGCGTCTTTCGTTCCGCTTCTACCTAAAAAGTTTCTGTTGAAAGTTCTAAGGCTAACGCCTGCGGAGTTTGGCGAGAAGCCCATTCCGATACAAGGACCGCACGCGCACTCAAGTATTCTCGCGCCCGACGCTATAATATCGTTAAGCGCACCGCACTTGGTAAGCATTTGTAAAACTTGCTTAGAGCCTGGGGAAACGGACATAGAAACGTCGTCACTGATCTTTTTGCCCTTTAATAAAGCGGCAACTTTTAAAAGGTCTTGAAGTGATGAGTTTGTGCAAGAGCCAACGCAAACTTGGTTTACTTTAACGCCTTTAAGCGAAGAAACTTCAACCACGTTATCGGGGCTGTGCGGACAAGCAATAAGGGGCGTAAGTTCGGATAAGTTGATATCGATAATCTTATCGTAAACGGCATCTTCGTCGCTTTCTAAGGGAATATAGTCTTCCGCTCTGCCTTGCGCTCTTAAAAATTCTTCCGTGATTTCGTCCGACGGGAAAATTGACGTTGTTGCGCCAAGTTCCGTGCCCATATTAGTGATCGTTGCGCGTTCTGGAACGGAAAGGGTTTTAACACCTTCGCCACCCCACTCGATAATCGCGCCAACACCGCCTTTAACGGATAAAATTCTAAGGATTTCTAAACTTACGTCTTTAGCGGTAACGAACGGAGAAAGTTTACCCGTAAGGTTAACCTTATACATTTTGGGCATAGTGATAAAGTAAGCGCCACCGCCCATAGCAACTGCAACGTCAAGCCCGCCAGCGCCAAACGCAAGCATACCGATACCGCCACCCGTTGGAGTGTGGCTATCAGAGCCGATTAAGGTTTTACCAGGTTTTCCAAAACGTTCAAGATGAACTTGGTGGCAAATGCCGTTACCGGGGCGAGAAAAATAAATGCCGTGCTTTTTAGCAACCGTTTGAATATAGCGATGATCGTCTGCATTTTCGTAGCCGCATTGAAGGGTGTTGTGGTCGATATAAGCAACGGAGCGTTCAGTTTTAACACGCTTTAACCCCATCGTTTCAAACTCAAGATAAGCCATAGTGCCAGTCGCGTCTTGAGTTAAGGTTTGGTCAATTTTAAGAGAGATTTCCGAGCCTTGAATCATTTCGCCCGAAACTAAGTGATTTTTAATAATTTTTTGAGCAATAGTAAGTCCCATAGTAATACCTATTTTAATTTTTCAATATTATTTTTAGCGTTAGCAATGTGAAGTTCCATAAGCATTTTTGCCTTTTCCCCGTCACGATTTTCAATAGCCGTTAAAATTTCACGGTGCTCTTTTACCGCTTGTTTAGCCCTATCGCTACCCGAAAAACTCGTTTTACGGCAAAGTTGAACTTTTCTATGAAGAGTTGACAAAATCGATTGATAAATTTCGCTACCCGAATTTGCGTAGATAAGTTCATGGAAAACGCTATCCGTTCCCTTTAACTTATCGGCGTGATTTTTAAGCGTGTAAAACTCTTGAAGTTCAACTGCTTCTCGCATTTTGCTTAGTTCTTCTTCGGTAACGTTTTCAGCGCAACGCCTACAAACGTCCCCTTCGATTTTAATGCGGATATCGTAAATATCCAAAATATCTTCTTGCGAAATTCCAACAACAACGTGGCCTTTGGGCATTTCTTTAATAAGGTCTTCTTGCTCCAAACGGCGCATCGCTTCCCTAACGGGAGTTCTTGAAACGGAAAGTTTGGTTGAAATTTCACTCTCGGTTATAACGTCACCTTTTTTATAAACGCCGGTGAGTATTTCGTTTTCAAGCCTATCGAAAACCGCATCGGCTCGCGAAGTAAACTTTACTTGTGTCATTTCTCTTTTCCTTATAATCTAATATCCGAATACTTTTCAACAAGTTCGATAAGTTCGCCCGTTGAAATGGAAGTTTGGCGTTCGTTTTCGTATTCTTGGTCAACCCACTCTTTGATTTTAACGACTAAATCACTCTTTTTGTCAACTTCTCTTGAAGTACCAGCAAGTTTATAGTAGCTGTTAATCCAGTAAGCAATACCCGCAAGGCCTGACGTTTTTGAAATAGTTACCGTTGCAGGTCTATTTAAAATTTTACCAGTATCAAAGATATTGTAAATTTCTTCATCTTTCAAAAGTCCGTCTGCGTGAATACCTGCTCTCGTTTGATTGAAATAGTCGCCAACGAACGGAGTCATAGGCGGAATAACGTAACCCATTTCTTTTCTAAAATACTCTTTGATTTCAGTAATAACGGTGGGGTCCATACCGTCAAACGTACCGCGGAGCGAAGCGTATTCCATAACCATTGCTTCCAAGGGGATATTACCAGTTCTTTCGCCTATGCCAAGGAGCGAGCAGTTAACCGCGCTTGCGCCGTAAAGCCAAGCCGCAGTCGCGTTGGAAACGGCTTTATAAAAGTCGTTATGACCGTGCCACTCAATTTGTTCGCTTGGAATATTAGCGTATTTTTTAATACCGTAAATAATACCCGGAACGCTTCTTGGGAGTGACGTTTCAGAAAACGGTATACCGTAACCCATCGTGTCGCACGCTCTAATCTTAACGGGAATACCCGCTTTATCGGAAAGTTCTTGAAGGGCGTGCATAAACGGAATAACGAAACCGTAGAAATCTGCTCTCGTTATATCTTCAAAGTGGCATCTTGGAACGATACCCGCATCAAACGCCGATTGAACGATTGAAAGGTAGTGTTCAAGCGCTTCCTTTCTACTCATCTTGAGTTTTTTAAAGATATGATAGTCTGAACAACTAACGAGTATACCAGTTTCTTTAATACCCATTTCTTTAACGAGTTTAAAGTCTTCCTTAGTCGCCCTTATCCAAGAAGTGATTTCAGGGAATTTAAGCCCAAGATCACGGCACTTATCAAGCGCTTCACGGTCTTTCTTGCTGTAAATAAAGAATTCCGTTTGGCGAATAATACCGTTAGGACCGCCAAGTTTACTCATAAGTTTATAAACGTCAACAATCTGCTTAACGGTGTAAGGCTCAACCGCTTGTTGCCCGTCACGCATCGTAGTGTCGGTTATCCAAATTTTTTCAGGCATATCCATCGGCGAACGGCGTTGGTTGAAAACAACTTTGGGAACTTCATCGTAAGGATAAATCTCACGGTATAAATTAGGCTCTCTAATATCTTGGAGAGAATACCTATAAGTTTCTTGCTCTAAAAGGTTGGTTTTACTAGATAATTTAAGCATCTATAATCTCCTTTTTAACTACGTTTGTATATTTGTATACAATTATACATTTACTTGTTCCCCTTGTCAAATATTTTTTGGTATATATTTAAAAATATATAAATTTTCACACTAAAAAACATTTGTTGGTTAGCAATAAAAAAGCGTGGTTAGTCCACGCTTTTTTGGTATTTACGCTTGGTAGCCAAACCACCACGGATATGGCGCTCGGCAAGGTTTAACTCTAAAACTTTTTTTACCTTTTCGTAAAGGTAAGTAGATATCGGCTCTAAACGTTCAACCATATCTTTATGAACGGTAGACTTGCCCACCCCGAAAACGCTTGCGGTTTTTCTAACCGTTGCGCCGTGTTTGATGATATATTCCGCTTCAAGTATAACCCTATTGTAAGTTCTTTTATTCAAAACCCTAATCTCCTACCATTAAGGTATGAGAAAAATAAATAAAAAATGCGTAATCATCTTACGCATTTTTATTTAAGTTATGAGCGCTACTCGCGCGTTATGATTTTTACTAACGTAAAAAGTTGTGAATTAGTTTTTATTTCCGTGAATAGGAGCGGGAATACGCCCACCACGACTTATGAACTTTTCAGCCGACTTATTATGCACCGGCATAATGGGTGCGCGACCGAGTAGCCCGCCAAACTCAACGTATTCGCCAACGGTTTTGTTGGGGACGGGGATAATTCTAACGGCGGTGGTTTTGTTGTTTACCATACCGATAGCCATTTCATCTGCAATTAAAGCGGAGATTGTTGAAACGGGAGTATCGCCGGGGATTGCAACCATATCGATACCAACGGAGCAAACCGCAGTCATCGCTTCAAGTTTAGAAAGAGTGAGTGAACCGCTATCCGCAGCGTTTATCATACCGATATCTTCACTAACGGGAATAAACGCGCCCGAAAGACCGCCAACGTTAGAGCAAGCCATAACACCGCCCTTTTTAACGGCATCGTTAAGTAGCGCTAAGCAAGCGGTAGTGCCGTGGCAACCAACTTCTTCTAAGCCCATTTCTTCCAAAATATGCCCAACGCTATCGCCGATAACGGGGGTGGGCGCAAGCGACAAGTCAACAATGCCCCTTTCCGCGCCTAAGCGTTTAGACGCTTCGTCTAACACAAGGTTGCCAACTCTCGTAATCTTAAACGCCGTTTTCTTAACCACTTCAGCAAGTTCAGTTATAGACGCGTTTGGAATTGATTTTAAAGCATTTTGAACAACGCCAGGACCTGAAACGCCAACGTTGATAACGCAATCGCCTTCGCCAACGCCGTGGAAAGCGCCTGCCATAAAGGGGTTATCTTCAACGGCGTTACAGAACGCCACGAACTTTGCAGCGCCAAGCCCGTCTTTCGTGATATCAGCCGCCTTTTTAACAACTTCGCCAACGAGTTTAACGGCATCCATATTGATACCCGCGCGCGTTGAGCCAACGTTAACCGACGAACA
This sequence comes from Clostridia bacterium, assembly GCA_017545865.1. Classification (GTDB taxonomy): domain Bacteria; phylum Bacillota; class Clostridia; order Christensenellales; family Borkfalkiaceae; genus HGM11412. The sequence continues at coordinate 99,979 of JAFWXO010000033.1, read as the reverse complement.
AAGCCTTTCCGTTTTAGACAAAACTTCGGGAATTGAAAGGATAAAACTCTTTTCACTTTCCGTCATAGACTTGTGAACGAGCGCCGAATAGCCACCGATAAAGTCAACGCCGATTTCTTTTGCGGCTTTATCGAGCGCAAGCGCGATTTCAATCTCTTCGCCCATAAATTTTGCCGTTAAGAAACTTGCAGGGGTAACGGAAACACGCTTGTTTACAACGGGAACGCCGTATTCAACGGATAAGTCGTTCGCTACCTTAACGATGTTTTTACCCCTACTGCAAATAAGATCGTAAACGGCGTTAGCGGTATCGCGAGCGGTATCTTTAATACAGCCAAAGAGCGAAATACCCATAGTTATAGTACGGATATCGAAATGCTCTTTGTCTACCATGTTTATAGTTTCAATAATTTCACTCGTTTTAATCATTTTTTATACCTTGTGCATAGCGTCAAACACCGCTTCGTGTTGAAGGTGGATGGAAACGCCGATTTCTTCGCCAAGCGACACTAATTCTTCTTTTAAATCTTTCATTGTAGCCGTTGCATTTTCAATGTTTACAAGCATAATCATAGTAAAGGTTGATTGCATAATCGTTTGAGAAATATCTTCGATATTTACGTTTTTGTTAGCGAGCAAATTGCTAACTTTTGCAATAATACCCGGTTTATCTTTACCGATAACGGTTAAAACACACTTCATAATTTTCTCCTAAATCTATATTAAATAGATTTTACTATATAAGCGGTTTAAAGTCAAGATTTTTGCTTTGCCTTTTAACTTTACCGAGCATAAACGCGTTGATTAAAAAGCCCGTTACCAAACACCGCATTAACACGAAAAGCCAGGTAAAAAACGCTGGGATAACGGCAATCTTTCCGTAAATTTCGGTATAGGAAGAAAAGTATTTAACGTAAAGGATAAAAACGAGCGTATACACGACTGCTAAAACGCAAGAATATACACTGCCTACCGTTACTTCTTTAACGTTGAGTTTATACGGGCAACAAAACAAGTTGATATACAAAACTATCAAATAAAATATAAAGGCAAGCGCAACTAAACTTACCGCTCCGCCTAAAACACCGCCGAGTATTTTCTTTATCCAAATGGATACGAGCGCGTAAACGCTTAAACCCAAAACGGTTATCAAACTCAAAACCACCGTGCCTATTATAGACAAAGCTCTCACGATAAACGTTTTTTGGCTTTTATAGTTATAGATAACTTCGCCAACGAGTTTAACGTGCACGAACAAGTTTGCCGATGAATACACCGCAAGAACTCCCGCCAAAGCGTTTCTACCATTAGAAAAGTTGTTGGTTGCTTGCAGTATAAAAGCTTTAACGCTATTAAACTCTTCAATAGTTAAAAGGTCTAAGGCAAAGGATAGTTCCTTGCCGAAAAAAGTGAAAAGCAAGCTTAAAAGGTATGCCGTGGGCACTAACCCAAGTAGCATAAAAAACACGAGCGCGCCAGACATAGTTGCGCTCTTTTTGCTTCTTTTAAAGGCGTTAAACTCTTTGAGTTTATTAAAAAATCCGAGCATACGCTTAGTATGTTCGGATTTTAAGTTTTAATTATAGCATACGCATATTGTTTATAACCAAACCGTACTTATAACCGAGAAGTTCGGCGGCTTTTGAGCACATTAGCATACGGGAGTGGTAAATCTCAAAGTAATCTGCAACCGAGCAAATAGTATCGTCGGTTTCAATCACCGTGTCAATTCTTAAATTTTCTTTATCGACGGAAATAAACGAGCGGTTAACCGCTAAGTTTACCCTATCGTGAATGTTAGTGTTTTTATCTAAAACTTTATCACGCACCCTCGATTTATGCACGTCTGACTTATCGGCGATTATGAGCGCTGACGTTAAGACGCTTACGGGAACGCCGTTTTTCTCATCGTGATTGCCTATCGCCATCATAATTTCAGCAGCGTCAGCGTAATTCATACCCATGCGCTTTAAAACGTTATAGGCAAGAATTGCTCCACTGCCAGAGTGATCGTAACGAGCAAGTGAGTTGCCGATATCGTGAAGATAGCCCGCAATCTCGCCAAGGCGAACGAGTTTTGCGCTCTCGCCGATTTCTTTGAGAATCATACCCGTCCACGAAGCGACTATTGAAGCGTGCCTTACCGAGTGCTCGGTATATGCAAGCGCGTCAATTTGCTTTTCGCTCGTTTTTATAAGGACTTTAACTTCTTCGTCCTTTTTTACGTCTTTTAATGTAATCATATTTTTACTACTGAAATTTTACCGTATATTTCTTCAAACTTATCGCGATAGAACAAATTAGTTCCCGGCGTTGTGATTGACGCTGTGCCCGCGGCAACCGCGTTTTTGAGTATTTCCGCCTTTGACTCGCCTTGTTCTATCATAACCGACGCTGCCGCAACCATACTGTCGCCTGCGCCAACGGTTGAGTTAACCGCAACCGAAGTGCTTTTGCAAAAATACGATTCCGTTCCGTCAGTTAAAATCGCCCCTTCTCTACCCAAAGAAAGCAACACGTTTTGCGCGCCCGCGTCTATTAAAGAATAGCAAGCTAAGAGCATATCTTTTCTCGAAGTTAACTCCTTGTTTGCAATTTGTTCAAGTTCTCTTAAATTTGGCTTTACCATAAACACGTTGGCGTTCAACGCCTTTTTGAGTTTTTCGCCTTCGGTATCCACTATTATTTTTGCCGATTTGTTTACGGATTTTGCAAGTTTGAAATAAAAATCTTCATCAACTCCGCTTGGGAGCGAACCGCTCATTATCACAACCGACGCATTTTTAGATAAAGTTTCCACTAAACTTAAAAGTTTTTGTTGATTTTCTTTAGAAACGTTTTCGCCCTTATCGTTAATCTCGGTGAGCATAGAACGGTTATCAACGATTTTATAATTCGTTCTAACGTGGCCTTTATTCCAAACAAAAGAGTTTTTAACCCCTTCTTTATCAAGGTTAGAAACGAATAAACTGCCTTCGTTTTCGTACATAAAGCCGGTGGCGAAACTATCGCCACCAAGCCTTTTTACACCTATTGCCGAATTGAGCGCTTTGCCCGAATACGTTACTATTTTGTTGTTTACCCTGTTAAGCCTACCAACGACCAACTGTTCAAGTTCCATCGTGCAGTCAATACTCGGGTTTGGGCATACGCTCAATATCATAATTACTCTTTATCCTTTTTTGCTTCTTCTATAATTTTGCTCGTTTCTTCAAAAGGAACTTCTTCATACCTTTCAAATTCTTGCGTAAATCTACCACGACCTTGAGTGAAACTTCTAAGTTCAGCCGTGTAATCTAAAATTTCGCTTTCGGGCGCTTCGCAAATAACGATGCTGTTTTCCCCGTCTTGATCGGTGGAGATAATTCTACCACGGCGCTTGTTCATATCGCCCATAATATCGCCAAGATAAGTATCGGGCGCGGTAACCGTTACTTTCATAACGGGTTCTAAAATAACGGGTTTAGCGTTCTTAACGCCTTCAGCGTAAGCAAGTTTCGCTGCGGAAACGAAAGCAACTTCCTTACTGTCAACGGGGTGTGAACTACCGTCGAAAAGCGTTGCTTTTAAGTTAAGAAGAGGATAGCCCGCAAGCACGCCTTCTTTGATTGCTTCTCTTAAACCCTTGTCAACTGCAGGGATAAATTGCTTGGGAACTGAACCGCCGACGGTAGCGTCAACAAACTCGTAAACGCCGTCTTCTGCGCCTGCTTCAAACTTAATTTTAACGTGGCCGTATTGACCTGCGCCACCAGATTGCTTTTTGTGTTTACCTTCGGCTTCAGAAACACCCTTGATGGTTTCTTTATAAGCAATCTTGGGTTTTCTAAGTTCCGCTTCAACGCCGAATTTTGCTTTTAATTTTCTCTTAATCGTTTCAAGTTGAGTTGCGCCAACGCCCGAAATTACCATTTCGCCCGTATCTGCGTTCTTTTCAACGGTAAAGGAAATATCTTCGTCTTTAAGTTTGTTAAGCCCAGCGAAAATCTTATCTTCTTCGCCTTTTTTAGCGGCGTAAACGGAACGCTTATAGGTTGCGGGCGGAATTTCAAACGCCTTAAACTTAGTGTCAACCTTTTCAAAGAGAGTGTCGCCCGTTCTTGCGTTTTCAAGTTTAGAAAGAGCGCCGATATCGCCTGCCGAAAGTTCGGAAACGGCTTCTTGCTTCTTGCCGATAACGGTGTATATACCGCTTATCTTTTCTTCGCCCCAGCCTGAAACCTTTAAGGTTTGCCCTGCTTTGAGTTTACCAGAGATTACTTTAATATAGTTAAGTCTACCAACGTATGGGTCAACCACCGTTTTGAAAATTCTAACAACCGTTTGGTCGTTAACGTCAGGCTTAACGGCAACCTTTTCCCCGTCAACCATCGCTCTTTGAATACCTGCATCCATAGGGCTTGGAAGAGTGGAAATAATCTTATCCATAAGATTGTAAACACCGTGGTTTTTATATGCGCTACCGCCTAAAACGGTTATCGTTGAACAGGTGTTAATGCCGATTTTTACGCCTGCTTCAATTTCTTCGGGAGAGAGCGCCCCGGTATCGAAGAATTTTTCCATAAGTTCTTCATCGTTTTCAGCAGCCGCTTCAGAAACTGTGAGCCTTGCTTCCATATACGCTTCTTTTAAGTAATCGGGGATAGGATATTCGTTTCTTTCCCAATCGCGAAGAACGCCGTAAGCAACCTTTACAAAGCCTTTCATCTTACCGTCAACCATATTTGGAACTATCATCGGCGCAATCTTGTGCCCGTATTTAAGTTTAATTGCGTTAACAGTTTTTATAAAGTCCGAATTATCTTTATCTAATCCGTTGATGAAAAGCATTGCGGGAATTTTTCTCTTCACACAATAATCAATCGCTCTTTCCGTGCCAACGGTAAGCGTACCACTCGCGCTTGCAACGATGATTGCAGAGTCCGCAACCGCAAGCGCTTGAGCAAGTTCGCTCTCAAAATCGTAATAACCGGGTACGTCTATAATGTTGAATTTGTACCCTTTATATTCTCCGCAAGCGCAAGCAAGTGAAATTGAAGACTTTTTAGCCGTTTCAAGCGGATCGAAATCCATAACGGTGTTACCGTCTTCTACTTTTCCTTGGCGGTCAATAACGTTCATATTAAATAAAATTGCTTCTGCAAGCGTGGTTTTACCTTCTCCGCTATGACCTATTAGCGCTACGTTTCTAATTTTGTCTACGTCCATAAATGTACTCCTAAAATTTAATTCGGATAGTTTCCGTTACATTTATTATACAATAGGTTTTTTCGTTTTTCAAGAGTGAATTTTTTTAAGCAAAAAAGGAAGAAAAAATCTTCCCTTTTTAAATGACGATAAATAAAAGTCCACCGCGCCCGTCGTTTACTATTTTCGTTACCGTTTTTCTCATTTTATTTTTGATTTCTGGCTTCATTGAATTGATTTTGCCCGTAATTTCTTCTTCAACAAGCGACTTTAAACTCTTGCCGAAAATATCGGTATTCCACACTTTTTCGGGGTCTTGTTCGTATTGAGAATTTAAGTATTCAACGAAGTCTTTGCACTGCTTTTCGCTACCTGATATGGGCGAAACGTCAGCCGAAACGCCTATTTTTATAAGGTGCGTGCAATAAGAATTTGCCTTTATTTTAACGGAAAATCTATTCCCACGCCTTACGATTTCAGGCGAAGAAATCTCCATTTCGCAATCTTTCGGCACAACAACGCCGTAACCAAACTCATCCGCTTCTAAAATGGCGTTTTTAAATTTTTTATAATTTTCTTTTGCGGTTTTTAATTCCTTAACGTAACTCATAAGCGCAAACTCATCGCCTATCTCATCGCCCGATAAACTTGATAAAAGGTTGTAAAACAGCCCGTCTTTAACGGTAAACTCGTATTTTGCTAAGCCTTCTCCTAAATTTACGCTTGATTTTACCACTTGGTTAACGCAATCGGCTTGCAAGAGCGCATCTTCAATAATTTTGTAGTGCTTTACTTTGGTTGCAATCTTTGAAACGTCCTTTACCCGTTCGATAACGTTTGAAATCATCTCGTTATCCGAAGGTAAAACTTGCATCCACTTAGGCATATCAATATCAAATGACTTGAGCGGAAATTCCATAAGCAAGTTTTCTAAAATATCGATAAATCCGTTTTCATCTATCGTTAAAAGGTTTTTAGTTATAACCCTAACGCCGTACTTGTCGGTCAAGGCTTCGCCAAGTTCCTTTGCCTTTATAGAATTTTCATCTTGAACGTTTAAAACGATAACGAACGGCTTTTGGCAATTTTTTAAATCCGCCACCACTCTTTCTTCGGCTAAAACGTAATTTTCCCGTGGGATATCGGTGAAACTGCCGTCGGTGGTAACTAAAACGCCAACAGTTGAGTGCTCTTTAATAACCTTTTCCGTGCCGATTTCAGATGCTTTTGTAAAGGGAATAGGCTCGTTAAACCAAGGCGTTTTAACTTGGCGTTCAACCCCGTCTTCCGTAGTTCCGAGCGCGCCGTCAACCATATAACCAACGCAATCTATAAGCCTGACTTTCGCTTGCGCTTTACCCTTTAAGGTAATTTTAACCGCTTCAGACGGAACGAACTTTGGCTCGGTTGTAGTAACCGTTTTGCCAGATCCAGATTGCGGTAACTCGTCAATCGCGATTTGGCGCTTTACTTTATTTAAAATATTCGGCGTTACCATAAGGTCAGAGAACTTAGTGATAAACGTCGACTTGCCCGTTCTTACCGGGCCAACGACGCCCACGTAGATATCACCGTCGGTTCTACTTGCAACGTCCTTATAAATATCGAACTTTTCCATAAAAAAATCCTCCCGAATACTCTACAGTATATGGGGGGATTTATTTAATTATTCCACGGTTTCTTCTTTTTTATCTTGAACGCTCTTTTTCTTTATTCGAGATTCTTTTATCATTTGAAGCCAGTTGGTTGGATGCTCTTCTTCAGTGAGCATACGCTTGATGTTTTTGCGGTGAGCATACCAAGTGAGAGCAATTAGCAAAACTACTAATAGATTAGTTATTATCGCTAAAATAACGTTGCTAACCGAAGGAACGCTAACTTCAATATACGCCTTGTAAACGCTGTAACAAACCGCCACCGCGCCGGGAGTTGTTGCGATGAACGAACCCATCGCGCCGATTTCAGTGAGCATAATAAATAGTATTGCGCACGCTCCGCTAATAACGGCGATTAAGGGGTTACAAACTGCAAACACGCCGATAGTGGTTGCTATGCCCTTTCCGCCTTTAAACTTCATAAACACGGGGAAAACGTGCCCAAGCACCGCAAAGAAACCACAGCCTACTTTTGCTAAAAGTTCAATAGACAAACTCGTTCCAACAAAATATGTGTTTCTATATATAATAAAACCGATAAAAGTTGGAATTGCGCCTTTAAAAATATCTAAAACCAAGGTTAAAAGCCCAATCTTCAATCCGAAATTTCTGCTCATATTGAGAGTGCCTGGGTTTCCGCTACCTAAAGTTCTAATATCTTTCTTTTTAAGTTTTGAAATTATGATTGCAAAGTTTATATTGCCCATTAAATACGAGCCTATCGCAAGCAATAAAAACTGCCACCAAAGCATACCTAAAGTCATTATTCCTCTTCCTCCGCCTTTTCTCTAACGATAAGTTTAATAGGCGTTCCTGAAAAATCAAATGCGTTTCGTATAGTATTTTCTAAAAATCTCTTATAACTAAAGTGCATGAGTTCTTGGTTGTTAACGAACATTATAAACGTTGGCGGTTCAACCCCGTCTTGCACGGTATAGTAAATTTTAAGCCTTCTGCCGTGTTTAGTCGGCGGATCGGTAGTGCGAACGGCATCGCCGATAAGATCGTTGAGCGTGCCCGTTGAAATTCTGCGCCTTGCGTTATCTAAGCACTCAAGCGCTATCGATAAAATCTTTTCCGCACGTTGACCTGTTTTTGCCGAAATGAACACCGACTTATAATAGTCCATAAACGCAAGGTCGGCGTCTAACTTTTTGCGGAATTTTTCAATGGTAAAGGTATCCTTTTCCACTAAGTCCCACTTATTCATTACAACGACTGACGGTTTGCCCTGTTCATGAACGTAACCAAGTATCTTAACGTCTTGCTCGGTTAAACCCTCGGTGCTATCAACCACCACTAAGCAAACGTCAGCGCGCCTAATCGCGCCGAGAGCGCGAACAACGCTATAATACTCAACGTCTTCATGCACGGATTTTTTCTTTCTAATACCTGCGGTATCTATAAGCGTAAACTTCTTGCCGTCGTAGGTAAAAGGCGTGTCAATCGCGTCGCGAGTAGTTCCCGCAATTCCAGAAACGATAGTTCTATCAAAGCCTAAAAGTTTGTTAGTTAAACTTGATTTGCCAGCGTTAGGCTTGCCAACGATTGCAATTTTTACCGTTTCATCATCTTCAGAAACGTCAACCGCGTCAAAATACGAGCAAATCTCGTCTAACAAGTCGCCAAGACCTTTGCCTTGTTCACAAGAAATACCGATAGGCGTTCCTAAGCCTAACTCGTAATAATCGTAAAGCAAAGTTTCATCGTAGTTATCAAGTTTGTTAACGGCTAAAACTATGGGCTTGTTGCTCTTTCTAAGCATTGAGGCAACTTCTATATCCGATGCGGTAAGCCCACCCTTAACGTCACACATAAAAAGTATAACGTCACTCGTTTCAACGGCGATTTCCGCTTGTTTTTTAATGTGCATCCACATCTCGTCTTGAGACTTAAGTTCAATACCGCCCGTGTCAATCACGGTGAAAGCCTTTCCGCACCATTCCGCATCACAATAAATCCTGTCACGCGTAACGCCAGGTTTATCTTTTACGATGGAAATTTTCTTTCCCGTTATTTTGTTAAAGAACGTTGATTTGCCAACGTTTGGTCTGCCGACCACCGCTACTATTGGTTTTCTCATTTTATTATCCTTACGTTGCTACCGCCCGAAAACGCGTGGAAAAAACTCTCCCCAGTTCCGTCGGTTATTATAATTTTAAGCCCCGTTTCTTTCGCTATTTCTTTTAAGGTAACCCCGTCTAAGAACACGTCTTCCCCTTGCTTTAAGCAAACGGACGGGAGAACGAGATATTCATACCCTTTCTCTTTTTTAACGGCGTTTAACACGTCCCGCCCAACGAGAAGCCCCGTGCAGTTTACCGTACTACCGAAAAACTCGTTTTCAACGGGCAAAACTTTACCGTCAAGCCCCGAAATATAGCCTTTTAAAAATTCAATTTGCTCGGCTATTATCGAACTTGCGGAAGTTCCCGTTATAACTAAATATTTGCCCTTTTTATCACTTTTTTTAACTGAAGATTTAAGTTCGGTTAAAAATTTAGTGGTTAAGCCAACGCCGTTTTCAATTTGCGGATAACCGTTATAACTATCTCCGCTTGGAAGTGGGAGTTTAGCCCTCAAATAAAACTCGTCTGCAAGCGTTATTTTATCCGTTTTTAAAAGGGAACTTAAATTTTTAACTTGCTCGATAACGCAACGGGCGTAACCGCTAGAGATATCTTCAATTTTATAAAGGTTTTCTCTAAACTTGGTTATTCCGCACGGTACTATTGCGATAGAGCAAATATTGTCGCCGAGCGCAACGAGATCGTGGCAGGTGTTATCTAAAACAGCGCCGTCGTTAACGGAAGGAACTAACACCACTTGGGTGTGAACTAAAATGCCGTTTTCAGTTAACTTTTTTAACTTTTCTAAAATATCCCCCGCAAAACGATTGCCGAGCATTTTTTTTCTAATTTCAGAGTCGGTTACCTGAACGGAAACGTAGATAGGGCTAAGCTGTAAGCGGATAATTCTATCAATCTCTCTATCCGTAACGTTAGTTAGCGTTACGAAATTACCGCGCAAAAAACTTTGGCGATAATCGTCATCCTTAACGTAGAGTGAGGGGCGCATACCTTTAGGCATTTGGTCAACGAAACAAAAAATGCAACTGTTACGGCAATTTTTAATTTCCAACCCGTCGCTTAAAAACTCCAAACCTAAACTCTCGTCAAAATCCTTTTCAATTTCAAAATCAACTTCGCCGTCACGCGTGTTTGCGGTTAAAGTGAAAAACTCCTGCCCGTCGTAGTAAAAATAGTCTAAAATGTCTTCCGCCAAAAAGCCGTTGAACGCTAAAATTTCATCGCCTTTTTTAAGACCTATTTCACTGCCTATTTGATTTTTAATAACCTTAGAGATTTTGAGCATAAAAAAATTATACACTTATTTTTCAATTTTGTAAAGTAAAAGCGGTGTAGTAACACCGCTCCGTGATTTTAAGGTTTTTTGAAAAATCCAAGTAAAAAGGTTATAACGCCGAAAATTGCGCCGAAAATAGTTGCCGTCCATAAAACGTGCTCGTTAGTTACGAAAGGAGCGCCGAAGAAATACGCGCCTAAACTTAAAAGTACTATCGCTAAAACGAGTTTTGAAACGGGGTATTTGTAACCCGACCTTGCAGTATAGAAGGCTCTAAAAACTTCAACCGTACCACGCATCCAAAACGCGAGCGCTAATATTTTTGAAGCGTCTAACGCGAAAACTGAAAATTGAGATAAAATTAAGCCGAGCGAAATTAAAATTAAAACGCAAAACTCAATTATGCTAAGTATTTTAACAACCCCACCGCCACGGCGAAGAATACGCTTTAATAAGAACAAGAAGGCATACGCCAAAACCATTACCGCAATAACGATTTTAACAAACCTTACGCCCCAGTCTGAAAAGAAAACGTTAGTGTTTTGCCAAAAGGGCATCAACGCCACCGAAACGGCGGTAACCACAACGCCTATAACGAAGTAAGCCCAAAATAAAGGAGATTTTTTAGTATTGAAAAGTCTTGATAAAAATTTTGCCATAGTAACTCCTATTTGTAATTTTTAAATCCAAGTTTTAATAAAAGTTCTTCAAAGTACATTGGAACGGGTGCGTAAAATTCAACCAACTTTTTAGTTGACGGATGAATAAAACTTAAACGCCTTGCGTGAAGAAGTTGCCCATTAAGTTTAAACTTTTGATTTTTAAACCCGTAAACGGGATCGCCAACTATCGGGTGACCGATATGCTTTGAGTGAACGCGAATTTGGTGCGTTCTGCCCGTTTCGAGCAAAAATTTGCATAACGTATAGCCGTTTTTGCGTTCTAACACCTCAAAGTTCGTAACGGCTTTTCTTCCGCTTGAACTAACCGCCATCATCGTTCTATTTTTAGTAGAGCGTGAAATAAAGGTTTCAATCCTACCCTTATCTTGCTTTAACTCCCCTTCAAGTAACGCGATATATTCTCTCTTGCAAGTTTTGCTTTCTATTTGAGAAGAGAGTGATAAATGCGCCGTATCGTTTTTTGCAACGACTAATAATCCCGACGTATCTTTATCTATTCTATGAACGATTCCGGGGCGTATAACTCCGTTTATTCCACTTAAACTATCAAGATGATAAAGTAGTGCGTTAACGAGCGTTTCGTCCCCCGTTCCACTACCTTGATGAACGGTTAAGCCTTGGGGCTTGTTAATAACGGCAACGTCATCGTCTTGATAGATAACGTCTAAAGGGATATCAACCGCCTTAACGTCTAACCCCTTAGGCTTAGGAATTTCAACTGTTATAACGGAATTTTCTTTAACGATTTCCTTTGCCTTTGCAGTTTTATTGTCAACGGTAACAAAACCGTCTTCTATAAGTTTTTGAACTTTCGAACGGGAATAGTCAAGCGATTTTGCAAGGTAACTATCGAGCCTTTCTCCGCCTTTGGTTACCGTTATCGTTTTAATTTCCATCTTTTTTATCCTTGTTCTTTTTTGCAAACAACCCGTCTTTATCGATAAAGAGCAGATAAAAACAAAGGGTTATCACGCCTGAAACTAAGCAAACGTCCGCCACGTTGAAGATTGCGGGGAAAATATCCGTTTCGTAAAACAAAAAGATAAAGTCACGCACTTTGCCCATTGAAATTCTATCAATCAAGTTGCCGAGCGCTCCTGCAAAAATAAGCGAAAGGGCAACGCCCACCCACTTAGACATACGGTCTTTTTTTATAATTTTAAATGCGAAAAAGCAAACGACTGCTAAAAGCGACGCTACCGTGAGTATTATAAAAAAGGTTTGCGCCCAACTTTTACCGCTTAAAAAACTAAACGCCGCGCCCGTGTTATAAGAAAGTTTAAACTTTACAAGTTTTGGTATAACAACGAAGTTAAAAGAGTTTTGTACCGCCAAATATTTAGTTATAAGGTCGAGAGCAAGCGTTCCGCCCACAATCAACAAGCATACGATATAAAAAATCATTAGTCTGTTGCTCCAAGTTCTTTGCATAAACTCAAAAGGTCGAGTTCGCCGGGATTTAAAACGTCTTCCATGTTAAACCCACTCTCCGTTTCGCCAAACAAAGAGGGGCGCTCTTCCGTTTTGAATTCCCTGCCGTCGTCAACGATTTTGTAAATTTCTTCAACCTTATCCATAACGGAATAATCAGGCGTTTCTTCTCGCATTAAAATCTCCGTTATAAGTTCGGAAACGAAAGCGAGTTTTCTCGTCGCGTCCGACGGGTATTTTTTGACCACCGAATTGATATACGCCTTCCACCTTGCGTTGAAAAGTTTCAACTTTTCAATCTCGGCGGTATAAAGTTTTTCAGCGCCCGTGTCCGTTTCCTTAGCGGAATTTTCGCTAAGCGCCGTTAAGTTTAAAGATTGTTCTTCCATAGTTTTATCTCTTTCTAATGTTAGAAAGCATTTCCGTTTTTAAATTTAAAAGTTTATCAGATAAGTCCACTTTGTAAACGTGGGGGCGGTCAAGCCTCAAATACTCGTCCCAAAAAGACTGCATTTCTTCCTTTGCAAATTTTGCTATTTCTTTTACCGACGGGAATTTGTAAACGAGTTTGCCGTTTTCAATAATTTTAACGGAAAGTTCTTTAATCTCGTAATCGGTAAAGGTGATTTTCTTCCACGTTTCAATGGGGTGCGTGATAGTGAGCGGTTTAGAAGTATCAAATTTTTCATCGAACAAAGCAATCAAATCGGCTTCGGCTTTACCCGTCTTTTTATCGTAAATTCTCAAAATCTTTTTAAAGCCGGGGTTGGTAATTTTAGCAGTCGTTTCCGAAACTTTGATCTTTGGCGTAATACTTCCGTCAGCATTTACAACGCCTGCAAGTTTATAAACACCGCCAAGCGCAGGCATATCCGCGCTCGTTATAAGTTTAGTGCCTATACCCCAAGAATTGATTTTCGCGCCTTGAAGTTTAAGCGACTGAATAAGTTTTTCATCTAAATCACCACTTGCGCAAATAACGGTATCGGGATAACCTGCGTTATCGAGCATTTGGCGCGCTTTTTTGGTAAGATAAGCAAGGTCACCGCTGTCAATTCTAATGCCAAGCGGTTTTTTGCCCTTTGCTTTGAGTTCATCAAACACTTTAATAGCGTTTGGAATACCGCTCTTTAAAGTATCGTAAGTGTCCACGAGTAAAAGCGTTGCATCGGGATAAGTTTCGGCGTAGGCTTTAAACGCTTCGTATTCCGAAGGGAAACTCATAACCCAACTGTGAGCGTGAGTTCCCGCAACGGGGATATCAAACATTTGCCCTGCTAAAACGTTACTCGTTGAATTGCAACCGCCGATAATCGACGCTCTCGTTCCGTAAATGCCCGCATCCGGCCCTTGCGCCCTGCGAAGACCGAATTCCATAACGTTGTCCCCACCTGCCGAGTAACGAATTTTAGCCGCCTTTGATGCGATTAAAGTTTGGTGGTTAATTATATTTAAGATTGCAGTTTCAATAAGTTGCGCTTCCATAACGGGCGCTTTTACCGTTAAAATAGGCTCTCCCGGGAAAACCATAGTTCCTTCGGGAACGGAATAAACGTCTCCTGAAAAATTGAAGTCTTCAAGATAAGATAAAAATTCCGCGCTAAAAATATTAAGCCCTTTTAAGTAAGCAATATCTTCTTCGTCGAAAGAAAGGTTTAAGATATAATCTATAGCCTGTTCAAGCCCTGCCGCCAAAGAGTAAGTTATAAGTTCGTTTTGGCGAAAGAACACGTCAAACACCACGATTTCATCTTGCTTGCCTTCTTTAAGGTAGCCGTTCATCATGGTGAGTTCGTAAAGGTCTGTAAGTAAAGTCAAATTTCTCTTAATTTCCATAATATTCGTCCTTAAAAGTTTAATTATTAAAGTTGGTTTTCTTCCTTTTCTTTTACTTTTTCCATGTAAGGAACGTAGTCTGGCGATTCGTTAGTTCTTTGAACGTAAAGTTTATCCGCTTTTAAAATAAATGGGATAACCATAGCGATAAGACCTAACCCAACGCCGATAATAACGATAAGCCAAACGCGGAGTTTTAAGCATACCATAAGCAATATAACGCCCATAACGAATAATATTCCGCCAACGGCGTATTCGTAGCCACCGTTTCTAACGATGCCGAAAATAGCAACGTATAAACCAACGCCAAGCGTTAATATTGTGAGCATAAGTAAAAGCGGGTGAACGTTAAATTTAATCGCGCCAGTTACTTGCAACGCTCCGAATACGGTTGCCACCGCTATAACTAAAATTACGACTAACGCCGAAACGACAACGTCTATTTTACTTAATTTTTTCATAGCAAATCTCCTTATTGAATTGTATTATAGCATAGTTATAAAAAAATAAAAAGCGTTTTTATAAAAAAAACGAGCCTTGGCTACTGCCAACGGCTCGATATTAGGCGTTTTTTTGGTCGGTTTTAATAAAACCTAAACTTATAAGCAACGCATCTTCCACCTTTATCATCGTTTGTTTAGGAAGTTCCCCTATCCTTTCTTTTAGTCTTTTTTTGTCAAGCGTTCGTATTTGTTCAAGTAGCACTACGCTATCTTTTGAAAGCCCGTATTCAGTAGCGCACAGCTCAATGTGGGTGGGGAGTTTCGCCTTGTTTATCTTGCTAGTTACCGCGGCTGCAATCACGGTTGGGCTATATTTATTGCCTATATCGTTTTGGACAACCAAAACGGGGCGCACGCCACCTTGTTCACTGCCGATAACAGGGCTTAAATCTGCGTAATATAATTCTCCGCGTTTGATCATAGAGTAAAAGTTCTCCCCTTATAGTATACGCTAAGCGTTAGCCTTTTCGTTATAATTTTTGCCTTTCGCAAGGTAATTTATACCTTAAAATAATTGCATAATAGTTTTTTTTAGTGTATAATAAGTTTAATTGAAAATTAAATTCTAAGGAGAATTATTTAAAATGGCTTTAGTTAACAGTAAAAAAATGTTTGAACAAGCATACAAAAACGGCTACGCTATCGGCGCTTTCAACGTGAACAACATGGAAATCGTTCAAGGTATTACCGAAGCTTGCCAAGAAGTTAAAGCTCCCGTTATTTTGCAAGTTTCTAAGGGCGCAAGAGCATACGCTAACCACACTTACCTTGTAAAACTCGTTGAAGCAGCAGTTAAGGAATGCCCCGATATTCCCATCGTACTTCACCTTGACCACGGCCCTGACTTTGAAACTTGTAAGGCTTGTATTGACGGTGGCTTCACCTCCGTTATGATTGACGGCTCTCACCTTCCTTTCGAAGAAAACATCGCCCTTACCAAGAAAGTTGTTGACTACGCTCACGCTCACGGCGTTACCGTAGAAGGCGAACTTGGCACTTTAGCAGGTATTGAAGATGAAGTTTGCGTTGAATCAGGTAAAGAATCTTACACCAAACCCGAAGAAGTTATCGAATTCGTAACCAGAACCGGCGTTGACTCTTTAGCAATCGCTATCGGTACTTCTCACGGCGCGTACAAGTTCACTCCAGAACAATGCACCGTTAATGAAGACGGTATTTTAGTTCCCCCCGCTCTTAGATTTGATATCTTAGAAGCAGTTTCGGAAAAACTCCCCGGCTTCCCCATCGTACTTCACGGTTCTTCTTCAGTTCCGCAAGAATACGTTAAGATGGTTAACGAAAACGGCGGTAAGATGCCCAACGCTATCGGCGTTCCCGAATCTCAACTTAGAAAGGCTGCTGAACTTTCAGTTTGCAAGATCAATATCGACTCTGACCTTCGCCTTGCAATGACCGGTACTATCCGTAAGTTCTTCAACGAAAAGCCTGACAAGTTTGACCCCAGAGAATATCTTAAACCTGCTAGAGCAAACATTAAAGAACTCGTTAAGCACAAACTTATCAACGTTTTAGGTTGCGCTGGCAAGGCTGACGAATGCAAGTAAAATAAACTTAAAAAGCAAGGCAAATTGCCTTGCTTTTTTTATGCCCTAACGGTAGCGTTATGGTTTTTTATTTCTTTGAAAATTGACAACCACAAAAATCTTGACGATATAAATCATACTCTTTAGATAACTCTATCGAGCGAAGGTATCCCCCTTCCTTTTTAAAATCGGTGGGGAGATATTTAACGGATAACTCTTTTTCAAAACTCTCGCCTATCTCGTTTAGCCACTTTTCGTTTTTGTGTGGGCTTACGGTTAAAGTGGTTGCAAAATAGTCGTAACCGCTCATTTTGGCGTAATTTGCAGTTTCTTTTAAGCGGAGTTGGTAACAGTTATAGCAACGCTTTGAGCGTTCGGGAAGGTTTTCTAAACCGCTGATAACGGCATAAAAATCGTTTGAGCGGTGCGCCGTTTCAATAACTTTTACCCTATCGCCGTAAACTTCTAAGCAGTACCGCTTTTGCTCGGAAAGCCTTTTTAAAAACTCCCCTTCGCAAGTGATATTTGGGTTGTAATAAAAAATATCCACGTTAAAATATTCCGTTAAGCGTTCTAAGCATACGGTTGAACAGGGAGCGCAACAACTGTGTAGTAAAAGCCTTGGCTTATAGTCAAGGCTTTTTATTATTTGGTTATATTTTTGATGGTTAGTTATCATTTATTATTTTCCAAAAAAGATTGTAAAAATTGCTTGGTTAATTCGTTTTTGGGGTTAACTAAAACTTCGCTTGGCGCGCCGATTTCTGCAACTTGACCGTCCGCCATAAACATAACTTTATCCGAAACGTTTTTAGCAAACTCAATTTCGTGCGTAACGATAATCATAGTGTGCCCTTCATCGCGGAGTTTTTTAATAACCTTTAAAACTTCGCCGGTAAGTTCGGGGTCTAAAGCGCTAGTGGGCTCGTCAAAACAAAGAATTTCAGGCGAGAGAGCAAGCGCCCTTGCTATCGCCACGCGTTGACATTGACCGCCCGAAAGTTCGCACGGGTAATTGAACATTTTGTCTTGAAGCCCAACTCTCGTTAACAAACCTTCAGCAATTTTTTTGTTTTCAAGTTTAATCTCTTTAAGTTTTGCCTTTCTTTCAAAGAACTTCAAACCTTGTTTTTTGAGCGCTCTTTTCGCCTTAGCGTCCATCGCGAGCGTAACGTTTGTTAAAGCATTATACTGCGGAAAAAGGTTAAAGTTTTGGAAAACCATACCAAAGGTTAAAGGCTTAAAAACGTCTTCTTTCGTTTTTTGAACGGGGAACACAATTTCGCCGTTTACGATAATTTCCCCTTCGTTTGCCGTTTCCAAATTGTTAAGACAGCGAAGTAGCGTTGTTTTACCGTTACCCGACGAGCCTATAATAGATAAAACTTCACCCTTTTCAAGCGTAAAATCAACACCCTTTAAAACCTTGGTATCGCCAAAGTTCTTTATTAAGTTTTTAACTTCTAAAAATGCCATTTTACACCTTGTAATAAGAAAGTTTCTTTTCAATATAGCCGAAAAGTAAAGTGAGAATTCCAACGAAAATAAGATAGAACGCGCCCGCATAGAAGATAGGCCAAATAAGACCTTTCGTGAGCATGAATTCCTTTCCGTAGAAAATAATATCCAAAACGCTTATGGTATTTGCGAGCGACGTGTCTTTAATAAGCGTGATAATTTCGTTCGACATAGGCGGAACGATGCGCTTAATAACTTGCATAAACACAACCTTTGAAAAGATTGTGCCTTTCGTCATACCGAGAACTTGCCCCGCTTCGTATTGACCTTTGGGAATAGACTGTATTCCACCACGGAAAATTTCTGAAAAATAAGCCGCGTAGTTTATAACGAAGGCAACGAGCGCCGCAATAAATCGCGTTGATATAGTTTTGTCAAACCAAGCCCAACCCGTGTTCATCATAGGCCAGTTAAACAAGTTAAGAAGCCCTGGAACGTAGAATATTACGAAGATTTGGAGCATAAGCGGAGTTCCGCGAAGTATCCAAACGATAACTTTGGTAAAAATGCGTAAAGGGGCAAACTTCGACATCGAACAAAACGACGTGAGTAGCCCCAAAGGTAACGCAAATATTAGCGTTAACGCGAACAATAATACTGAAGTTGTAAAACCTACTGCGAGTTGGGAAGTAACTTCTAAAAATACTTCCATTTGTGTCCTTTAATTATGCGCCGAGCGCTTCAGTGTTTAATACAACGTTATATTTTTGCGCTAAGGTTGCAAGTGAACCGTCTTGATATTTAGCCTTTAAGAAAGCGTCAAGTTGAGCCTTAACGTCACTATCCTTTCTGATACCAACTGCGAATACTTCTGCGCCGTATTCAACGCCGGAAACGATTTTAAGACCGGAGTATGCGCCGCTACCAACAACGCTTTGAGCCATTGTAAGGTCGATAAGAGCAACTTCACTAGTGCCTGCAACAACTTCGTTGAGCGCATCGATTTGAGCGGTTACGGGAGCGATATTAGTCATACCTTCAGCAGTTGCCATCTTGTTACCTGCAGAACCGGATTCAACCGCTACTTTAGCGTTCTTAATTTGATCTTTAGTTGCGATAGCGCTATTAGATTTAACAACTGCAACTTGAGCGTTTCTTGCGTAAGATACGGAGAAGTCCATATCCGCTTTAAGATCGTCAGACGCGGTCATACCGTTCCAAATAAGGTCGATTTGCTTTGATTTAAGTTCGATAGCCTTTTGCGACCAAGTGATAATAACGAATTGACAGTTAACGCCGATTTCTTGAGCAAATTCTCTTGCAAGTTCAGCATCAAAACCAGTCCAGTCGCCAGTTTCAGCGTCAATATAATCCATCGGTTCGTAAATGGTTATACCAACAACGATTTTGCCGTTTTCCTTGATTTGTTCAAGGTCGGTCTTGCCCTTATTACCGCAAGCGGTAAAACAACAAATAGTTGCCATTGCTAAAATTGCAGCAATCATAATTTTAATAAGTTTTTTCATAACAGTTTCTCCTTTCACTTTAGTTTGGTAAAGTGTTTATGACAACATTATACTTTATTACGCTAAAGTTGTAAAGCGTTTTAACGCCCTTTTTGAAAATTTTTTAAAATATTTTTTTAAGCGCAAAAAAACGCGGAAATTAACTCCGCGTTTTTTGGTTTTTATGATAATAAATTTACTATCTTTTCAGTTATTTCGGTGGGGTTTTCAACCACAACGCCTGCAATCAAGCAAGCAAGAGAATATAAAATTTCGGATAAATCTTTAATATCTTCTTCGCCTGCGTTTCTCAACTTTTCAAAGATTTTGTGGTTTAAGTTGATTTCTAAAACCCTTTCCGCCTTAACCATACTTTCGCCGTTTGATTGAGCGGATAAAACCTTTTCCATTTCAAGCGAAACTTCGCCAACACTCGATAAGCATACGGGGTGCTCGTTTAAGTTCTTGCTTCCTATTACCTTGCTAACCTTTTCGCCAAGCGCTTGTTTAACCTTTTGTAAAACGGCGCTATCTTCTTCGGAAACTGTTTCTGTGGCGCTTTCTTGAGTGGCGTTTATAAACTTCTTGCCACTATATTCGCCGATAAACTTAACGGCAAACTCGTCAACGTCGTCAACAAAACACAAAACGTCGTTCCCGCTTGACAAGATTTTTTCAGTTTGAGGTAACGCTTTAATTCCGCTTACCGATTTACCGCTAACGTAATAAATATCGCCACTTGCGTTATCCGCGTATTCTTTAAGCGTTATAAGTTTATCTTGCTTTAAAGAGTAGAAGAGAATAAGATCTTGCAACACGTCTTTATTCATACCAAAATTTTGGTAAATGCCGAACTTTAACTGCAAGCCGAAAGCCTTATAAAACTTTTCGTAAGATTCCCTATCGTTTTTAAGAAGATCTAAAAGTTCCGATTTAATCTTCTTTTCAACGCTTTGAGAAATAGCCTTTATTTGCCTTGTTTGTTGCACCGTTTCACGCGAGATGTTTAAAGTTATTTCACTATCAACAACGCCCTTTACAAAACTGAAATAATCAGGGAGCAAATCTTCGCACTTTTCCATTATCATAACGCCGTTAGTGAAAAGTTTTAAACCCTTTTCGTACTGCTTTGAATAGTAATTAAACGGCGCAGTTTCAGGGATAAACAAAAGCGCTTTAAAATCAACCGCGCCTTCAACGGACATTGAAATTGTTTTTATCGGAGCGTTTGCATCAAAGAAATTCGACTTATAAAACTCATCGTACTCTTCTTTAGTAACTTCCGATTTTTTCTTCTTCCAAAGTGGGATCATTGAGTTTAAAGTTTCCCTTTCTTTATAACTTTCGCCACTCTCCCCATCTTTAGTTTTTGTAACTTCTAAACCGATGGGATAACGGATATAATCGGAATACTTTTTAACTAAACGGCGAATAGTATATTCTTCTAAGTAAGTTGAGTAGTTATCGCCACCTTCATCCTTTTTTATATATAAAGATATGGTAGTTCCCCTATCCGCCTTTTCGCACGGCTCGATTTCATAACCTTCCGCACCCGAAGAAACCCACCTATACGCCGTTTCTTCGCCGAACGCCTTAGACTCAACAACGATTTTATCCGCAACCATAAACGCCGAGTAAAACCCAACGCCGAATTGACCGATAATGTTTATATCTTCATCTTTTAAGTTGTCCGCCTTTTTAAAATCAAACGAGCCAGACTTTGCAATCGTGCCGAGATTTTCACTAAGTTCTTTTTCAGTCATACCGATACCGTTATCGGTAATTTTCAAAATGCCACTCTCTTTATCAATATCTATATTTATATAAAAATCGTTTCTTGTAAAACCCGACAAATTGTCCGTTAACGACTTATAGTAAAGTTTGTCAATCGCGTCGGAACAGTTAGACAAAAGTTCTCTTAAAAAAATCTCTTTGTTAGTGTATATGGAATTTATCATAAGGTCTAAAACCCTTTGAGATTCCGTTTTAAACTTTCTCATAAAACTCTCCTTAATATCAAAAATTAGCACTCTCATCGGTAGAGTGCTAATTTATTATAATGCTATTTTTCTAAAAAATCAATACTTTTTGAATAAAATTTTAGTGAAAAAAAACGAACGGCAAAAACCGTTCGTTTTTATATATTATTTTAGTTATTTTCTTCTGCAACAGTCATATCGATAACTTGCTTACCGTCGTAGTAACCGCACTTAGCGCAAACTCTGTGAGATTGCTTCTTTTCGTGACATTGCGGGCATTCTACGAGAGTGGGAACTGCAACTTTGTAGTTGCTAGCAAATCTTTTATTACCTCTTGCTTTAGAAACTTTACTCTTAGGAACTGCCATATTTCATAACCTCTCTTTTTATTTTTTACAATCACAAGACTTTTCGTTTAAGTTTTGCCCACATATCGGGCATAAACCTTTACAATCTTCTTGGCAATAAATAACGGTAGGAAGTGAAGTGATAATCAAATCGTCAATCGCGAGTTTAAGGTCAACCAAGCCGTTTTTATAAAGATAATCGTCTTCATCTTGGCGGGTAACCGCGTAAACCACGGAAAATTCTTCGCTACAATCAACTCTCGTTTCCCTTAAACACCGCGCGCAGTCACCAACAATAGCGCAAGCGATAGTCCCGTCCACGTAAACGTCGTCCCCGTGAAGTTCAAGAACGCCCGTTACCTTGACAGCGCCGTCAAAGAAAGCGCCGGGAAGAGTTAACAACTCATTGCTCGGAATATAGTCAAACTGAAAATCAGTTTCCGTTTTTCCGCTAAATTTTAACTTTCTGACATCAATAACCATTATGTTGCTAATTGATTATATTATATTTAAAAAATATTGTCAACTTTAATAAGGCACAATTTTTAATATTTTTTACCAAATTAGAAAATCAGAATTTAACAGTTTCAAAATTGCTTCAACGAAGAAGAAGTCGCCGTAAATGATAGGCATGTGAATACCTTTTCGATAACTTTCGCTACCCATTTGCAAGATACTATCTTCTTCTAACGTGTAATTTACCCAAACTTTTTCCATCGCTTTTAAAATATTTAAAGCCCCTTCAAGATAATACTCGTCGCCAGTTGCTTTATAAATTTCAATAAGCCCGCAAGAAACGATTGCGCCTGCGGTTGAATCGTAATACACGGGGGTTTCGGGCGCTTTAAAGTCAACGAGTGGAAGATAACCCGTCTTTTTAACTTGTTCGATAAAATATCTACCCGTCTTTTTAGCCGTTTCTAAATACTCAACTTTTCCCGTGTGGATATAGGAAAGGATAAAGCCGTAAACAGTCCAACCCTGCCCCCTTGTCCAACAAGACTCGGGCGAATAGCCTTGACCTTGCGGATAACTAAGAACGGTGTCTGGCTTATCAAGGGCGTGTTCAACGATATGATAAATAGAACCGTCTTCACGAACGTGATCGCGCATAGCCATATCGGCGTAACGCATAGCGATAGACTTAAAGCGGTTGTCTTTAAACTTTTCGGTTGCAAAATATAAAAGGTTGATATTCATTAAGCAGTCAACGATAGTCCAACCGTCACGCCCGTTATCCCAAACGCGAATAAAGTTACCGTCTGGATTATATCTTGCAGAAAGAGTCATAGCGGCAAGAAGCGCCCTATTCAAACTTTCTTCACTACCCGTTAAACGATATAAAGCGGAAGATGATAAGTGCCATAAGAACCCAACGTCGTGATCCATGCGGAAAACGTTTTTGAAAATTCTATCAAGATGAACTTCACTCGCCTTTGCCGTCTTTAAGAAATCTTCGTTCTTGGTTTCGGCATACATAAGGTTATTAAGTCCCGCCCAAAAACCGTTAGTCCAAAGATAGATAAAGCCTTTTTCAGGGTCGGCTTGGTCGTTGTGAACGCCGTCTTTTGTGCTATATGGAATTTTGTTCCTACTTTTCACGGTTGTAACTTCAAGTTTTGCCTTTAATTTTTGCCAAGTTTCTTCAACGAAGCGCTTGTCTTCACAAGATAAATTTATCATATTTCTCCTTAAAATTTAAAATCAAATTGAACGTTTATATCCGTTTTATTTTCAAAAATATAGTCGATAGCGTAAGCGGTGGTTTTTTTCGCTTGGTGATTATTAAACTCGTAACGCTTAACGTCTATTTTTTCCGTTTCACTTGCCAAAACAGTCATTTCGCCGATTGAAACTTTATTATCAATAACTTTTGGCTCGATAAATGAAATAAACCTAAACGTTATCCCCTTTTCAAGCCCTTTCGCTTGGTAATTTGCGCTAACCCCGTTATCGCTAAAGTAATAACCAACCGTTAGTTTTTCAATCTTTTTAGGGTATGCGGAAGATAAATCGTAAACGATACCGTCCTTACTCCTATCTAAAACGGTTGCAAAATACTCTTTGCCGTAAGCTTGAATAACCCCGTCAACGATGGGTACGCTATGGCCGAGCGAATTGCAAACGAAAGTTTCTTCGCTATATCTTATCTTCATGCTATTAAAATAGCCTTGCGTATACTCGCCTGCGCCAGGATCAACGATGTACTGAACGCCATTTTTAAAGATTGAAAATGCGCCTATATCGTTATGGTTGTGCATTTCGGCGTTATTCCCACCTTTTGAAATAAAGATATAGTTATTTCTCTTTTCAACTAAAACTTGGCTTTTTTCAAAGAATAAAGAATCTTCAACCTTATCTAACACGCTTACTTTTTGATTGATAAAATACAAACGCCTAAACGATAAAGTTTTATAACCGGGTATTCCTAACTTTCCGCCGTTGATTTTAATATTAGAGCCAAAAAGGTTGTTAACAACGGGCATAGCATCGTCTTCCGGGGTGGAATTACTCAAAGCCCCGTCTGAAATAGGAATAAACACACCATCGCCTAAAATGGTTTTTTCGGCGTACTTTACTGTGTTTTTAACAACTTCGCTATCCAAAATTTTAGGTCTAACGCCGGTTAATTGAGTGTAAACGTCGTAAAAAAGAGTAAAGAAACCAAAACCGTAAATCCAGTAGGCGTAACCTTCGGAGCAATACCCGTCTTTATCAAGCCTACTGAGATAGCGTTCCATACCGCTAAATATTCTATCCTTTACGATATCGAACCTTTCGGGGAAGGCGTAAAGATAGGTAAGCCCAACGCCACACGAACAAACGGACGCCCAGTTATTGCCCATAGTATCAAAGCCGAAAACGTTGGTTTCGTACTTATCAACGATGCGCTCTTGCAAAGAATATTTTATTCTCTTTCTAATATCTGGGGAAAGTTTATCTTTTAAAACGAAATCAATCTCGGCAAGGCTCATAGCCGTTTCCGACGCGTTCAAATCGATTATCCAATATTTATAGGTGTTCGTTTGATAATCGTAACAATGCGCGGGGAGAGCCCAAGTTATCTCATCGCAAATAGCGGAAATAACGTCTTCAAGCGGTTCAAGGTATTTATCGTTATAAATACTTAAAACTTGAAGAACGTTTAAACGCTTTCTTCTATCAAAATATTCGTTTTGATATTCAGTTCTATTCCCAGTTAAATGAAAAAGTTTAAATTTTGAAAATGAAAGCGCTTTTACGGGGTTGTTCTCGTAATTTTCCTTGTAGTACTTTTCAAGTTGACTACAAAATTCTTTACCCCTTTCAGTTTTTGATGCTTTTAATAAGTTTTCGTAAGAATAAAGATACATAATTAAAATTAAAATTCAAAATCAAATTCTGCGTTTATATCCGAGCCGTTTACGGTATAGTCGATAGTGTATGCGGTTTTAGGAACTTTCAAAAAGCCTGAATAATCAACGCGTTCAAACGTGGGTTTTGCTGAAATGCTATTTTTAATTGCCATATCGTCAATCATAACGAGTTCGCCGTTTAGTTTAGGCTCGATAAAGGAAACGAATCTAAACGTTACGCTATTTGCGTTTGAAATTTTATAAATAGCCTTAACGCTGTTATCTAAAGTTTTGTAAGTAACTTTAATATCCGCCTTGTTTTCAGGATAAGCGCTTGTTAAATCAAAGGTTATAAAATCATCGTTTCTTTCAACTAACTTCGCTTGATATTCTCTACCGAAAACCTGAGTTTTCCCGTCTATCATAGGAATTGAGTGCGCGTAAGCCGAGCAAACGAAAGTTTCCTTAGAATATCTTATTTTAGGGCTGTTAAAGTAACCGTTTGTATATTCGCCAACGCCCGGATCGCAAATATATTGCTTGCCGTTTTTGATAATTGCAAACGCGCCAATGTCGTTATGGTTGTGCATTTCGCGATTGTTACCGCCCTTTGCAACTAAAGTGTAATCACCCTTTTTGCGAACGAGAACTTGGTTGGTATCAAAATATACGCAAGCGGATTTATCTTTATCTTCTTCAATCGGCTCGTTAACGTTTGCTAAAACTCTCGTGCCGAGCACTTGAGTGTCCGCCTCAATTTCCCTGCCGTTGTTTAAATAAAGATTTGTATTAAACAACCTATTTATAACGTATAAAACGGGGGCTTCGTTGTGTTCGCCCTTTGAACCGCCGTCCGCTATCGGCAAGAAAATACCGCCGTCAAGTATAGCGTTTTTACCGTACTCTAAGGTGTTTTTAATTTCTTCTCTTTCGAGTATAGACGGTCTTTCGCCCGTCAACTGACAGTAAACGTCAAAGAAAAGCGCTAAGAAACCAAAACCGTAAACCCAGTATGAAAAACCTTCCGAGCAGTAACCTTCGCCACCCAAAGCGTTCACAAGATAGCGTTCCATTGCGCTAAAAATTCTATCCTTAACAAGAACGAACCTTTCGGGGAAAGAGTAAAGATAAGTTATACCTATACCGCACGAACAAACTGACGCCCAGTTGTTTTTCATCGTGTCAAAACCGAAAACGGTATTTTCATAAACGTCAACGATTTTCTTTTTTAAAGAATATTTTATTCTATTTCTAATTTCGGGGCAAAGTTTATCTTTGAAAATATTGTCCGTTTCCGCAAGGTAAAAAGCCGTTTCAGATGCGAACAAATCTATCTCGTAATACTTATAAGTGTTCGCCGTATCTCTATCTAAACAGTGCGCGGGAATACACCAAGTTATCTCATCGCAAATTGCGGAAATAACGTCTTCAAGCGGTTCGATATACTTATCGTCAGTAAGGGCTAAAACTTGAAGTAACATTAAACGCTTTCTGCGAATAAAATACTCGTTTTGATATAAAACTCTATCCCCGCTCGTGTGGAAAAGTTTAAACTTTGAAAACGGAAGGGCTAAAATAGGCTTGTTTTCAAAATCTTTTTCGTAAATTTCCTTTAATTGATCTACGTATTCTTTGCCCTTTTTAGTAAGCGCTTGTTTTGATAAATTTTCGTAAGTATACAAAAACATAACCGTTCTCCTTAAGGTTGTTTGCCGATATAGGCAAGAATTCCACCGTCAACGTATAAAATATGTCCGTTAACGAAATCTGAAGCGCTTGACGCTAAGAACACCGTAGGCCCGTCCAAGTCTTCGGGGTTTCCCCAACGCTCTGCTGGAGTTTTTGAGATAATAAACTTGTCAAACGGGTGGCGACTGCCGTCGGGCTGAATTTCTCTAAGCGGAGCGGTTTGCTCGGTTGCAATATAACCAGGACCTATGCCGTTGCATTGAATATTGTATTTTCCGTATTCGCTCGCAATATTTTTAGTGAGCATTTTAAGCCCGCCTTTAGCGGAAGCGTACGCAGATACCGTTTCACGCCCAAGTTCACTCATCATTGAGCAAACGTTGATAATTTTCCCAGATCCCTTTTTAATCATATTTGGAATAACGGCTTTTGAGCAAATGTACGGCGCAACAAGGTCGATATCGACAACCTTTTTAAATTCTTCCACCGCCATATCGCACATAGGAATTCTTTTGATAATACCGGCGTTGTTAACCAAAATATCAATAACGCCAACTTCCTTTTCAATCTTGGAAACGGCTAATTTTACTTGGTTTTCGTCCGTTACGTCAAAGACGTAGCCGTGAACTTTAACCCCGTCCTTTTCGTAATCTTTAAGCCCTTTTTCAAGCGACGCTTGGTTTGACGAGTTAACAACAACCGTTGCGCCTGCGTTATAGAGCGCTTTTGCCATAGAATAGCCTATTCCGTGCGCCGAGCCCGTAACGAGCGCGACTTTGCCTTTTAAAGAAAACATAATTCTCTCCTTTTATAAGTTAAACTTTTTACTCTGTGCTTTAATATAAATATCCCAGTCCATTTCGGATAAACAATGCCCACCGCTTCTAAGGAAGAAACCGAGTTCGCCGTCCATAAAAACGTCGTTCTCAACGGGCATACGCTCGGTGCAAACTAAACCGCGCTTGCCGTAAAGTTCCCAAATTTTAGAACTAGCGTAACAACACAAAAACTGATTGTCGTTATCCGCCCAAGTATCTTCAATCGCTCCGCCAACGTAAACGCTACGGGGCGCAATTAAAGATAACAAAAAGTGTTGGTCAAACGGAAGTTTATCTTCATTGTTTGAGTATTTTAAATAATTTTTGCAAAACCAAAACGGGAAAGTTTTGGTTATATGGAATAACTTCTCAGACCACTCGTAACGCTCGCGCGATAGCGATGCGCCACTGCACCCCGAATTGTTAACGCAAACGAACGAAAACCTTTCGTCAAACGCGCCTGCAAGTAGTGCCGTTTTACCAAGCCTTGAATGCCCTATTATTCCGATTTTATCTTTATCTATTTCGGGGCGCAACTGCAAATAGTCCATCATCCTAATCGCCATATACGCCCAGATAGTTATTTTGCCAAACTCACTATCACTTCTCGTTTCGCTTGAAAATAGAGCCGAAAGTCCGCTTGAAAAATCATCGTTATCTTCCGTTATATCCTTATAGCAAACGGAAAAAACACCGTAACCGCTATCGATAATTTTATCAATCGGCAAATACTTATCGGGAACGTCTGGGCGGAAATTTAAAAGGATAAAAAACGGCAAGTTCGTTTTACCTTTTGGGTAAATCAGGTTGGTTTTTACTGTATGAGATTTTTCATTTTTTTCAAAAGTAAAATTAACTTCTTCCCAAACCGCCTTTCCGCCAAAAGTTTCTTCGTTTATGAGCGTTGAAATTTTCGGAGTGATATGCGGTGGAAAATAGCCGTATTCTTCTTTTAAAAGAATATCTTTTATTTTCGGCTTTGCATTTTCCCAACCGCTTAAAGTTTGCTCCCCGCCCAAAAACAAATCGGGCAGGTTGCGTTTTTTAAGTTCTTTTTCTATCATAAAAGGTCTTTAGTTTCGATATGGTCCATATCGGTAAACTCTTGGTTTTCACCGCACATAGCCCAAATGAACGAATAGTTTTTAGTTCCAACGCCCGAGTGGATAGACCAAGACGGAGAGATAACCGCTTCTTCGTTCTTCATAATAATATGCCTTGTTTGAGTGGGTTCGCCCATCATGTGGAAAACAACGTCGTTCTCGCCCATATCGAGATACATATAAACTTCCATACGCCTATCGTGAGTGTGGCAAGGCATAGTGTTCCAGTTAGAGCCTTCTTCAAGGTTGGTAAGCCCCATCGCAAGTTGGCAACTTTTTATAACTTCGGGGTGAATATATTGATTGATTACACGCTTGTTGCACTCTTTTGCCGAACCGCAAGGAACTTTTTTAGCCTTGGTAATATCAATTTTAACGGTAGGATAAGTGGTGTGAGCGGGGCAAGAACTAACGTAGAACTTAGCGGGCGCAGTTTCGTCAACGCTTCTAAAGGTGATTTCCTTGTTGCCCATGCCGATATAAATACCGTCACGCGGGTTCATTTCGTATTCAACGCCGTCAACGGTGATAACGCCTTTGCCACCGATATTGATACAACCCATTTCCCTTCTTTGCAAGAAGTATTCCGCAGCAAGTTCTTTGCCTGCTTCAAGTTTTAAAACTTGGCGAACGGGCATAATGCCTGCCGTGATAATTCTATCGATATGGCTGTAAACCATTCTAACGTTATCCTTTGTGAAAAGGTTTGAAATGTGGAATTCTTCTCTTAATCTTTCGGTATCATAGTACCTTACGTCTTTTGCGTTTGATGCTTGCCTAACTTCCATTTTGCTTAAATCCTCCTTGATGTATTTACCGAAAACTTCAATTTGCGTGAGCGCTGCAAATCCCAAAATCTCGGTAACTTGTTTAAAATTAAATAGTTTTATAGTTTTAGTTGCCTTTTTATCAAAAGCAATCTCAATACCCTTAGAATTTTCGGGGTTTAAATCTTGGTTGTCAAGTTTAAACTGCCCTTTAACGATCTCCCCGTCACTAAATAAAATATCGATTTCCTTCCAGTACGAATCGTGCGGAACGCCTAAATGGTCGTGCTTAAAGTCTGCGCGAAGATAGAAAACGAGTTTATCAATCTCAACTTCTTTTCCAAAATCAAGCGTGTATTCCAAATCGTTTCTCGCTCCGCCCGCCCACGAGTGATAGGGGTAATTGCCGTGGCCTTGGTTGTTAATCTCCCCGTCGATTGCGTTGCGTTCGTAAAAACACGGCTCTTCACGAGTGACGAAATTCGCGCTCGCGTGCGGATACGCGCCCGTTCCATTTTTAAGATCGTGAGAATTTAGGGCTATATTCCTAAATGTTAAAAACTCATCGTCAACTTCCCTTGCAGTGATTATGTGAACGTTGCCTTTAAAAGCATCTGGCGAATAAGCCATTTTAAGTTCCCTTTCGGTTGGAATAGTAAAGGTAAAAGACCTGTTTTTAAGGTAAAGATAACTTTCTTTAAGCGTTTTGTCTAACTTAACGGCAATATAGTTCGTGCCGTCAACTCTAAGTTTGATTTTATAACCGCTTAAAAGTTCGCCACCGTATTCGGCGTTTATCTCAAAACCTTTATTAGAGAAAACAACTTCGTTTTCCAAGTTCAAAATATCTAAAAAAATCATTATAAACCCACCATTTTAGCGTTTAACACTTTAATTATACCATAAATATTTGCAATTTTATTGCATTTTTAAATATATTTATTGCAAATCTCACTTTTTATGGTATAATTGCGGTATGAAATGTTATTTTAATTCTTGCTCGCAAGCGATAAAGAACACGCTTGAAAACAAAACTTACGGGCTATATTATAGTGAAAAGGCAAAAAACAACCAAGAAATTCACTCGCACGACTGTTGTGAGATCTTTTTGTGCTTATCCGATAACAGCGGTTTTTTAATCGACGGAAAACTCTACACCGCTGAAGATAGTGACGTTTTTATTTTAAACCACCTTCAAGCGCACAAGGTTTTGCCGAACAATTTAGATGATTTTAAAAGGTATAGTTTTCACGTTCACCCGTCATTTATCGCTCAAAATTCAACGAGTGAAACCAATCTATCAAGGTGTTTTTACGGGGAAAATAAGGTTGATAAAATAACGCTATCCAAAACCGAGCGTGACGATTTGATTGCAAAGTTTAACCGCTTAGAACAAACTTACGAATTCGGGGATGACGTTTATAAAAACACGCTCGCCGTTGATATTTTGCTTAAAGTAAACGAACTGAGTTTTAGCCGTGAGATAAATCAATGCGGAATTGACGATTCTCCCCTTCAACTTGCAATAAACTTTATAAGCTTAAATTTTGATAAAAATTTAGACCTATCAACGATTGCGAAAAACTCTTACGTTTCGGTTAATAAACTTTGCGCTTTGTTTAAAGAAAATTTAAACACAACGGTTATTAAGTTTTTAACGAGCAAAAGGCTCACAAACGCCAAAAAAATGCTTGAAAACGACTATTCTATAACCGACTCCGCCTTTGCAAGTGGATTTAACGATTACGCAAATTTTATAAGGGTTTTCAAAACGGCGGTTGGCGTTTCACCTGGAAAATACAAAAAGCAGTATAAAGAAAAAACTTAACGAATTTTAACA
This sequence comes from Clostridia bacterium, assembly GCA_017545865.1. GTDB lineage: Bacteria > Bacillota > Clostridia > Christensenellales > Borkfalkiaceae > HGM11412. The sequence goes on along the minus strand of JAFWXO010000033.1, from coordinate 68,933 downwards.
CAAAAAAAGAGTGGTAAAACCACTCTTTTATTTTGTTTAATTAGTTTTGTGTTTGAAGGACAGTTATAGCAACCGCCGCAACGATATCTTCCATGTGGCAACCACGAGATAAGTCGTTAATGGGTTTTGCTAAGCCTTGGCAGATAGGACCGATTGCCATGAAACCGCCTAAACGTTCAGTATTTTTATAGTTACTGTTACCAGCATCAAGGTCAGGGAAAATCATAACGTTAGCGTGGCCTGCAACGGGAGAGTCGGGGGCTTTTGATTGACCAACTTCGGGAACGATAGCCGCGTCGAATTGAAGTTCGCCGTCCGCATTATACTGGGGAGCGATTTCGTGGAATAACTTAACGGCATCGGTAACCTTAGTAACGTCAGCGTGCTTAGCGCTACCTTTAGTGGAGTGAGAAATGAAAGCAATTCTCGGAGTAATGTTTGCAACTTGTTCGCAAGATTTTGCGGAAGATAAAGCAATGTATGCAAGTTCTTCACTCGTTGGGTTTTGAACTAAACCGCTATCTGCGTAAATATAGCAACCGTCTTCACAGTATTTGTTTCCGCACGGCGGAGCAATCATTAAAAAGTATGCCGAAACCATCTTTTCACCGGGAGCGGTTTTGATAACTTGAAGACCGGGGCGTAAAGTGTTAGCGGTGGAGTGGCAAGCGCCGGAAACCATACCGTCAACGTCACCTGCTTTGAGCATTAAAGCGCCGTACATAGTGTAATCTTTTAAAATGTAATTTTTCGCATCTTCAACGGTGGCGTATTCGGGAGCGCCAGTTTTTTTATTGATTTTGCCTTGGCGAAGGTTAAAAAGCATTTCAGCATACGCTTCAGTCTTTTCGTAAGTTGCGGGGTTAATAACGGTAACGTTATCAAGGCAAACTTCGGGGTTAGCGGTTTTAATTTCATTAATATCGCCTAATAAAACGATTTTTGCAACGCCTTCTTCAACGGTTTTTGCAGCCGCTTCAACAACTCTTTTATCTTCACCTTCGGGTAAAACAACGGTTTTGTTAAGAGCGGATGCTCTTTGCTTAATTTCAGCTAAAATATCTTTCATAATTTCTCCTTGCAAATTGCGATAAAATATAGTATATTTAGTATAACATACTAATTTTGAAAAGTTAACTATTTTGGAGATATTTTGAAAATTTGTTCTATCGTTGCGGAATACAACCCCTTCCACAACGGGCATTTAAGCCAAATTGAATACGTTAAAACCGTTTTAAAGCCCGATTATATAATAATCGTTATGAGCGGAAACTTTACTCAACGCGGAGAAATATCCGCGCTTGATAAGTTTACGCGCGCCAAACACGCCGTTTTAGCAGGAGCGGATGCGGTTATTGAACTGCCAACCGTTTTTGCAAGCGCAAGCGCGGAGTTTTTTGCAAGCGGAGCGGTTAAACTTATAAACTCACTCCCAGGGGATAAAACCATTTGTTTCGGCGCGGAGTGTGGCGATAAGGAAACTATTTTAAAAATAGCCAAATCAACCCTTGTTGAAAGCGACGAGTTTAAAAAGGTTTTAAAGCAAGAATTAAGTAAAGGCGTTGCGCTCATAAAAGCAAGGGAAACTGCTCTAATAAAAACGGGCGGAGAGTTTATAGATATTTTATCAAAACCCAACAACGTTTTAGGCGTTGAGTACGCCAAGGCGATATTAAAAAACAACTACCCTATCGATATTGAAGTGATAAAACGTGACGGGGCGGAGTATAACGATAAAGAATTATCTTTTAAAAACCCGTCTGCCCTATCAATTAGAACGGCGATTGAAAATAAAGATTTAAAAAGCGTTAAAAACTTCGTTCCGCCGTTTGTTTACAGCGATTTAACTGAAAGTTTGCCGTCGCTTGACAAAGAGATTTTGTATTCCGTTTTATCTTCAACTAAACTTGAACTTAAAAATATTCTCGACTGCTCTGAAGGGCTTGAAAATAGGCTTAAAGCGTTGGCAAAAGAAAGCGTAACTCTACCCGAACTTATTGAAAAGTTAAAAACCAAGCGCTATACTACCGCAAGGCTTAAAAGGGTGCTTATATCAAACCTTCTTAAAATTGATAAAACGCTCGTTCGCACGGCGCTCAAAAATAAACTTTACCTAAAAGTTTTAGCGCTAAACGGCAAACGGGCGGAACTGCTTTCAGTTTTATCAAAGGCAAGTTTTCCCCTTCTCACAAGAAAGAGCGACCTATCTAAACTTGGCAAAACCGCCTACTCCGTTTTTGAAAAAGACGCGTTCGCAAATGACGTTTACTCTCTTTCCATCGGTGAAAAGTTAAACGAAAACAATATGATAATAGTAAAATAAAAAACCGCGGCACTTAGCCACGGTTTTTAATTTAACTTAGTTTCTTTGATATTCGGGAAGAGTGATAGAAGTGTTGCCAACTTCAACTTCGATTTCAACGACATCCCCAAGTAAAATAAGGGTGAGTTCAGCAAATTCGATAGCGCCGTCTTCCATATAAATAGTAACATCAGTATACTGAATATTAGTTCCCGAAACGGTGTGAATAATCGGATCGCCGTCAATAGACTTATAGTTACCCGCTTCAGTCTTAATGAGTTTATCTTCGTGTTCAATAATATAACCGAACAATAAATCAAACGAACTCTTTCTACCGTTTTCGTAGTCCGTTTTAGTTTTGTGTTGAACGGTTAAATTGTAACTCGTTTCGTAACTTCTTTCAAGTAAAACGTAATCAGACGTATCGGTTGCATCCCACCACTTAGTACCGATTGCAGTAGTAAGTTCAACTTTATCTTCAGTGAACTTGTAGTTCATATAGTTAGGAGCAGTAGAAGAAGTGTTCATGCCAACGGTATAAATAGTACAGTTGTCAATAGCGTCAAACGCTTTTTCAAGTTCAGACTTGCCGAAAAGATCACCAAGTCCGCCACCGCCACCGCCACAAGCGGTCATCGCCATTACGCCTAAGCTTAAAATTAAAGTTAAGGTTAAAGTTAATAATTTTTTCATAGTTTTTCTCCTATAAAATAATATTTTATTATTTGTTTAATAATACACCCGTTAAAACTTTTTGTCAACGATTAGTTTAAAAGGTCTTCGTTATCGCTTGCATAGTCAGCGTAATATTCAACTTCAAATTGAGCGAAGATTTTATCGAGAAGTTCTTCATCTTCAATGGGAAGAAGGGTTTTATTTTCCGCATCAACCTCAAAAATAACAACTTCATCGGGGTCAGACCCTTCAATGCTTTCGCCGGGTTGGAAGAAAGCGTAATTCTTTCCTTCGTAATCCATAGTTCCGATGTGATAAAATTCAAGTTTATTGCCGTCGTCATCGATAAGTTCGATAGGCTCGTCAAGTTCAGATAAAAGTTCTTTTTCGTTATCCATTGTTTTTTCTCCTTAATAAATAATTTTCAAGTATGTATGAAGCGGCAACTTTATCAATTACCGACTTTCTGTCTTCACGCCTAACGCCACCTTCAATAAGCACGCGCCTTGCTTCCATAGTAGTAAACCTTTCGTCTTCAAACACGATGGGAATATCGGTGCGCTTTTTCATCTCTTCAACAAAACTTTCAGTCTTTAAAGTTTGCTCGGACTTAGACCCGTCAAAGTTAAGCGGAAGCCCGCAAACTATAACTTCGGCAAATCTTGACTTTGCAAGGTTTACAAGATATTCAATATCCTTATTAAAATTTTTGCGGTGATAAGTTTCAAGCGGGAGCGCAAATTCGCCGAACGGATCGGAAACGGCAACGCCTATTCTCTTATCACCTATATCAAACGCTATTACTTTCATGTATAATTTATCCTTTACCGCCCATACTTATATCGACCTTCTTGGTCAGGGGGATATTATGGACGGAAAAACGTTTATTCTCGGATTATCTCTCGGTATGCTTGGCGGGGCGTTAATCGTTGCCCACTCGCATAAGGCAAGACAAATTGTGAGAGATACTGAAGAACAAATTCGCAAAAAGGCAGAAGAACTTAAAAAGTGCAAATGCTGTGATTGCGAAAAGGACGGGGAAAACCCCGAAGAATAAGGTAAGCGGTTTAACCGCTTACTTTTTTTATTGCTTGTTTTAAAACCTCAACGGCATAGTCCACTTCTTGAGTAGTGTTTTGCTTATAAAACGAAAAACGTATTGAAGATTTTGCATCAATATCCGAAAGCCCTATCTCTTTTAAAACCCTGCTCGGCTCTATCGTTCCTGCCGAACACGCCGCGCCGAGCGACGCGCACACTCCCTTTAAATCAAGCGCGTATAAAAGCGCTTCCCCGTCAATTCCGTTAAAGGTTATATTAACGATTCCAGGGAGAGAGTTTTCTCCGCCGTTTATGGTAACGCCACCGATTTCAGACAAAACTTTTTTAATAAAATAATCTTTAACCGATCTTATATTAGCGGTTTGTTTTTCCAAATCAATTCTACTAAGTTTTAAAGCGGTTGCAAGCCCAACTGCGCCCGCAACGTTGCTCGTTCCACCGCGCTTAGACCTTTCTTGATAACCGCCCGTTATAAGCGGAGCAACCTTAACGCCGTTTTTGATATACAACACGCCAACGCCCTTAGGGCCACCGAACTTATGGCCTGAAAACGAGAGCATTGAAACGCCAAGGTCTTTAACCTTTATATCGGTAACGCCCATCGCTTGAACTGAGTCAACGAACGATAACGCGCCAAAGTTACTGCAAACTTTTGCAAATTCTTTTATCGGCTGAATAGTGCCAAGTTCGTTATTAGCGAACATCATACCCGCCAAAAAACAGTCGCTAAGCCCAACTTTTTCATAATCGCTTGCGAGCAAGTAGCCGTTTTTATCGGGCTTTACCATACTTAGTTTTGCGCCTTGCTTTTCAAGCTCGCTCGCCGTTGACAACACCGCCGAATGCTCTATTGACGAAACAACGAGTTTATCCCTACCCTTTTCTCTTGCGAGAAAACTACCGCGGAGCGCAAAGTTGTTGCTTTCCGTTCCGCCGGAAGTAAAGTAAATCTCGTTAAAATCAGCGCCGAGTATATCGGCAACCGTTTCGCGCGCCATATCAAGCCCCTTAACCGCTTGCCTACCAACCGTGTGAACGGAATTAGCGTTTCCGTAAAAATCGGTAAGGTAAGGTTTCATTTCACGTAAAACTTCTTCGCTTAAAGGGGTTGTAGCCGCATTGTCAAAATAAACGATTTTATCCATAGTATTACGGTCTTCTAATAAGATCAACGGGTTTTTCTCTTGCAATCTTAACGATAGGCATAATAGACGAAATGATTGCCGCAAGTATGCTTATACCAAAGATTACGAATACTTGGCGAACGCCAAAGAGCGCAAAGTTAACAACGAAGTGCATTACGTTTACTAAGTAGTTGTTAACTAAAGTACATGCAATCCACGAAGTTAAGCAAGCAAGAACGCCGTTTATAAGCGAAATTACAATGCTTTCGGTGATAAACATCTTAAACACGTCTGAACTACCAGAGCCAAGCGCTCTCAACACGCCGATTGATTGACGCTTAGATACGATACTTGCAGAAATGTAGTTAAAGAGCATGAACATCGAGAATACTGCAAGAACGAGCGATGCGTATAAGAACAAGTCGGTAAATTGATTTACCCAAGTTTCGTTCTTAGAAAGAGTGTCTAAAATAGTGTTTTTGTACCACTTGAGCGAAACGCCTTGGCTGATAACAAGCCTTTGAGCGATTGCGTTACAAGACTTTTTATCCGTGTTAATCAAGCTCGTTGCGCTTTGATAGTAACCTTGATCGGTGTTGATGCCGATGAATTTTAAAGTGTTTTCGTTAAATACGATAGGCTCGTAGTGATAAGTATCTTGGTTGGTTTTTTGAATACCATAATACACGCCAACTACTTTTAAGGGGATTTCGTAAGTAACGTCGTTAGAATCTAACCTTCTATATAAAGTGATGTTTCTAAATAAGTGCCTACCATCAACGAATAAATCGTCTTTAAAATATCCGTCCATACTAAAGCCTTCTTCATAAGCAACGGGAGTAAGGTGAGTGTTTGCAACGTTGAACGCATTGATAAGCGCTGCTCTAAGTTGTTCGCCCTTGCCTTGAACGCCGTAGTTATGAATTTCGTTCGTGTAACCTTTTAAAGTGGTTGCGTAAACTTCTTTAGTAAATTTATTTTCAATATCAAGCCTTGCAAGTTCTCTCGTGAACAATAACTCAAAGTCACTTGCGTTGATTAAAACTTCGTTGTCTTTTAAAGTATAAGTGTCGGTAGGTCTATACAAGTCGTTACCGTCATCGTCCTTACCGTAAGGATATAACGTATCGAACATAACAACGTTTTTAGCGGGAACGGTTTTTTGCTCAAAGAAATATTGTTGAACTTTCTTATCGTCAGAACCGTGGTCGTAAACGTCGTCCATCCAGTACTCTGCAGGCTCGTCAAAATATGCGATAGGCTTGCCGAAAGAGTCAATAGTTCTTTCAATTTCGCCTTCCGCCACCATTAAAAGTTTTTGAGCGCCGGAGCAAAGATATGCGTTAAATTCTTCAATAAGCGCTTTGTTAGGATCGTTTCTATCTTGAACGTAAGCAGTCTTTAAAAGGTCGTAATCGCTCGGAATATCGCCACAGTTATACACGCCAACGATAATAAACGGAGGAGTGTTTGAAGCCATATTTGTGTGAGCGGGTTTAAACTTCGCTTCAAGAAGATCTTCGTAACTCGTGATCTTCTTACCGAAGAATACGGCGTTAGATTGTAAACGATACATAATTGAATCTGCTAAGTATTTAGAGATTGCAACTTCAACGTAACCTGCGGTGCTACCTTCAGTGCCGTAAAGTTTAGGATATCTACCTGCAATGGGGTAATAACCGTAAGGCGTGATATTGTAAAACTCGTCTACTTCGCTATTTTTAAATTCAATAACGCCTTCCATTTCGGCGTAATAGTAACCTTTACCCATACCACCCGGGTGTTGCGGTAACATTTGATTGCCTATACTCATAATATCGTAAGTATAGTTGCCGTCAACGCTAGCGTATCTTTCGGAAACGAAATCTTGAACGTTATATACGGGGCGGAACTTATAGTTTGCTTCAGCGCTTAACTCATCGATATACTCTTGACTCATCGTTGAGTTTATGCTTGCGCCCGTGGGCGCGTCATACTGTGCGCTAACCATTAAGTTTTCATACTTGCCGTTTTGCAAAAGGTCGGAAATTGCCCTTGCTCTTTCGTAAGATGCAACGGTATCGAAAACGCCGAATACCGCAAACGCGATAGCCGATAATAAAATTGTGAAAATAAGCCTTAAAGGCTTAACCTTTAACGATTTAAGACCGAGCGACGCAGCGCTACGGAACTTCATTTTACTCTTTATAAACTTAATCTTTTCATCAGTTTTCTCAATAGCGTCAACGTCGGTGGGTTTTCTCGTTTTAATCTTGAAATTATCAGTAAACTTAATCTTCTTTTTAGCCTTGATTGCGCTAAGTAAAGCCTTGGTTTCATTAGCGTCAAGCTCGCTACCCGATTTTACGGTGAGCAAGTTTTCTTCTTCGAAAACGTTTTCGCTTACTTCAACTTCATCAATAGTAACGTCTTCAACAACCTTACCGTCAACGAGCCTAATAATACGATCGGCGTATTTATTAGCAAGTTCTAAGTCGTGAGAAATAACGATAACGAGTTTTTCTTTAGAAAGCCTTTTAAGTTCTTCAATAACTTGAATACCCGTGTTGCTATCTAATGCGCCCGTAGGTTCGTCCGCCATAATAATCTTTGGGTTTTTGATAAGAGCGCGCGCTATTGCAACACGTTGCTTTTGACCACCCGAAAGTTGGCTTGGTTTTCTACCTTCGTAAGAGAGAATATCAACGCTTGCTAAAATATCTTTAACGTCTTCACTATCCGTTTTAGCGCCTTGAAGTTCGTTTGCAATACCAACGTTTTTCTCAATAGTGTAATCTGGTAAAAGATTGTATTCTTGGAAAATGAAACCGATTAAAGTATTTCTGTAACTATCGTATTCGCTTTGGGAAAATTCAGAAAACTTTTTACCAAATACTTCAATTTCACCTTCGTCGATACCGTCAAGACCACCGATTACGTTCAAAAGCGTGGTTTTACCACTACCAGATTTACCGGTAATGAACACCATGCCTTTCTCGGGGAATAAAATACTAATCCCGTCTAAAGCGGCAACGTCGCCTGCCTTAGTAGTATAAACTTTTCGCACGTTTTTAAGTTCTAACATTTTTCCTGTTCTCCGTGTGACGCGCGCGTATTTTGCGCGTAAAATAAAATTACCGTATTATTATAACATAAAAACTTATAATTTCAATAGCAAATTTTATTATTTTTTACATCAGCTTACGAAATCTTGAAAAATCCCCTATCTTTACAAGCGGTTTTTACCACCTTTTTGAGCCTTGAATTTTCCGCTTTTAATCGATTGTTTTCGGTTATAACCGAAAAAAGCAGTCTATCAAGCATATCGTTAATGGCATTTTCAACTTCTAAACGAACGCTTGAATTAGCAAGCATTTTCACACTATTTTCAGTTTTTTTCATAATAAAACTCCTTATTTTTACCTTATTATTGACGGTTTTTTCATATTAAAAACGAGTTTAGCGTATAATTTTTTATGAACTTGTATTTTTTATCCGAAATTACGGCGCATTTAAAAGTTGACGGGGAGTATTTGGGAACGGTCACTAAAAACTTAATAGTCGGCAAGAGTGAAACCGAACCGAAACTTATTGAATTCTTACCGCTCATAGCCGATTTTTCGCCCGTTTATTACACCCCTTATTCAACCGAAGTTAAACGCTACCTATCGCCCGACGGGCTTTTATTTTTGCCTATTTTTCCGCCAAAGCACAGCGGTGGTTTTAAGGTGCTTTTTCAACGCGCGTTGCAGTCGTTTTCAGGGCAAATAACCATTACCGTTACAGTTGATAACGGGGCTAAATTATACGTTGACGGAGCGTTTTGTAAAGTTGTTGAAATCCCCTTTATTCCAAGCGATTTTAGCGCCGAAATTTACGGGGATTTATTAGCCGTTTCTTTTTATAAAAAGAAAACTGCCCTTTATATCTTCCGCCTTGACGGAACGCTCGAGTATTTTGACGTGGTTGACGAGTTTCAAATTTCTTCCCTTTTAACAGTTGAAAAGCGATACAAAAATTCAACGCTTACAACGATTATAGAAAAGTGGAATTTATCTTCGCCCTTTTCTTTAATTGAAAGGGTTGATAAAAAGGAAAAAGACTTTTTTTTACTTCCAAAACAAATGCTACCGCTCGCCTTTTTTGAAAACGCCAAGATAGGTGGTTCAATAAAGGAAATCTCCACTCCTAATTTTTATCAAAAAGCGGAAAATTTAAGGGGGTTTTTAGGCAAGATTTTAGGGGTTGTTCCCTCGCCTAAAAATGAAGGTGAAGTTTGGATACTTGGGGAGAATAATCTATCGATTGCAAGCCTTTCACTTAAAAACGGGCTTGTCGATAACGTTTTTATTGAAGATTTTTAAGTTTTAACTACTAAAAACTTGATATTTTTTCGACAAAATATTATAATTACCGCGTAAAAATTATTTACAAGGTATTTTATGAAGATTTTTGAACCAAAACTTTTAACTTGTTTTAAAGGCTACACGAAACGCGACCTTTTGTCTGACGTTATTGCAGGTGTTATCGTTGCGATAATTGCGCTCCCCTTATCAATAGCGCTTGCGATCGCTTCGGGAGTTAACCCAGAACAAGGCTTATTCACGGCAATTTTCGCAGGTTTCGTTATTGCTATGTTTGGCGGTAGCAAAGTGAACATTTCAGGCCCTACCGCAGCTTTTGCCACTATCGTTGCGGGAATCGTTGCCGATAAAGGTATGCAAGGCTTGGTTATCGCTACTATAATGGCGGGTATTATCCTTATTATTATGGGGCTTGTAAAACTCGGCTCGCTTATAAGGTTTATTCCTAAAACCATAACGGTCGGCTTTACGGCGGGCATTGCAGTTACCATTTTAATCGGTCAAATTAAAGACTTTTTGGGGCTTACCTACCCCGTTGGCGTTCAAAATATTGAAACTACCCACAAAGTTTATAACGTTTTTAAAAACATAGGAACGATTAACTGGCTTGCCTTAGCAGTTGGCGCTGGCTCGCTTGCAATTATGATCGTTTGGACTAAGTTTATAAAGAAAATTCCGTCGTCACTCATCGTAGTTTTACTCGGCGCGCTCTGCATCGGGCTTACGGGTGTTTCCGTTTTAACGATAGGCGACGCGTATCCCATAAACTCCGCTATCCCCAAATTTGCAGTTCCCGCGCTTGACGGTAAACTCATTTTATCGCTTATTCCAGACGCGTTCACTATCGCTCTTTTAGCGGGCATTGAATCACTTTTATCCTGCGTTGTGTCTGACAATATGATTAACGATAAGCACAACCCCAACACCGAACTTATCGCTCAAGGTCTTGGCAATATTTGTTCTGGCTTTATGGGTGGAATTCCTGCAACGGGCGCTATTGCAAGAACTTCAGCAAACGTTAAAAACGGCGGTAGAACGCCGATTGCAGGTATGGTGCACGCCGTAGTTTTACTTGTAGTTTTACTCCTTTTAATGCCTTACGCATCGCTTATCCCCATGCCGATAATCGCATCTATTCTCTTTATCGTTGCTTACAATATGAGCGAGTGGCGTCATTTCGTTTCCATTTGCAAAACCAAAAAAGTTGTTGATATTGTAATTTTATCGTTAACGTTCGTATTAACGGTTGTGTTTAACTTAGTTATCGCAATAGCCGTTGGCTTGGTTTTACACTACGCTATCTTCTTTGCTTTAAAGTTGATAAACAAGAAAAAACAAACTCAAAACTAAAAATAAAACCCTACGAAATTCGTAGGGTTTTTTAGTTATATGTTTGCTTTGCCAACGTTATATGCAAGCCGTTGGCTTGCGCTGTGGATTTTTTTTGAGCTAAATGTTGCTTACGCAACGCTAAATTACTTCGTAGCTAAATGTTGCTTACGCAACGCTAAATGCAAAACAGAGTTTTGCGCTGTTGATTGTTTTTTATTTTTTCATAGCCTCAAGTTGACGTTGACTAATTTTACCTTCAAAGTCAATTTCGCCTGCTTTAGTTAAGGCAATCTTGGTAAGGAAAGGACCAACGATTTCGTAAATTAAAACGGAGAATAAGGTAAGGTTTGAAACTATCATACCGATACCGCCCGAAAGCGCGCCCGCCTTCATAGCCATACCGAGCGCAACGCCCGCTTGCGGGAATAACGTTATGCCGAGATATTTTTTAATGTTAGCGTCACTCTTTACCATTGTGGAACTAAGCCTTGCGCCGAAATATTTACCAACGCAACGGAACACGATATAAACAACGCCGATTAAAACGATTAACCCGTCGGTTACAACGCTCAAATCAAGTTCCGCACCGCTTAACACGAAGAATAAGATAAAGAAAGGAGCGGTCCACCTATCAAGCCTATCCATAAGTTGTTCTGAAAAATCACAAATATTGCAGAACACCGTGCCGAGCATCATGCAAGCAAGGAGCGGAGAGAAAGCAACGTGAACAGAGCCTATCGAGAAGGAAAGGTTTGAAACGCCAACCGTGAGTAGCACGAACGCAACCGACATTGCTAAGCGCTTTGACCTTGAGTGGAAAAACCTTTCGCAAAAGGTAAACACGTAACCTACGATAGCGCCAAGACCGATTGATAAAACAACTTCAATAAGCGGTTCTAAAATAATACCGATAATGCTTACTTGACCTGCAATTAACGCTTTAGCAACGCCGAAAGAAACGGAGAATAAAACCAAACCAACCGCGTCGTCAAGCGCAACGACTGGGAGCAAAACGTCAGTTACAGGGCCTTTAGCCTTGTATTGTCTTACTACCATTAAGGTTGCCGCAGGAGCGGTAGCCGATGCAACAGCGCCCATAATGATTGCCGCGGGAAGTGGGAACTTATCGGGCATAATAAGGTGGAGCGAGATTAAAACTATATCAACCACAATCGTTGTAAACACCGCTTGAAAAATACCTATAACCGTTGCTTGCTTACCGATTTTTTTAAGTTGAGAAAGCCTAAACTCGTTGCCGATTGCAAAGGCGATAAAACCGAGAGCAACGTCGCAAAGTATTGAAAAACTTTCAACGTTTTCCATGCTCGTAAACCCAAGCCCGTCAACGCCGATTTTACCAAGGCAGAACGGACCGATTAAAATGCCCGCAACGAGATACGCCGTTACGGCAGGGAGTTGCAAAAGTTTTGCCAAGCGTGAAAGCATTAAACCGCCGAATAACGCTATTGACAAGGATAATAAAATTGCTTGCATAATTCACCTAAAACTTTTAGTTTTATTTTGTCAAAAGTAACAAACCTTATTGATTTTAATACTTTTACTCTTATTTGTAAAGCGTATGAGAATATTTTATGATAATTTTTTAAAAGAAAAATTAAAAAGACGGCTTAGCCGTCTTTTTTCTATTTAACGTATTCTTCAATTTTTGATTTTTCAAGTTTATCGTAAGCGGATAAGAACTCTGCGAGTTCTTTGGCAATCTTTTTAGCGCCACCCTGCTCGTCGCTTTCAATATTTAAAGGAAGCAAGGGGTCGTGGAGGGAAAGCCTAAGTAAGAACCAGCCGTTGCCGTGATCACCGTCAAGATTAACTCTAACGCCTTCGTAGTTATCGCTTGCAAGCGACCAACCTTTTTTGTTTTGAGCGTAAGCGGTGAGATCGTCTATTACCTTTTGACCGTATTCTTTAAACTCATCAAGCAAAATGTTCATGCGGAACTCAATGCTTTCAACGGGTTCGGCAAGCGTTTCGATAAGAGATTGAAGGGTGTAACCTTGTTTTTTACCACGCGCAAGTTCGATTAAAAGTTTGGTAACGATATAAGCGCCGTCGTCTAAGAAGTAGTTTTCTTTAAATGCGCCGTGGCCTGAAGTTTCAATGGCGAGTTGGCTATCTTTTCCCTCGTTATTTAGCCTTATAGCCTCGTTTATAACGTTTCTATACCCACGTTTAAAGCGATGATGCACACCGCCCTTTTCGGCGATAAACTTGTTAAGACCCGTGGAAGTAATGGAGTCGGTAACGATAGTAGTGCCGGGGTGTTCTCTAAGTAAGATTGCAGAAAGTATTGCGATAATTCTGTTTCTATTGAGTTCACTGCCGTCGGATAAAACTGCGCCTGCCCTATCAACGTCCGTATCGAAAATGATGCCGAAATCCGCGCCCGTTTCTTTAACCGCGTCGGTAATCGATTTCATAGCCGTTTTGTCTTCAGGGTTAGGAATGTGGTTTGGGAAACTACCGTCGGGCTCTAAAAATCTACTGCCAGTCGTGTCTGCGCCTAAAGGTTTTAAAACCTTGTCAACGTAAAAACCGCCTGCTCCGTTGCCCGCGTCAACCACAACCTTAAAGCCTTTAAGCGGTTGTTCTTCGCCTACGGCGTTTCTAATTTTATCGGCTAAGATTTTGGAATAAGCGTCCATAAACTCGCCGGTTTGGTATGAGCCTTTTTCTAAACCCGTTTGGTCGCCGTTTTCAGCGAACGCTAAAATTTCTTTAATATCGCCCTTTTCAAGACCGCCACCCGCGGTAAAGAACTTAAAGCCGTTTCTATTAAAAGGAAGGTGGCTTGCGGTAATCATAACAGAACCGTCAAACTCGTAACCTTTGGTTACGGTGGACATAAACATTGCGGGGGTTGACGCCATTTTAAAGTCGGTTACTAAAAGCCCAGATTCCACCATACTTGAACAAATCCATTGAGAAAGGGTTTCGCCGGATAATCTGCTATCTCTACCAACCGCTACTTTAAGGCTTGTTTTGCCCGTTTTATTTTTAAGCCAAAGAGCAAAGCCCCTGCCTATATCTTTGCAAACTTTTTCAGTAAGATTAACGCTTTGACCTTCAACGCCGTCTATCGCAACGCCACGAATATCGCTTCCGTTTTGAAGTTTTTTGTAATCCATAAAAATCTCCTTCGTTTTCTCGTTGTGATTATTATATCACAAGTTAACTCTCAAATCAATAAAATAACCGTTTAATTCATTGACAAAAATGCAATAATACTTTAAAATAATATGGCTATGTTAGAACTTAAAAATATATGCTTTACCGCCGAGAACGAAGACGGGAAGAAAGACATTATAAATAACGTTTCTTTAACGCTCAATGAAAAGTTTATCGCTTTTACAGGGCCTAACGGTGGGGGTAAGTCTACCCTTGCCAAAATTATTATGGGCATTATTAAGCCAACGAGCGGAAAGATTTACTTAGACGGGGAAGATATTACAGACCTTTCTATTACCGAGCGCGCCCACAAGGGCTTGGCGTTTGCTTTCCAACAACCCGTTCGCTTTAAAGGCATTACCGTTTCGGATATAGTTAACCTTGCAAGCGGTAAAAAATTGAGCGTTCAGGAAGTTTGCGCTTACTTATCTGAAGTTGGGCTTTGCGCGAGAGAATACGTTAATCGTGAAATCAACGCAAGTTTATCCGGTGGCGAACTTAAACGTATTGAAATTGCAGCAACTATGGCGCGTGGCGCTAAGTTTAGCATTTTTGACGAGCCTGAAGCAGGCATTGACCTTTGGAGTTTTAATAGTTTGATTAAGGTTTTCGAACGCTTATCTGAAAAGGTTGGCGGTTCGCTCCTTATAATTTCTCACCAAGAAAGAATACTCAATATTGCCGATAGAATTATCGTGATTGCCAACGGCAAAGTTAAGTCGGACGGGGTTAAGGCAGACGTTCTTCCCGATATTTTAAAAAGTTCGGCTTGCTCCGTTTTAACGGAAAAGGAGAACTGATATGGCGCTTGACAGTATTCAAAAAAATCTATTAAAAGAAGTTGCCGACCTTGAGTCTATCCCAACCGGCGCTTACAATATCCGTTCAAACGGTGGCTTGCACTCACGAAACGTTACGGCAAATATTGATATCGTTACTAAGACTGACAAGCCTGGTATTGATATTATCATTAAAAAAAGTGAAAAGCGCGAAAGAGTTGATATCCCCGTTATAATCACTGAAAGCGGTATAAAAGACCTTGTTTATAACGACTTTTATATCGAAGACGGGGCTGACGTTATTATCGTTGCAGGTTGCGGTATTCACACCGTTGACTCGGGCGACAGTTCGCACGATGGTATTCACTCCTTCCACGTTGGCAAAAACGCTAAAGTTTTATACTATGAAAAGCACTACGGCGGTGGCGACGGAAACGGCAAAAAGGTTATGAACCCCACCACCGTTATTGAGATTGACCAAGGCGGATCAATGACGATGGAAACGGCTCAAATCAAGGGCGTTGACTCGTCTATTAGAAAAACGTCGGCAACGCTTAAAGAAAACGCTACCCTTATTATTCACGAAAAGATTATGACTCACGGCAATCAGTATGCTGAAACGGACTTTAACGTGGATATCAACGGCGAAGGCTCGAACGTTCATGTTGTTTCAAGAGCGGTTGCGAAAGACAGTTCCGTTCAAAAGTTCTATTCCGTTGTAAACGGCAACTGCGCATGCACGGGAAGAACGGAGTGTGACGCTATCGTTATGGACAAGGCAAAGGTTTTAGCCCTCCCCGGTCTTAACGCGAACGACGTTGACGCATCACTCGTTCACGAAGCGGCGATAGGAAAAATTGCGGGCGAGCAACTTATAAAACTTATGACGCTTGGTCTTACCGAGCAACAAGCGGAAGAACAAATTGTAAACGGCTTTTTAAAATGATTTTTAGAACTCCGTTAAATTAGTTGATTTTTTTAAAATTATAATATATAATGATTGAGCGCTTTGAGATAAAAGCGTTCAATCAAATATGGAGAGATGTCAGAGTGGCCGAATGAGCACGATTGGAAATCGTGTATACGTCATAAGCGTATCGGGGGTTCAAATCCCCCTCTCTCCGCCAATATCACATAATCCGAACACCTTCTTTACTAAAGATTTTGTTATTCTGGATTATGTATTCAAAAAATAAAAGCAAGGTTTTAACGCCTTGCTTTTTTCTTTGCTTCATAGCCACAATATTCGAGAAGAGCTTCTTTTTCAGCTTTTGTAAGTTGTAGTCGTTGAATATAAACTCTAACTTTACCTTCGCCGACACTATTCTTATAACCTAGATAGCCCATAACCATATATTTTTCTGCAGCAGTCAGTTCCAGATTAGCGACATATTGTTGCACTTTTTTCTTTTTAGAGCCAGAAATAGTTTTACCATTGTCGTCTTTGTCTGATTCAAACGCTCTAGCAGTTTTTATAATTAAAGCTAATTTTTCTATAGGTATTGCGCTATAAAATAATTTATCTTTTTCGCTAACCATATCTTCGCCAGTTAAGTCTTCCAGAGCTAAGTCATAGTAGTAGTCATAAATAGCTTTGATTGATTTAGCTTGTATCTCAGCTTCAGAGTCTTTGAAAGCTTGAGTGTTTACCATTTTCTTAATATAGGTATTAGCTTCTTGATAAACACTTCTGAATCTAGCTCTCTGGCCGGTAGTAAGATTTATCTTAAATTCTTCTCTTTCTTCGCCTTCGCCTACAGAGTATGTAATTGAAGTTCCTACAGATTTAGGGAAGACACTATATCCTTGAGAATATAACTCTTTTAAGGTTTCTCTTAGTTCTTTGTCTTTTACTGGAATTTTTTCTTCCGTTAGGAAGCTGTCTATAATTGTATCTGCAAGCTTTTCGTCGCCGTCTTCGATTGCTTTCGTTAGGTCTTCCATATACGAGCTTGTAGTTCCGTCATAGAAGAATTTCTCATACTTATAAACTGCTGAAGGAGAGAATTTTTCAATAATTCCTTTGCAATATGTTTCTAAGTTTCTAATAGGAATACCAAAAGTTTGAGAGATAGCTAAAAGTGTTTTTCTTAGCTTTCCATAAACTTCGGCTTCGTCGTAAGCATTTCCAGAAGCTAGTAAGTCAATTATAGATGTTAAGTCTTGCAAACTTTGACCTATATTAGTTAAGCCACTTGACACATAGTTTGTAACATCAAACCCATTAAGATAAGAATATACATCTTTTACAAAAGGCAACATACCAATATAGTTTTCTGCAAAGTCTTGAATAATTGATTGAACTCTCTCTTCTTCGTCGTCTTGACCTTTAATCCACCTAAACGCTTGAGCAATTAAGGTTAGAATAATTGTATCGACTACGACTGTAGCAATAGCTCTAGTAGCTTCAGCTCTAGCTGTTTTAAGTAAAGCTTCAGCTTCAGCTCTTGATTCAGCGTCTGCAGATTTTAATTGTAGTTTTGCAACTCTAATTTTATCTATAGCGCTAGTTAATAGAGAGAATTGTTGTAAAGGCTCTGACATAAACATTGTCGACAACTGCATAAAAGAACTTTGTTCTCTTAAAATTGCCGGTCTATAAAGAGCCGTGTAGTTAGCTTGTGTTTTTATTACAGCTTCTTCTGTTAGCTTCGCTGCAGCTTTATAATGCTCTTCAGAATAGTTCTCATATTGAGAGCTATTCTTTGTTTGCTCTAAGCAAGCGTTCCAAACAGCACCACATATAAACTGGTCGATTTTCCCTATAGGAGCTGTAGTAATATCCGTCCACATATCAATTTTGCCAAGTATTCCAGCACCTTCTTTTAATAATCCTACATCTACAGTGCTTCCTTCATTGAATCTTTCCCACAACATAGGAGCATAAGTTGTCAGAGTATCAAAGTCAGTTTTTCTGGCGATTGCCATACCAAAACCTTTCATAAGATTTTTATATTTTACACCAACAGCCGAAGCAGCCGGAAGAGATACAAACTGAGTAGCTAATACTTTAAGATTTAATCCTAAAGAAGCTCTTGCACCCCAACCACGAAGCTTAGATACAAGTTTATCTACGCCAGAACGCTCTTTTATATTGCCTTGCAAGTCAGCTAAAAGCTTTCCGACATACTTCTCAAAGTCTGAGTCTACTTTGCCGATTTCTGTGCGTAATTTTGAGCCGTCTTCAAGTTTCTTGTTAAAGATTCTATTAAACGACTTAACCGGAATAGCCAAACCATAATAAGCAGCCATTTGACTAGCGTGTCTATTTACAATATCCAGAATATTTTCTACAACTATTTTATTCTTTGAGTTAGGCTTCACATCTTTATTGAAGGAAGGAGAATAAACAGAGAATAAGTCATTGAAGTTCATTGACTCATTTCCAAGTTGTTTATATATCTGGTCGTCAGCTACACGAATAGGAATATAGTTTTCTTCTCCAACATTAGAGATTCCAAACAAGGCCATATCTGTTTCAGATTTTGCGTTTCTGGCAATCTCGTCGAAGAATTTTCTTGTAAGTTCTATATATTGTTTATCGACATCTGTAAGCTGATTTTCAATTTTAGTGATAGTCTCCAAAGTGATATTGAAGTCTTCGCCTTTTGTAAGTGCCGACCTAAATTCGTGCTTAGCTGCATATTTTTCGTTAGATACTCTAACCACACCAGCGTCTTGAGCTTCATTAGAGAATAAGTGAGACTGAGCTTGTTTTCTTAGAGACAACATATAAAGGCTTATCATTTGACCTTTAGACATCTTTACGCCGTCAATTTCGATAGTTTGATTACGCCACTCTTTTAAGAGCTTTTTATTTGTTTTGAAAAACTCTTCGTAGTGTTTATAAACTTGCTTTCTAAATAAAGCTTTTTTATCGTTTCCGGCTTGAAGCTCTCTGAATACTTTAGCCATAACGCTATTTTTTCTATAAGAGCCAAGTCTCTCGAATCTCCAGACTGGATTTTGAAGCCAGCGAGTAAATTTGCCTAAACCACCTAAGAATCCTTCGTCCTTTGTTTTGATAGCTTTTTGAGTTTCTTTTATAGCTTGTTGCACTATTTCTGTGTCGCTCTGATTTCTACCTTCGAAGAAAACTCTGTCGTAATTTTTAGCATTATGGATAAAGTTTCTTAAGATTAAGTCGAGATTCTTAAGCTCTGTAGTTGTAAGTTCGCCACGCTTATTAGCTATATCTTCTATAAGTTGTGCTGTAGGATTTTTAATTCCGTCAGCTTCATTTCCGATAAGCTCATAAAGTTTTTTGCCGTCTACTTCTTGTCTGTAAGTATTCATAATTTCACGAATATTATTAGCCAAGTTTCCACGCCAAGTTTTAATCTTTTTCAAAAGACCTATAAACTTAGTTACTTCTGGAGCGAGTTCCACATCTGCAGCTTTATATTTCTCTAAAGCTTTAACTCTATCAACAGTTTCAAATAAATTGTTTATAACTTTGTTTCTTTCTCTAGTGTCTTTAAGCTGCTCAGTAAGGAAGGCAATCTTCTTTTGATATTTCTCAATAACTTGAGAGAATTTAGTTTTAGAGCCGTATCTATCATAAGCAAATAAAACTTCTCTTGCAATTTCTTGTTTAAGTTGTTTTACTTCTTCTTCTGAAGCCAAGTCTTTGATATTTTGTTTTGTAGTCTTTTTAATTCTGCTTAAAGCGCTCTTATAAGTATCTACTATTTCAAAGAATATCTCAGCTTCGTTAATAGCTTCGATTTTAATACCTCTTTCGTTTAACTCTTGTCCTATCTGGTCTGCACCAAATCCAGAATCGCCTTTGCGTTTTCCCCAGATTAAGAAAGGACTGTTGTCTTTATCATATCTGTATTTAATCTCACCTTTGATAGAATCTAAGTCAAAACTGTGCATATACTCTCTTATGGTATTGACAATATAAATATCGTCTTCATTTACACCAGATTCGTATATATCTTCGGCAACTGCATTTTCTACAATATAGTCAGCAATTTGCAAAGCAATTCCAGCTCTATAGCCTTCGTCTTTAGTGTTAAGAGCTATCCAAAGTTTTTCTACAATTTCAGACTTCTTTGCACCGGCAAGGCTTTTGAAAACTGCGCTAGAAGTGTGGCTATCGCTAAGAATATTATTGATAGCTTTTTCAGCTTCGATTTTACTATATACCTTCATTCTGGTATTTTTAGCGTCGTTCTTTTTTTGCAAGCCTTTTGATATAACAAATTTTATATCTTCCGGAAGAGATTTAAGCGTCTGACTTCTGGTCGTTGTGTTATCTCCATATTGTTTTACTTCGATTCCTAAATTCTCAAAGTATTGAATAATAGAAGAATCTGTTCCGTATGGAGCAATAACATATTTAACTTCTTCAAAAGCGACAGCCCTTTGTGGTTTCGCTTCAAAGTATTGTGTAGGATAATCCTTAAGAGTGTCTAAAAACTCTTTGATAGCTCCGATTGTTTCAGCGCTAGGCTCTGGTCTTCCATATTCTTTGAATATAGCCTTTATACTATATTCGCTCATACTTCCGGCAGCTATGTCTCGCACCATATCGTTAGCCACAAAAAAGTCTTCGTGAATACTTCCAGCTATAGCTTCAAAAGCTGCACTAGAAGCGTCTTTTAATTTTTTCATTTCTTCTTCAGAAATAAGTTTATTTTTACTTTCCTTAATCTCTTGTAAAGATTTGAATTGTTTTGCAAGTAAACTTCTGATATTTCCAACGCCATAATTAAAGCCTTCAGAATCTCTAACAGAGCCACGCATATAACTAACTAGATTTTCTAGCGATACTTTTGTGTAAAGCTTGCTAAAAGGTTTTCTGTTGCCATATCTGTCGAAAGGGTCTACATCATTTCGAACATAGCTTCCTTTATCATATTTACTTAAAATATCGTAAACATAATTATTAAGCTCATTTTCTAAATTCTTTGTAGCGTTTCTAAGATTATCTCTGGTTGCAACTTCGTCTATTACAAGCGTTCCTTTTTTAGCTTTGTATTCTGCAGCTCGTCTTAAGATTCCGTCAATCTGACCGAAGCCAATATCTTCGGCGATTGTTTCAGCTTTTTTCTTCCAGCTTTCTTTTATTCTTTGTTTGAAAGCTGGAGCGCCGTCGTCTATAGAATAGTTTTCATAAATATTCATATAGGCTTCAGCAAGCTTTTTAGAGATTTCTGGTTTAATTTTGTCAATATAATCCCAGTCGTCTAAGTTGTTTCTACGAAGATTTTCTAATTCTTCCAGAACATTGTTTTCAATAATCCACTCATAAGCTAAAATTTCTGTGTCGTCAGCAGAGAAGGCTTTTTTAACAACTTCAAACTCAATTCCTTTGTCTCTTAAGAATTTCATTTGAACAAAACTTTCTCTGGTTAGCTCATTTAGTAAAGTCTGTTAAGTCTGGTGTTTGTTTTGTGATATGGCACTCTACAAGGTAGTGTATTAAAGTTCCAATTTTTGCAGCTTTATCTACATATTTAGTAGAGTCAATTCCTTCTAGTCCTAATCTGTTAGCCCACAATACTAGAGCTGGTTTATTCAATAGGCCAGTAATAGTTGTTGCTCCCGGCACTACAGCTCCGGTTGAATCATAGTATCTTGTGTGAGCTTTGCTCATACTTTTTAATTTATCTGCCATTGTCTTCGCCTCCAGTAGTTTCTTTTTGTTTTTCTGATTGTTCTTCTTCCATTTTCTTTTCTAATTCTCTTTCGTAATATTCAATCATACTTACACTTGTAGAAAGTTCTTTAACTGTAAACTCTACGAGATTGTTATCATAGAAAGCGTCGTTTAAGATTCCTTTTAGGGCAAATTTTGCAACCATAGCTCTTTTGTTATAATCTTTAAGATTTGATAAGATAGATTTAACTTCAGCGCTGGCTGTTTCTTCGTTAATTTCGAAGCATTTGTTGTTTTTTGTTTGGATATGTATTTCCATAATTTAATTCTCCTTATTGACTTTTTTAATTTTTTTGTTTATAATTGTTGGTGCGATAAGTTTTTTCGTAGGCTCGTTTTCGTTTTGCTTTTGGGAACGAGCTTTTTTTATTTTCAAAACTAATTCTTTATAGCAAGCTAAAATCCATTTAGAGTTGTTTTTATATCCGACCAGTTCCAAATTTTCAGTTGTAAGATACTTTCTAGCTTCGTTTGGAAGTCTGACGCAGAGATTATAAAAATCTAACTCTTTTGGCTCTCTGGCTTGCTTTTTTGCTTTGCTTTGATAATAAATTTCTTCGTCTGTGTAAACATCTGACACTTTACAATCAAGGCTTTTACAAATTCCTTTCATTTGTGCCGGTATCGGTAGACACTTATAATTGACAAACTTACTTATCATTGGCTCGTCAGTGCCTATCTCTATAGCTAATTCCTTAGCTTTTTTGTTCTTTTTTTCCAGAATCTCTTTTAGCTTCAAGACTTTTTACCTCCTTTTTTAGATTTTCTTCTTCCTTCTGGAAGTCTGCAAGGTTGGTTTTGTCTTGATAAAATTTTTCGATAGCGCTTCCTAGAGAAAGACAAAACACTCTTTTCTCCGAAGGGTTGAGATTCAATTCGTTGTTTGTTTCTACTACCAAATCTAACATAAATCCTCCGTTTGTGTCTTATTAAGACACTTTTTAAGCAAAAAAAATGTTGTTTACTTCCTCTGTTGAAAGCTTGTATCGTTCCTTAATCTTCACAATCTCACTTTGTCTAAACTCTGAAGACTCGTTCTTCTTTGAGCTTAAGGATTGTGGTGTGATTCCTAGAAACTTAGCAAGCGTTACATTAGAGTCGCCAAACAACTTCATTTTGCTTTCTAAAAGTTTTTTATTCACGAGCATACCTCCTTTTTGGATATTGGTGTCTTTTTAAGACACTTTAAGATTAGCATAGTAAAATCCTAAAGTCAACTGTTTTTTCAAATATTTTTTAATTTTTTGAAAATTTTTTTTCTTACTATGAAAAATATATTGAATTTTATTCAACTTTATGATAAAATTAAGACACTAGGAGATTTTATAATATGAAAATGGGAGATATAATTAAAAGCTTAAGAATACAAAAAGGTATGACACAAGAAGAGCTAGGCAAAGTTATAGGCGTTCAAAAGTCTGCTATTCGCAAATACGAAAGTGGTATGGTAGAAAATATTAAAAGAACATCTATAAAGAAAATGGCTCAACTTTTTGGCGTGTCGCCCACTTATTTAATGGGTATGGAAGAAAATGTTAATTATGGCGTAAATAATGGCATAATAGGAAATAACAATCAAAATAACCATATACACAACGAAAAAAAGTTAGCACCTATCACAGAAGCTATACTTACAATATGCGAGAATCTTAACGAATCTCAGCAAGGACAAGTTTTAACCTATGCCACATCACTACTAAGCAAGAAGGAGGATAAATAATGTTTGCAATCGCTTTTATAATTGCCGTCGTCTTATTTTTATTAGTCTTTGCTGCTATGTATTATTTTGAAAACATAGCAACGGCGGCTATCTGTTTTGCTGTAGCTATATTTTTTGGATATGTTGCAATAGCTGCAGAAGTCTATTTTGTTTTTATAATTCCGGCTTTCTGTATCGTCTGGGCTATTATAGGCTTAAAAGACAACCCACCTAAGCTTAAAAAAAACAAAAAAGACAAGGAGGATAAATGAAACGAGCCGTAATTTATGCCAGATATAGTTCTGATAGTCAAACCGAACAATCAATCGAAGGTCAACTTAGAGTCGTTAATAAATATTGTATAGATAATGATTATATTATTATAGATACATATATAGACAAAGCTATGACCGGAACAAACACAAATCGTCCGGGCTTTCAAAAAATGATAGCTGACAGCGCTAATCGTAATTTTGATTATGTAATAGTTTATAAGTTAGACCGTTTTGCTAGAAACAGATTCGACAGCGCCTTTAATAAAAAAATCCTTAAGAAGAACGGCGTTAAAGTTATCTCTGCAACAGAAGGCATAACAGACAGCCCAGAAGGAATTATTCTGGAATCTATGCTCGAAGGTTATGCTGAATATTACTCTGCAGAACTTTCTCAGAAAGTTAGAAGAGGCCAATACGAAACCTTCCAGAAAGGAACATTTTTAGGTGGAACTATTTTATATGGTTATAAAGTTAATAATAAAATAATAGAGATAGACGAAGACCAAGCTTATGTTGTCCGTAAAATTTTTACAGCATACGCTGACGGCCAGACAGCTAAGCAAATAGCTGAAGCGCTGAAAGCTGAAGGTATAACAAATAAACAAGGTAGATATTTTTGTATAAACTCTATAATGAATCTTCTTAAAAATAAAAAATATACCGGTTTATTAGAGTATGGCGAATATCGAAGAGAAGATTATTATCCAAGAATAATTGACGACTTGACTTTTGATATTGTTTCAAAAAGAATAGAAAGCAACAAACGCTCTCCGGCCAGAATGAAAGCTTATGAAAATTATAGACTTAGTGGAAAACTTCACTGTGGGTATTGCAAGTCTTTAATGACTGGAGAATCTGGAACAAGCAAGAACGGAACAATACATCACTACTATAAATGTTTTGGAAAGAAAAGACACAATCACTGCGAGAAAACATCTGTAAAAAAAGACGAGCTAGAAAATCTAGTTGTTTCGCTCGTTCTTAAACATATTTTAGCTGAAGACAAAATCCTTGACACTATCGAAGGAATTGTTTCTACCTATAATGAGACAGTATCTCAAAGCACAGAGTTATCTATTCTAAAACAAGAATACAGCCAAAATGAAAAATATCTAAACAATATTTTAACGGCTATAAAAAATGGTATCTTCTCAGATACAACGCAGAAAGAGCTTGCAAGGCTAGAACAGCGCAAGCTAGACCTTGAGGAATCAATCCTAGTCCAAGAAGCTCTACAACAAAACAAGCTCACTAAAGAAAAGGTTTTATTCTTCTTCAAAAAGTTTGTTGATACAGAGCTGGGAGACGAAGACGCAAAAACTTCTATCATATCTCACTTAGTATATAAAGTAATATTATATAACGATAAAATAAGAATTATATTGAAGAATAAAGACCACCACACCGTCGAAGCAAGCATAGAAGAGCTGGAAAATTTGTGTTCAAATTTAACACAACTCTCTCCGCCAAAAAGAACCAAATCCGAACCCTATTGGGTGGGTTTGGTTTTTTTTAATAAAACTACAGGGGAATACTTATGGGATTAATTAGCAAGATAAAAGAAAATAGTTTAAAAAGACAACAAGAAAAACGAATAGAAGTTCAAAAAGAGAAAGAAAGATTAATGTCGTTAAGTGAAAAAGAATTAATGATAGAAATGATTTTAAAATTAAATGAAGTTAGTGATAAATGCGACGATATTAAGCAAACAGTGATAGTTTGGAGTGATTAAACTATTCGGACTTCAAAACTAACACTCCGCCAAAAATCAACAAGTTAGGCTTGTTGCTTTTTCATTTGTGCCGATAGGCGCAACATCGTTTGGAACAAAATTAAAAAAGAACGGCTTTTCACCGTTCTTTTTTGCTTTATAAATATTTCGTTAAATCGCCAAGCCTTACGTATCTAATAGCATCTTTACCGCGAAGAAGTTTATCGGAAGTTCCAACGCTATTGTTGTAATCCATACCCGTTTGAGAAGTGCCGTAAGCCATATAAACGTCACCTAAAACGTCAATTATTGCAACGTTTACAATTCCCGTTTCACAGTATAAGTCGGCAACTAAATTGTTTTTGTTAGGATTAACGTCGGTTACTATATAAAGCCTAATATTAGTTCTTCCTTGTTGTATATCCGGCTTATTATCGCCGTTTTGCTTGTAGTTATTTACCGCAATTAGCGCCTTGCCGTTGTGAATAATAAGCCTTGGCCTACAAGAAACGCTATTTTCAATTAAAATAGGGGTTGACCAAGTTTTACCCATATCGTCACTAGTAATATAGTAAATTGAACCGCGTTCAGGTTCGGTTCTATAAACCGCGTGTATTTTACCGTCTAAAATCTTATAGTCAAATTCGTATTGAACTTTATACGGGCAAACGGCAAAGAATTCCACCGTGCTAAAATCGTCGATTGAACGGCAAAGGATAGGTTGCGCGTTATACGACGTTACCGCGCCGTAAGTGTAATAACCGTCTTCAAAAAGGGTACAGCATGCAAAGTTTGCTTGTTCGTGAGCCAAATACTCAAAGTCAACGTCTTTCTTAAAGCCGTTTTCTTCAAGGTAGGCAAATTGCTCTGCGGTTGAGAATTTTGCTCTCGTTCCGTCTGCTTTTTTAACTTGAACTACCCCTTCAGATTCAAATTCTTCAGTTAAATAGTTAAAATCTTTATAATAAGTAGCGTGTTCGCTATCATCGCTTGACCAACTGTTAATTTCATAAAAAACTCTTACCCTGCCTCGACCAAGAGATAAAATTTGCGGACCGTAAACCTTATCGCCAACGTACACGTCCACCGTTTTTACGTTAGTCGGTTGAGATGCAGGATAGTATGCAAGTCTTATTCTTCCCCTTGATTCGCCGTAACTACCGCGCGGACCGGGCATATATGCGCAAAACATTATGCCATACTTTTCATCAAAAGCAAGTTGCGGACCGTCTGAGCTCGTTTCTTCAAGCCCGTTGTTAATTTGAACGGAATGCAATAAAATATCAGAAGTTAAATAATTTGTATCCCCTTCTTGATTTTCTTTACATCCAAACGCTAAAAAAGAAAGCGTTAAACATAAAATTATTGTAAGTAATTTTTTCATAGTAATTCTCCTTATTCTTTTGCCATTTGGGCGGTAATTTTTAAAAACTTGTCAATGTCTTCTTTTCCGTGGCAATGTAGGGGCGAAACTCTTATTGCGCCCGTTAAACCAAGCGCTTCAACTATACGCTTTGAATAAATGCTTGTGTTTACCCTTTCGTAAACGGTCACGCCACGGCGTTGATACTCGGCAACCGTTTCAGTTAGATCAGCACCGTCAATACTCATTGCAACTATTAAATCTCTTTGCGTTAAATCGTCGGTATCAACGTGTACCGTTACGCCGTCAATATATCTTAAACCTTTAACTTCAGGCGTACCTTCTAACATTCTGTAAAGTAGCGCGCGTTCTTGCAAATGTATGCGACGCATACCTTCGTCATAAGTTTCTTTTCTTGACTTTTTACCGATAAAATGTTCGCCGATTTCGCATACGTAGTTAATTATTTCCATCATAGCGGCAAAATTTGCGGGCGCGCTTGTACCTAATTCAAAAGTTTCTTGTGGTTTTGCTAATAATTTATGGTGTGGGAATTTAATCACTCTATCTGAAACGTAAGCAAAGCCACAACCGCGCACACCGAAAAATTTATAAGGCGCAATATTTGCTCCGTCAAGACCTAAATCTTCAACGTCTATACCGCAATGCGGTGCGTGTTGAACCATATCGCTAATTATATATAAATCGGGCTTGATTTCTCTTGCGCGCTTAACGATTTCTTTAATATTCATAATATTTCCAGAAATGTTAGATGCGGACATAATGCTTAGTAGCGTTGTATTTTTGTCAACACACTTAATAACTTCTTCAACGTCAATACCGCCCGTCTTTTGGTTTGCGGGGACAACGCGCATTTCTTTGCCTGTTTTGTTGCAGTAATATTCAATCGCGTCAAACGCAGACGGATGCTCTATTGAAGAAACTACTGCATTAGTTCCACCCACGTTTTCCATTATCATCCCAACCATTTGGAACATCGTTTGCGACGCGGTAAGTTCTGTGATTAACGCGCCACTTTTTGCTCCAAAAATTATTTCAAGAATTTCTTTAGTTCCTTTTTCCACCAAACCCTTTAAATGTACCGAACGAGCATGAATACGCTCTGGGCAATCGGGAAACGCTTCATATTCAGCCTTAACTTTTACGCATTTTTTAAGGCGCAAAGAACCACCCGAATTATCAAAAAATAATCTTTCACCGTGTTCGGGGTCATAATCTGCGTAAAAAAACTTTTCTTTTAATTCTTGTTGAAAATCATCGTCAAATAAAATTCCAAACTTTTCGTCCATATGCGACCTTTAATAACTTTTTTTATTATAAAATATAAAAAAGAAAATGTATATATCAAAATTTGGTAGAAACATTGAAAATCTTGCAAAATTATGTTAAACTATTTTTATGGACAAATTTAATTATATTGTAGAATTTAACGGCGTTAAATTCTGCTACTCAAAAACTGAAAACATTTTGAAAAGCGATATTCACGAGTATCACGAACTTTTATTTTATATCGATGGAGATGCAACCCTTTCAACCGAAACTTTCAAGCAAGAACTCACAAAAAACTCTCTTATTTTTATCCCTTGCGGAAAATATCACTCTTTCAACCTTAAATCTTCAAAGGAATTTGAAAGGCTTAAAATTTCTTTTGCTAAAAGCGAAATTTCAGATATGATTCCCAGTAAGGTACTTGAAAAAATTTCTATAACTACTCCGTCTAACGTATGCCTTGCGCTACTTAATAAAATTTGCAATAACATAAAAAACAAAAATTCTAACGATATGTTTTTATACGGTGCGTTGCTAACCGTTTTATCCGAAATTTCAACCAACAACCAACAACCGCTCTCTTTAGACGTTTCTATTCTAGTTAAAAAGATAGTAAATTACATTGAATCAAACATAGGCTCTGACCTTTCAATGGAAACTATTAGCAAAACGCTTAACTATTCCGTTTCAACGATAACGCATACTTTCAAAAAAGAAATGGGTATTCCATTACACAAATACATAGTGCAAAAAAGATTATACTTTGCAAAAACTATGCTTGATAAAGGTTATCTTCCAACGAATGTTTACCTTTCTTGCGGTTATACTAATTATTCTTCTTTTTACAAAGCGTATATAAAAATGTTCAGCAAAACTCCCAAAGAAATTTAATTGCTATGTAAAGCACAAACAATAAATGCGTACTAAGTTTAGATGTTCAAAAATATATTAGAATTTTTTTAAAAAGAGTAGTTTTACGTTTCACACGCTCCGCCACGAAAAAGCGCCAAAAATTAAAAAACTTGTTAAAAATTTTCAAGTAACAAGCCTATAATTTAAAACGTTGATATTGACAAGTTTTTTTAGGTTTGTTAAACTAAAGAAAAACACATAAAAAGGAGTAAATATTATGGCTAACGTTTGCGTTATTACGGGCGGTGGTAGCGGTATGGGGCTTGCAGCCGCTAAGTTTATGCCCAAAGACAAAATTATCGTTATTTCAGGCAGAACTTTATCAAAACTTGAAGGAGCGGTTGAAGAACTTAAAAATTTAGGCTACGATGCTTACGCTAAAACTTGCGATACTTCAAGTAGAGAAAGCGTTAAAGAACTCGTTTCGTTTGCAACTTCGCTTGGCGAAGTTAAAAACGTTATCAACTCGGCTGGCGTTTCCCCCGCAATGAAAGGCACGCCCGAAAGCATTTTAAAAATCAACGCTCTCGGCACGGTTTATATCAACCAAGAATTTTCAAAAGTTATGAACCCCGGTAGCGTTATCGTTGACGTTGCTTCTAACTCGGGTTACATTTTACCGTCCTTTATCATCCCCAAAAAGGCTTATAAATTAGCGGAAATTGATGAAGAAAAGTTCGTTAAGAAACTTGCTAAACGCTCTCACCTTGCAAAAGGCGAATATCAAATTAAAGGTTTTGCTTACTCACTTTCTAAAAACTTCGTTGTTTGGTATGCAAAGAAATGCGCGTTTGAATACGGCTTGAAAGGTATTCGCGTGGTATCGTTAAGCCCTGGTCTTATCGCAACCGATATGGGCAACCTTGAAAGTAAAGACGGCGGTATGCTTATCCCCTTCTCCGCAGAAGAACGCATGGGCAAACCCGAAGAACTCGGCTACGCTCTCGCTACCGTTGCCGATGAGAGAAACGGCTATCTTGCCGGTGTTGACGTGCTTTGTGACGGCGGTTCAACTTACGGCATGAAAGAGTTTAAGAAAAAGAAAAAATAAAATAAAACCCATAATAAAAGCACACTACCGATTTTGGTAGTGTGCTTTAATTTTACTCAGTTGTTTTACAAGTTATTTTTATATTGTCAAGTTTATTAAACTTGTAAAAGACGTTAGTTACAAGCAAGACAAGGCTCGACGGCAAGTTATCGGGTACAACTAACCTTTTTGGTTGTTGTAATCGTAACTTGACGGCAGAAACGAAGTATTGCGCAGTAAATAACGGCTTTTAGGGGCGTAAACCCATACCACCTTCGAGCGTTAAGGTTTCACCGTTTAAATACTTAAAGTCGGGGTGAGCAAGTTGAACGCAAACACGACCGATTTCAGTTTCGGGATCGCCAAAATGACCGGCAGGGGGCATTTTTACGTTTGCTTTGAAAGCATCGGGGTATGCCTTTTCAAACTTTTCAAGTTGGCTAGTCCACGCCAAAGGACAGATAACGTTGGTGTTAATACCGTCTTTCGCCCACTCGGTTGCGGCTACTCTTGAAAGACCGCGAATACCTTCTTTAGCGGCAGCATAAGAACATTGACCGTAGTTGCCGAAAAGCCCCGCGCCCGACGCGAAGTTTATAATGCTACCCTTGGTTTCTTTAAGATAGGGATAGCAAGCCTTCATATAGTAAAAAGTAGCGTATAGGCCGGAATACATAGCCAAATCAAACTGCTCAGTCGTATGGTCTTGAATAGTAACACCCGAAGCCGACGCTTGGGCAACGTTAATTAAAACGTCAATTCTTCCAAACTCTTTAATAGCGCTTTCCACTACCGATTTGGCAATAGCCTCGTTATCTGCACCTGCACAAATATCAGCAGAAGATATTAAAACCTTAACGCCGTATAACCTTTCAAGTTCTTCCTTTGCCTTTTCAAGTTTAGAAACGTTTCTACCCGTGATAACTAAATTTGCGCCTTCTTTTGCGTAAGCCGTGGCGATACCGTAACCGATTGAACCGCACCTACCGTCAGAAAGAACGGCATAACCCGCACCCGTTACGATTGCGGTTTTACCTTTTAAAAAACTCATAATTACCTCCTTAAAAATATAATTAAGTTTTCTTTTACAATTTTAGGATAACACACACGCGCATTTATGTAAATACCTTTTTATATTAAATTTTAGGATAATTCTACGATTTAAAAACCTTAATAAGTTTGCGATATACTTATCGCTTAAAGGCTGTTTTATAAAGCGAAAACAAAAAACGTTATAATAAATAATATAACGCATAATCTTACCCCTTACCAATTAACAACGCAGTCCTCGTTACACTCCGAACAGTCGTTCCCACAGCAAAAATCATCAAATTCGTAATTCATAAGGTTACCCCCTTTATTTTATAGCGCAAGTATAACAAATGAATTTTGCCAAATGCTTGTCACTATTAAAAAATTGTGTTAAAATATTTTTATGAGCAATTTTGAAATTAGAAATCAAATGAAACTTAAACGCCAA
This sequence comes from Clostridia bacterium, assembly GCA_017545865.1. Classification (GTDB taxonomy): domain Bacteria; phylum Bacillota; class Clostridia; order Christensenellales; family Borkfalkiaceae; genus HGM11412. The sequence goes on along the minus strand of JAFWXO010000033.1, from coordinate 37,700 downwards.
AGTTTATGTAGATGCGACGTATCAATGCTTAGCAATAAGATTTTTGATAACGTTTTATCGCTAAATCTCGGCGACTTTCAAACGGTGTTTATCTATAAAGATTTTAAAAACGAAGTGGCAACAAACCGCCTTATATCCCACTTTTTATCTCAAAACAAAACAGTTTTATTCCCCGTTATAAAGGGGGATGAAATGGTTGCCGTGAAGCCACTTAGTAGCGATTATTCCCTTTCAAAATTCGGAACGAGCGAGCCTGAAAACTACGAAATCGTTGATGAGATTGACGTTTGCTTTTTACCCCTTCTTGCGTGCGACAAACAAAAAAATCGCTTAGGTTTTGGCAAGGGGTATTACGATAAATTTTTATCTACTCACCCATGCGTTAAGATAGGGCTTTGTTACGATTTTCAAGTAACTGACGGAATTGAAACTCACTCTCACGATATACCGCTTGATTATATCGTTACCGAATCACAAATTTTTTAAGGGAGCAAATTATGGAAAACAAAATTAGAGTTTTTTTACCAAAACAATACGATTTGGTTGTTGGCGACACCTTCCAACTTTTTTATCGTGGAATTATTGAAGCGCCAAACCCTTACTGCTACTCTATCGTTGCCGTTTGCGAAAAAGGAAAAAACTTTCCAAGATATTTTGAATATACCCCAACTGAAGAAGGCAAGCACCTTTTAACCATTTCCGTTTACAATGCTGAAAAAACCTTGCTCGGCACGGCTTCAACCATACTAAACGTGGTAAGCGCGAGCGCGCCTAAAAAACCCGTTAATATTTTATGCGTGGGCGACTCTTTAACTCAAGGCGGTTTATGGGTTGGCGAAGTTAAAAGGCGTTTAACCGCCACCGACGGAGAGCCCGTTGGCAACGGTTTTGATAACGTTAATTTCGTTGGCACTTGCTTTAAAAACGGCGTTTCGTTTGAAGGTTACGGCGGATGGCAATGGAATAGCTACACGTCAGACAAAGCGGGCTCGGTTTGGATTCAAGCGCCTAATAAAAAAACGGTTGAAGATCAACACTCGCTCTGGCAAGATGAGAACGGCGCTATTTGGCAAATTGAAACGCTTCAAGTTGATTACTTAAAACTCAACCGCTATAAAGACCACGATTCATTTATGCCGACAAGCGGATTTTTAAAACACTATAAAAATGCGGTTAATACCGAGCCTATCGAATTTTTCTCCTCTTCAGTCGGAGCGGTTAGCCCTTTTTACAACGAGCAAACAAAGTCTATCAGTTTGAAATCTTACGTTGAAAAAATCGGCGTTTCTTCTATTGATTTCGTTTATATTTTGCTCGGCGCAAACGGGCTTATGCGCCAAATTGCTTTGAACAGTAATAGGCGCGATTATTGCCAGTTCGTAAAGGAAGAAGCAAGGGCTTTAATCGATATTATTAAAAGAGATTTAGAAAACGTTAAAATCAAAATTATTGCTCCGCCTGTCCCGTCGGTCAACGGCGGTATGGGCAATAACTACGGGGCGGATATTCCCTTTACCGACGGGTTTGATATTTTGATTTACCTAACCGAACTCAATATGGCTTACGAGAGTTTATCGCTTGAAAACGGCTATAACGATTTTGTTGAATTTATTCACCTTAGTGGGCAGTTTGACACGGAAAACGCATACCCGTCTATCCAAAAACCCGTCAACGTGAGAAGTAAAATAACCGAACGGCAAGATACTAACGCTATGCACCCAACCGTTGAAGGGCAAATGCAAATTGCCGATGCGATTTATAGAAATTTAATAAAAGAACTTAAAAATTGTTAATAAAAAAAGGCGAAACTATTCGCCTTTTTTGTTTGATTTTTTGTTTCTATAAGCGCTTGGTGGAACGCCGTATTTTTGCTTAAAACACCTTGAAAAATTATACTGGTTGGTAAAGCCCGATTTAAAACACGCCGTTGAAACGCTATCGCCTTTCACGATTAAGTCAAGAGCGTTAGATAAGCGCTTGTTCATAAGATATTCTTTAGGGCTTACGCCGTAAACCCGTTTAAACACCCTGCCAAGATAAGTTCTATTGTAGGAAAACTTTTTAGCAACGTTTTCAATTTTAATATCAGCGCTAAAATTATCGTCAAAAAACTTTTTAACTTCTTTTAAAACGGAGTCGCTTTCGCTATGGGTTATTTCTTCAATCAAGTCTAAAAGTATTTCATTAACGGGCTCGGCGTAAACGTTTTCCCCCTCGTCAACGAGTGATTTTATGCGCTCGTAATAATTGCCTTTATATTTGCAAACGCAAGGCGCATCGTCAAGTTTTTTGGCGTAACTGCCAAAAAAGCCTATCCAAGCGTACTTTAACCCGTTGTTCTCGGCGTAATCATAAACGATGGGAACGTGTGGCTTAACGATAAAAAGGTCGCCCGCTTTTAGAGTGAAACGGTCGTTACCAACGATAACGTCACCAACACCGCCCGCTATAAAATGCGCAACGTAAAAAAACCTTAAATGCCTATCGCTTTTACCGCCAGACGGGTTTTGTTGATAGCCTATAAACATAGGCGATAACTCTTCGTGAGAAACTGACTTTCCCTTATATTCAGATAACGCAAAGTGAATTGAACGCTCGATTTTTACCTTCATAATTATATTATACTATCGTAAAAAGACAAAAGTCAATAAGAAAAAGTCGCATTTTAATAAATTATAATAGCAAAAAGATATTTTTAAATATTTTAATATATATTAAAATAAAAATATGTACGGTTATATTAAAGACGATTACGATTTAAAAGTTTATAACGAAGAGTTAAGAGATTTTTTGCCCGACAATATCGTTGACTCGCACGCTCATATTTGGAGAGTGTGTGACGATGAGTACGATAGGTCAAAGTTTCCTAAAAAATGGACCAACCGCGTTGCTGGTGAGTGCCCGATTGAAGACTTGATGGCAACTTATGAAAGTTTCTTTGAAGGCAAGAAAGTTATCCCCGTTATATTTGGAAACTCAGTTGTTAGAGCGATTGAACATAACGCTTACGTTAAAAGCGTTATTAAAGATTATAACTTCCCCGCTCTTTACTGGACGAGATATGAGATGACGGATGATTTTTTGGAAGAAAACGTCTTATCGGGCGGTTTTTCGGGCTTAAAGCCTTATCTTGGCGGTTGTAAGCAAGGGACTATTCCAGCGGAAGCAAACGTGTTTGACTTTCTTCCTAAAAACCATTTGGCGCTTGCCGATAAACACGGTTGGAAGGTTGTTTTGCACCTTTCAAAATCTAAAAGGCTTAAAGATGAAAACAATCTTAAAGAACTTCTTGAGATTGAGCAAAAATATCCAAACCTTAAACTTATCGTAGCGCACGTTGGCAGGGCTTACGCCGATGAAGACGTTGGCAACGCTTTTGAACTCTTGAAAGATACCAAAAATATGATTTTTGATTTTTCCGCCAACACTAATTCAAGCGTTATAACAAAGTGCATTGAAACGGTTGGCGTTAATAGGGTTTTATTTGGAACTGACCTTCCGATTGCCAAAATGAAGATGAAACGCGTTGTTGAAAACGGAAATTATATAAATATTATTCCGCGCGGGCTTTACGGTGACGTTTCAAACGATTCCCACATGAGAGAAACCGACGATAAAAATATAACTAACTTTACCTATGAAATACTTCGCGCGTTCAAAAAGTCGGCAACGGATCTCACCCTTACCCGAAAAGACGTTGAAGATATTATGTGCAATAACGCTTGCAAACTTTACAATATTAAATTTTAAGGAGAACTATTATGGGAATTTACGATGGATTTAAATTCAAACCTGCCGCTTGGCTTCCAAGCAAACACTTAAGCCTTGAAGATTTGGAACGCTTAAGAAATTTAACGAGAGATGATCTTGAATACACCAACGAAAACGGCTATCAAGTAAAAATCGTTTTAAACCCCGGTCTTTGCGCGGTTATGGATATGTTCTACCGCATTATGCAAAGTGATATTCAAGATAAAAAACTCACTATGATTATGCCTAACCCTTGGGCAGTTCGCTACATTTCGCTCGTTGAAATGATTAACAAGTTCAATATTTCTTGCCGTAACGTGCACGCATTTGCTATGGACGAGTTTGCCGATGAAGACGGCAACGTTTGCCCCAACACTTACGCGCCCGGTCTTGGATACTCGTTTATGAACAACTTCTACGGCCGTATTCGTGAAGATTTACGCCCCGATATTTCTCAATGGCACACCTTTAATAACGAAAACAAAGAGCGTGGCGTATATTCGCGCATGATTGAAGACTGTGGCGAAGGCGGAGCGGACGTTATTTACTCGGCTACCGGTTGGCCCGGCCACATTGCGTTTATCGACCCCGATACCGAAGAATTTAAAGCGGATAGTTTAGAAGAATTTATCACTTTAAAGTCGGGCTTAGTTACTCAAAACCCCATGTCCACTTGCGAAAACTCACTATTTTCTCAAGTTGGTAAAGCGGGTGACGTTTGGGCAGTTCCCCCAAGAGCCGCAACGATAGGACCGAGTGACGTTGTTAAGGCAAGAGAAAGAGTTGTCGTTCACGATTGTATGAACCCTGACGGTTCTTCTTGGCAAAAAATGATTTCAAGAATTGAACTTCACGGACCTATCTCCAAAGATTGCCCGTCTTCTATCACAAGGCTTGGCAAAGGCACTTGCTATATCTCTGAAGCGCTTGCCGCAAAACCCATTTCTTGCTGGTTTAACGGTATGGAGCCAAAAGATCTTTAATCTTAAAACAAATAAAAAATCTCGCATTTTTGCGAGATTTTTTTATGCTTTTAACTTTTTAATTACGTTTATTACGCTTAGAATAACGCTTGCAAAATCATAACTATCTGGCATCATTTTTTCTATCGGAGTTTCAAAATAATTGTTTTTAATGGTTATTTTAGCGTTTTCAAGCTTAGTTTTATCGTATTCTTCGCCGTTTAAAATACACCTTTTCACTTCGCTAAATAATGCGTTCATTTCGGGAATATAAAGATATTTACAGTTTTCGTAAATATACGAACGGCAGTATTTACACTCGGCGCTGTTTTTAAGCGTGGTTTCAAAATTTGGGTTTACTTTCGCTACGGCGTGCAAGCGTTTAAACGATGATAGTAAAGAAAAATCTTCGCTTAGTCCAAGCAAGTTAGTTAAGCCGTTTAAAAGTTCTTTGCAGTTATCAAACGAAATTTCAATATCGCTTAAAGGCACATTTATCGAATATAAATATTGCGATTGATAAACGTTTGCGTTTAAAAATCTTGAAATTACAGTTCTTGCAATATCAAAAAGGTCACGGCGAGTCATTTCATCGGTAGCGGTTATAGTTGAAATTTGTTGTAAAATTTCGATTGCGTTACCGATAAAAGTAAAAATCCTATCGGCTTTGCGTTTATAAATGCAGCTATATTGCTTATCAAAAGAAGCGTGCCTAATAATATCGGTAAAGGAATTATCAAGTTGAATTTGCCTTTCCTCATTATACGTCCAAGACGCTTCTTCAACAAGCGGCATAAACTTATGCCAAATTTTAGCCATTTTAGAAGATATTTTACTATGGTATCTATCACGGCAATATTTATCAATTTGCTCGCTTATCGATATAGTTTCTCCGCCCCACGAATTGCTTGCAAAGTATTCAAGCATAAAGTTATCCCCGTGCGAAAATTCAGGCCAGAACACAAAACCTTTGCACATAGGGTCGGCTTTTGCAAGTTTAACACGGTCGTTTAAAATCGTGTATACCCCGCGAATTTCATTATTCGGTTCGTAACCGCCAAAAATGCCGAACACCCAAGGGAACTTACCAACAACGCCCCATTTCGTAAAGTTATTATCGGTAAGCGCGTCAGACGTGTAGTCGAATATTATCGCTTGCGACGGGTCTAACTCTTTTAAAAGTTCTTGCACTTCTTCAGGCGTAAAGCGCATCCATAAATCCCAAGAAGCAATAAGAAGTGGAGATTTTGGATAGGTTTTTTTGATATAATCACTAATTTCACGGTAAACGTAAAACTTCATCGCCTTATTCTTTTCACGGTCTTTAGAGTACATCCTTTCCCCGAGGCCTATGGTGTGAAAAATTTTACTGCTACCGTATTCTTTAACGTGCGTATCGGTTAGTTTAAAGTAGTATTCAAGGTTAGATTTATCACGAATATCAAAAACTTGGCTTTCTTTACCGCTATACTGCTCCACTTCAAGCGGAAGTAAAGTGGGATTTTGCTTTTCTATAAATTCGGTGGGGGTTTTAGAATACCAGTGAGTCATAGTTCCCGAATCTTCGGGGTGTAAAAGGTCACGCTCAAATGCGTAATTTAGTATTTTTTTGCGAAGTTCTCCACGAAATTTCAAATTCCAAAAGGGCGTTCTATCGTTATAGCCTTCGCCAACGTACTCTTCAACATAATCGTCGCTTGGGTAGGTTACGATATCGGGAAAGGCTTTTTGCCACAAATCGTCCATACCGATTCTAAGCATAAAAAGGTTAAGGCGTTTTTTTAGCAAATAATCAATTTCTTTTTTCCAGTCTTCATAGCTCCAGTGCTCAGCTTGAAAGCGGTGCAAACTGCGGTGGGCAAAATAGCGAATACCACGATAGTCAAACTTTGGGGTTTCAACAACGCTTATATCGGTAAAAGAAAGGGGGCATTTGTTGATAATATCTCCATCCCAAAACCATTTTGCGCCAGAGTATAATTCAAAATATCTATAAACGGCGTAAATCGTTGCGCGCGGATTACCGCCGAATAAAAACAAATAGTTTTTACCGCTATCTCGATAAGATTTTATAACGTAATCGTCTTTATCGTATCTAATTTCAGTTTTTAAATGAGGATAAAATCTTTCGGTTATCTTGTTTACTTTATCGTTTCCTATAACAACGGTTAAATCGCTATCCGCTTTTTTAAATTCGCTATCGGTTATCTCCGTTATATTATCCCCCGAAACGCGTTTTACTAAATCTATAAAATTGTTTTTCGCCACCGAGAAAGCGCTGTGCGCGTTGCTTGGATAAATTACCGTGATATTCATAAAATTTCTCCTTTTATAAATTCCTATACGCCGATGGCGAACAGCCAACGCAGCGTTTAAACTCTAATGAAAAGTAACTTATGCTTTCAAAACCCGAACGGGAAGCAACGTCGGTAATCGTATAGAGTTCGGTTCGTAAAAGGTGGCAAGCCATTTCAATTCTTCTTCGCTTAATATACTCAATAGGCGATTCGCCGTAATACTTTTTAAACTCACGCCTAAAATACGTTTCGCTCGTTTTATATAATTTTGCTAAGGTTGATATGCGAAGTTCTGATAAAGTATAATTTTGATCGATAAACTGCTTAACGAACGCAAGGTTTTTGGGTGGTTTCATTTCCCTTAAATAGATTTCCTTATATATTTCGGAAAAAATCTTATAAGCATCCGCCATACAAGCAAACTCGTTGCCGATAATAGAGTGTGATAAAGCTTCAATAAAAACGTCTATAATCTTGTTTTTATAAACGGGGCGAATAAGCGTTGGTTTATCAAAAATATCACTGCTACCTTCCGCCACTTGATAGTGCAAAACGAACATTTCTCCATCGGTTAAAATTTCGGTTGAATAGTTGCATCCCGCAGGCATAAAGGTAAGCGTGCCTTCTTCTGATATAAATTGATTTTCATTACTTGAAAAGAAAACTTTACCACTTTTTCGATAGGTAACCGACGAAAAGTTTCGTGCGGAAACGTTTGCCTTTATCGGCTCGTATGATGTTTCAAAATATTGAACTTTTGTTATTAAGGGAACTTGTTTGTTCATAAGTTTTTGCTCGTTTTTTCTATTATTTGTTAAAATAATATCACATTAAACTGTGTTTAGCAATAGTTTTTCAAATTGTCTTGTTTCGAAAAGTTAAAATGAATTCCGTTTAATTATTGCCACTAAATTACGGCTATGCTATTATTTTACTGTAAAACACAATGGAGGCAACAATGAACAATATTGAAAATTTGATACGTGATAATCTTAAAAATTGTAGAATCGACCTTATAGGCTTTGCTAATAAAGATAGGTTTAACGGCGTTGACGCGCAACACAACCCCTTCTCAATCTTCCCCGAAGCAAAAACGGTGATAATGCTTGGCAAACGCATTTGCCGTGGCGCTTTGCGTGGCGTTGAAGAAGGCACGAACTTTGGCGATTACACCTTGTTTGGTAAAAACTGGCTTGAAGACGAATTTCTTTCTATGGCGTGCTACAACTTAGTAAGCCTTCTTGAAGATAACGGTTGGGAAGCCTGCCCTATCTTCCCAAACCCAACTGAAATTGAACCGCAAGGCGTTGCCGTTGCAGACGGTAGACCTGCGCCCAACGTTTACCCTGACTTTGACTATGCGGCAGTTGCTTGCGGACTTGGTGAAATAGGGCTTAACGGTTTTCTTTTAACCCCTGAATTTGGCTCTCGCCAACGTTTCCACATGATTCTTACCGATGCTGAAATCGAGCCTTCGCCGTTATTTGAAGGCAAAATTTGCGATAATTGCGGTAAGTGCGCTAACTCTTGCCCACTTGGCGCTATAAACACTCAAAATACCGCTATGATTGACGTTTACGGTAAAAAAATGCAAGTTGCAAGCATTGATTACGATATTTGCAAAACTTGTAAAAACGGAGCGTGCGCAAACCGTTTTAGCATAAATGCAAAACCTGACCGCGTTGCTGCGCTTTGCAATAGAACGTGCATTTGCCACCTTGAAGACAGCAACGCTCTTTCAAACAAGTTTGAAAATTCGTTTAGGCAAAGAGAAGTTTGGAGCGTTGGTGGAAAAAATTGTATAAAAGAACGCAATATTGAAGCGTCAAACGTTCTTGGCGGTAGTTTTTCAAAGGACGGGAATAGGGGGAATAGATAATGAAATTGACTTCCCAAATGATTAAGGATAAGGCAAGCGAACTTGGGATTGACTGCATTGCGATAGGCAATATAGAAAGGTTTAAAAACGCGCCTAAACTTATGTCGCCAACGACTTACTTTCCTAATGCTAAATCGGTAATAGCAATCGCTATGCGTATTCCTCGTGGTACTTATCGCGGTATCGAAGAAGGAACGCATTGGCATAACTACACGTTTTATTCGTATAACAAATTAAATTCTCTTTTTAGACCGTACTTATCGTACGAACTTTCTTGCTTTATTGAAGACCACGGCTACGAAGCGGTGGCGCATTATCCCGCAGTTCCAGAAGGAAACGGAACTACTAAACAACCCGTTCGCGAGGGTATTCCGCCTGACGTTGTTTGTAGCGTGCGCTTAATCGCCGCAGGTTGCGGGCTTGGCGAGATAGGTTTTTCCAAAGTGTTTTTAACGAAAAAATTCGGCCCACGCGTAAGGCTTGGATTGATTTTTACCGACTGCGAGTTAGAGCCAGACCCCATTTTAGAAACGGGTGATATTTGTATTCACTGTGGGGCGTGCGCAAGGGAATGTCCCGGTAACGCTATTCCCGCTATAAAAGATACAAATAAACGTTTAGACGTTGATTTTGGCGAAAAACAAGTTTGGTATGGTGACGTTAGGATGGGTAGATGCACCCTTTCGCATCACGGCTTGAATAACGAATGTTCGCCGTTTTTGAAAAAGGAATTTCCTAATATGGCGTTTGACGTTAGAAATAGTGAAATGACTGAAGAAGAAGCGTATATTATGTCTTACACGATGGCTCAAGGCACTTGGGGGCGCAAACCCAACACTAATAAGGTTATGGGCTATTACGATTATATCATCTCTCACACCGGCTATTTCGCTATTTGTGGCGCTAGGGGTTGCATTCGCGCGTGCATGAACGCTTTAGAAAAATCAGGCAGAATAGAAAATAAATTCCACAATCAGTTCTATTACAAAAAAAGTTGGCTTTTGCCAAACAAGCCTGAAAAAGTTTCAGAAGGCGTAAACCACTATCGTGAAGAATTCCTTGATAAAACGTACCCAGGTATCCGCGATAACGAATACAAAAAAACCGAATAAAAATTATTAAAACAAAAAGTAAAGAGTAGCAAAATTTTGCTACTCTTTTATACTATCTAAAATATTTTATACTTCGTATTCTTTAGCCCACTTTTCAAACTCAAAGCAAAGCGTTTCCTTTCTATGAGAATCGCTTGTTAAAAGCAACTTTCCACCCTTTTTCCTTATATAATCGGCAATTTCTTTTTTGGGGAAAGGTCTATCTTTATATCCGCGCGATATTCCACCAACGTTTACTTCAAAATAAATTTCGGGGTTAAACTTTAAAATTTCATCAACGGCGTTTTTCCAAGCGGTCACGTAGCGTGGGTGATTTTCATCAAACAAGCAAGAGTTTTCGTTGTTTTTAGTTAAAACGTCAAAGTGCCCAACGATTTGGCAGTTAGTTCTTTTAACGACTGCTACCATTTGCTTGTAATACTTCTCAACCGCCAAGTATTCGTCACCGCCAAAAACCTTGTCAATACACTCGCGCATATCGATATAGCGGTGGTCAACCGAATAAAAATCAATGCCGTTAGATAGATAGTGAACGTCACCGATAACGTAATCGAATTTTGATAGGTCAGTTCTTGAAAAATAATCTTCTTCAATGCCGACTAAAAGTTCAATTTTATCCTTAAAACGAGCCTTTAAGGCGTTTAACTCCTTTGAAAACTCATAAGCGCTATCGGGCGAAAGGTTTCCGTAGATATGAAACGGAGTGTAACTATGAGTTACTATTCCGAGCGTTTTAACGCCCTTTTCAATAGCGGATAAAACAACTTCTTCAAGCGAATTTTTACCATCGCAAAAAGTAGTGTGAACGTGAAAATCACGAAGTATCATTTTGTCATTTTCTCCTGTTTTACCTTTTTGTCAATCACGTGGCGAGATGCAAGTTCACGATGAATATCTTCAAGCGAAATGCCTTGTTCAATCATTAAAACGAGAGTGTGATAGCAAAGGTCTGCAATCTCGTAAATAGTTTCCTTTTTGTCGTTTGCTTTAGCGGCAATTATAACTTCGGTACACTCTTCGCCAACCTTTTTCAAGATTTTGTCAAGCCCTTTTTCAAAAAGATACGTAGTATAAGAACCTTCGGTTTTGTTGATTTTTCTTCCTTCAATTAAATCCATAAGCGAATTGATGGAAAACTCGTGGAGTTCATCGCTTTCAAAAACGGGATTATAAAAGCAACTGTCCGCGCCCGTGTGGCAAGCAGGGCCTAACTTTTCAACAACCATAACGAGCGCATCGTTATCGCAGTCCGCCGTGATTGAAACAACGCGTTGATAATTTCCACTCGTTTCGCCTTTAAGCCAAAGCGCTTGACGGGAACGGCTAAAATAACAAGCCAACCCCTTTTCCATAGTGATTTTTAAACTTTCTTCGTTCATATACGCTAAGGTTAAAACCTTTTTCGTTATTGAATCGACCGTAACAACGGGAATTAAACCCTTCTCATCAAACTTTAAACTTTTAATATCTAACATAACTTACTCCTTAATAATTCTCGTTGGAATTCCGTTTTTATAAAGTTCTTGCTTTAAATCGCTAATTTTCACTTCGCCAAAGTGGAAAATCGATGCGGCAAGCCCCGCGTCAACTTTAGGAAGAGTTTTAAAAAGCGTTATAAAATCGTCAATTTTGCCTGCTCCGCCCGATGCAATTACGGGAACGGAAACAACTTCAGTCACCGCTTGAAGCATTTCAAGGTCAAAACCGTTTTTAACCCCGTCAGTATCGATTGAGTTTAAAACTATTTCGCCCGCGCCGTTATCAACGCCACGCTTTATCCACTCAATAGCGTCAAGCCCCGTGTCAACTCTACCGCCTTTAGCAAAAACTCTAAACTTGCCTTCAACACGCTTAGCGTCAACGGATAAAACAACGCATTGATCGCCGTAACGCTTAGCGGCATCTAAGATAAGGTTTGGGTTTTTGATTGCGCCCGAATTAACGCTAACTTTATCCGCGCCGCACTTTAACACCCTATCAAAATCGTCAAGCGTGTTTATTCCACCGCCAACGGTTAAAGGGATAAAAATGGTAGACGCAACTTCTTTTAAAATATCGGTAAAGAGAGCGCGCCCGTCACTACTTGCGGTTATATCGTAAAACACAAGTTCGTCTGCGCCGTTATCCGAGTAATACTTACCGAGAGTTACGGGGGAAGAAACGTCGGATAACCCTTTAAAGTTAACGCCTTTTACAACCCTACCGTCCAAAACGTCTAAACACGGAATAATTCTTTTAGTTATCATTGCAAACTCCTATCGCTTCTTTAAGGTCAATAGCCTTGGTGTAATAAGCCTTGCCAACAATCGCGCCGTAAAGATTAAGGTCTTTTAGTTTTATAATATCTTCCATTGAAGACACTCCGCCAGACGCTATAAAATCAATTTTAAACTTGGAAAAAAGTTCTTTATAAAGGTTGTGATTTGCGCCCTGCATAGCGCCGTCTTTAGAAATATCAGTACAAATAACCGTCTTAACGCCCAACTTTTCAAGTTTTTCACAAAAATCAAACGCCGTTAAGGTTGACTTTTCAGTCCAGCCTTTAATAGCCACAAACCCGTCTTTTATATCAACGCCAACGGCTATTTTTTCGCCGTAAGTTTTAACGGCGGTTTCTAAAAATTCGCTATCAGTAACGGCGGAAGTTCCGAGTATTACCCTTGAAACGCCAGCGTCTATATACGTTTTAATAACGCTCATACTTCTAATTCCACCGCCAACTTCAACGAATAAATTAGTAGACGAAAGTATCTTTTTTATAGTTTCAATATTGTCCGTTCCGCCCGACTTTGCGCCTTCAAGGTCAACCACGTGCATATATTTTGCCCCCGATTTTTCAAAATCAAGCGCAATTTCAACGGGATTATCGGAATAAACGGTCATTTGAGCGTAATCGCCCTTATAAAGTCTAACGGCTTTACCACCAAACAAATCAATCGCAGGAAAAATTTTCATAACTCACAAAACGCTTTTAATATTGATAGCCCAACGCTACCGCTTTTTTCGGGGTGGAATTGACAGCCGTAAACGTTACCCGATTGAACGCTTGCGGTAAGGTTTGCGCCGTACTCCGTGGTTGCGGTAACGAACTCGTTACAGTTAGCCCCGTAGTATGAGTGAACGAAGTAAACACAGTCGCCGTCGCTTAAATATTTGAAGATTTCACTCTTTGGTTTAGATAGCGTTAAAGCGTTCCAACCGATGTGCGGAATTTTAAGTTCTTTGGGGATAACCGAGCCTATAGGGCGAATTTCGCCTTTAATAAGCCCTAATCCATCATACTCGCCGTATTCAAAACTCTTATCGAAAAGAAGTTGCATACCCAAACAAATTCCAAGGAGCGGAACACCTGCTTTCGCCCTTTCAACAACCACTTTATCAAGCCCTGTTGCCTTTAATTTCTCAATAGCGTCACGGAAAGCGCCAACGCCAGGGAGTATGATTTTATCAGCTTTTTCAATAACGGACTTATCGCCCGTGGTAACAACTTCTACCCCGATTGCCGAAAAGGAACTTTTAAGGGAATAGAGATTGCCAACGCCATAATCAACGATAACAACCATTATAAAACTCCTTTAGTTGACGGAACTTCTCCACAAAGCGCATCGTCTATTGCAACTGCTTTTCTCAAACTTCTTGCAATCGACTTAAACGCGCCTTCTAATATGTGATGAACGTTTTTACCCGCAAGTTGAGTAACGTGAAGGTTAAGACCAGCGTTTACGGTAAATGCGATCAAGAATTCTTCAACAAGCTCAACGTCAAAATTTCCAACGCGCTTTGCCCTTGGGGATAAGCCGTAACCTAAGAAACTTCTACCAGAAATGTCAACTGCGGATAAGATAAGCGCTTCATCCATGGGGAGAATAGTATCGCCGTAACGAGTGATGCCCGCCTTGTTGCCAAGCGCTTGCTTGAACGCTTGACCAAGCGCTATACCTATATCTTCAACGGTGTGGTGATAGTCAACTTCCACGTCGCCTATGCAATCAACTTTTAAATCAAACCTACCGTGCTTTGCAAAAAGAGTGAGCATGTGATCTAAAAAGCCACAACCGGAGTTTATTTCCGATTCACCCTTGCCGTCAAGGTTCAATTGAAGTTTAATATCCGTTTCTTTAGTTTTTCTTTCTATATAGGAAGTTCTCATAAATTTACTCTCCCAAAATTTCTTTAACTGCCGTGATAAACGCTTGCATTTCGCTTGCGCTACCAACGGTAACTCTAATATAATCTGAAATTCTTTCTTTATTAAAGTGGCGAACGAGTATTCCCTTTTCTTTAAGTTTTAAATAAAGGTTTTCGCCTAAAATTTTATCGCTCTTTGCAAATATAAAATTCGTTTTGCTATCCAAACACTCAAAGCCTAAATTCTTTAAAGCCAAAGTCGTGTCTTCTCTGTTTTTGATAATGCTTGAAATATTATCGCTAAAATACTTTTTATCTTTGAGCGCGCCTATACCCATAGCCGCCGTTACCCTATTAACGTTATAGGGGTTTGTTGAATACTTAACTGTTTTAAGATCGTTTATAATCTTTTCACTTGCAACGCCAAACCCAAGCCTTGCGCCTGCCATTGAGCGTGATTTTGAAAAGGTTTGAGTTACGAGCAAGTTATCGTATTTTTTAATAAGTTTAACTGCCGACTCTCCGCCGAAATCAACGTACGCTTCGTCAATAACCACAACGCGATTTTTGTTTTTCTTTAAAAGTTTTTCAATATCGCTAAGGGGTATCGTAAGCCCCGTTGGAGCGTTTGGGTTTGCAATAAATATAACTCCGTTTTTATCTAAATAATCGTTAACATCTATTGAAAAGTCGCCCTTTAAGGCGATTTCCTTATAGGGAACGCCGTTAACACCTGCAAAAACTTTATAAAACCCGTAAGTGATATCAGGGAAAATTGCGGGGGCATTTTCACTACAATAAGCAATGAAGGCAAAGTTTAAAACTTCATCAGAACCGTTTGAAACGATAACGTTTTCAGGTTTTACTTTTACCGTTTTTGCAATCTCTGAAATAAGCGCCGAGCAGTCGGGATCGGGATAGAGATTGCAGTTTGCCATTTCTTTTTTAGCCAAACTTAGCGCCCTTTTTGACGGGGGAAACGGCGATTCGTTAGTGTTTAGTTTTATATACTTTTTATCTTTCGGTTGCTCGCCCGGAACGTACGGGGCAAGCCTTGCGGTTTTTTCATTTAAAAAATTACTCATTGTCGTCCTTAAATCTAATAGTTGCGCTCTTAGCGTGAGCGGTTAAACCTTCTTTCTTTGCAAAATAATCAATTTTATCGGCAACCTTTGAAAGAGCGTTTTTATCGTAATAAACGTATTGCGTTTTCTTGATAAAATCATCAACAGAAAGCGCGCTTGAAAATCTTGCCGTTCCACTCGTTGGTAAGGTGTGGTTTGCGCCCGCCAAATAATCGCCAACGGCTTCGGGGCAATACCTGCCTAAAAATACAGAGCCGGCGTGTTTTACTTTTTCTAAATACTTAAAAGGCTCGTCTAAGCAAAGTTCTAAGTGTTCGGGCGCGATAGCGTTGGCAACGTCGATTGCGCCGTCTAAATCGTTAGTTACGATAATTTTGCCGTTATCGTCAATAGACGCTCTTGCAATTTCCGCCCTTTCAAGCATAGGAATTTGCTTTTCAAGTTCGCTGGAAACGGCGATAGCAAAGTCCATATCGTCGGTAACCAAAACGGCGCTTGCCATTTTATCGTGCTCGGCTTGGGATAAAAGGTCGGCTGCGATGTCGCAAGGTCTGTTTTTGTTATCGGCAACCACTAAAATTTCGCTTGGGCCTGCAATCATATCGATAGACACAACGCCAAACACTTGCTTTTTCGCTTCCGCAACGAAGGCGTTGCCAGGGCCAACGATTTTATCAACCTTAGGAATTGATTCCGTGCCGTAAGCAAGAGCGGCAATTGCTTGAGCGCCACCAACTTTGTAAATTTCACTAACGCCTGCTATTTTAGCGGAAACGAGTATTGACGGGTTAATTTTACCTTCAGAGTTTGGCGGAGATACCATAACAACCCTTTCGCAACCTGCAACGATTGCGGGAACGGAATCCATCAAAACGGTTGACGGATAGCAAGCAGTGCCACCCGGAACGTAAATACCGGCGCGTTCAATGGGGATAATTTTTTGCCCAACGATTGCGCCTTCGCCATCATCTAAATAAAAGCCTTGGCGCTTTTGCTGAAGGTGGTATCTTTCAATGTTTTTCTTAGCGAGTGTTAGCGTTTTTATAAACTCACTATCGGCGCTATTATAGGCTTCTTCAATCTCTTCGTTTGACACTCTAAGCGACGTTGTGTCCGCCTTATCAAATTTCTTATTATACTCAAAAAGCGCCTTATCGCCCGACTTTTTAACCGTTTCAATGATTTCGGAAACGATTTTTGAAACGTCTTTCTTCGTTTCTTTAACGGAGAAAATCTCTTCTCTCGTGTTTAAATTTTCACTATAAATTTTAATCATAATCTTATAAAAGGTCAGTTAATTTTTTTCTAACGTCTTCAATAATTTCGGTCTTAAATTTAAAACTTGATTTGTTTGCAATAAGCCTTGCGCTAATAGGCAAAAACCTTTCAACAACTTCTAAGTCGTTTTCCTTTAAAGTAGTGCCCGTTTCAACGATATCCACGATAACGTCGGAAAGGTTTAAAATAGGCGCAAGTTCAATCGAGCCGTTAAGCGCAATAATATCAATATCTCTACCTTGTGAAGAATAGTATTCTTTAGCAATGTTTACAAACTTGGTTGCAACCCTTAAAGTTTTGTTTCTGTTATCAACGAAATCTTTTTTACCTGCAACGCACATTGAGCATTTGCCCATTTGAAGATCGGCAAGTTCGTAAACGTCAGGCTTATATTCAACTAAAATATCTTTACCTGCAACGCCAACGTCCGCCGCGCCACGCTCAACGTAAATTGCAACGTCAGACGGTTTTACCCAGAAAAATCTAATGCCGAGTTTTTGGTTTTCAAAAATGAGTTTTCTATTATTTTCTTTAATAGACGGGCAAGGATAACCTGCCTTTTCAAACATATCGTAAACCTTTTCGCCAAGCCTTCCTTTAGGGAGAGCAACGTTTAAAAACTTATCCATATTATTCCCCCTTTATTCTTGAAATCTCGTCAAGATAAACGGCGAAGCCGATTGCCTTGTAAGGCTTGTTCATCTTTTTCATAAGATTATCGTATTCTCCGCCCGAAATAACGCTCGTTGGAACGCCTTCGATAAAGCCTTTAAAAGCAATTCCGTTATAATAGCTTAAATCGTTAACAACCGAGAAGTCAATAACCGCGTTTTCAAGATTATCCGTAACGCTTAAAAGTTCTGAAACAGCAAAATCGTAACTTTCACTAATTTTAAACTTTTTAAGTTCGCTTGCAACCTTTTTAGGCGAGCCGTAAAGTGATGCGATTGATAAAATTGCGTCTTTCCCCTCGCTAACTATACCCTTTTCATCAAAGAAAGCCTTGATTGCGGGCAAGTTTCTTTCGCTTAAATACTTGATGATTAAAGAGTTTTCACTTTCACTCGTTGGCAAAGTTTTTAAAACTTCTTTAATAATATCAAGATGAGAAACGCTTAACACGAAACTATCCGATATCACCTCTAAACTTTTTGACGCCAAGAGCAAAACTTCTTGAACGGTTTGTTGAGTTACCGCGCCTATGCACTCTAAACCCGATTGCATAATCTCTTTAAAAGATTTCGTACCCTTTGAAACTCTATAAACGTTCTCGTCGTAATAAACCTTCATAACCCCGTCAACGTCTTTACTGTTTTTAACGATAGATAAAGTAACGTCAGGCTTTAAAGCCATAAGCTTACCGTCAGTATCGGTAAAAGTTATAACGTTTTCGCTAACCAAATAGTCTTTATTCTTGGCGTAAAGGTCGTACTCTTCAAACTTAGCCATGCGGTATTTTTTATAACCGTAACCAGAGTAAAGCGCTCTCAGCGTTAAATAAACGGACTCTTCAGGCGTTAAAACACTCAAAATGTTATCCATTGTTTTTCTCCTTTAAAGCGTTGAGAACGGAAACGTATCCGCCTGCGCCGTAATTTAAACAACGCGATACTCGGCTAATAGTTGCGGTGCTTGCGCCTGTTAACTTGCAAACTTCTTGATAGTTCTTGCCCGACGATAAAAGTGACGCAACTTCTAAACGCTGCGATAAATCTTGCACTTCCTTAATCGTGCAAATATCTTCAAAAAACTTACGACAGTCTTCCTTACTTTTAAGGCTTAACACCGCATCGTATAAATTTTCTAAATTTTGACCGCTATAATTATCCATTTATAAACCACCTTCGATTTATTTTATTACAGTTTAGCACGCTAAATTGCTAAAGTCAAGAAAATGCGCGCTATATTTAAAATTTTTATAAATATATTTTAATCAGTTGCTTTTTTTAGCGGAACTTTATATAATAACTAAGGTTATTATACTAAAGGAAAAAGGTATGCAAGCAGTTCACCGTCACCACGGCCACCATCACGTTATTCATAATATTTTAGATGCTATCGGGCATTTTATTAAGAAAAACTTCGTTTTAGTAATTGCTTTTTGCTTGGCGGTTGGAACTAGCATTGTCGTTCCGCCAGACGCTAAGTATTTAGGGTATTTTGACCTTAAAACTTTAACTTGTTTGTTTTGCACTTTGGCGGTTGTTTGCGCGCTAAAAAACGTTAAGTTTTTCACGGTGCTTGCAACGAAAATAGTTAAACTTTTTAAAAACACGCGCGCCGTTATTATTGCGCTTGTGTACGTTACGTTTATCGGCTCAATGCTTATCGCTAACGATATGGCGCTCCTTACCTTTTTACCGCTCGGGTTTATAGTGTTATCTTCAACGGGGCAAAAAAAGTTAATGGCGTTCACGTTCATAATGCAAAATATAGCAGCCAACCTTGGCGGTATGCTAACGCCTTTTGGCAACCCCCAAAACCTATACCTTTATTCTTACTTTAATATCCCAACGGGCGAATTTATGCTAACCATGCTTATCCCATTTTTAGCGTCGGTTACGCTTATCACGATTTGCTGTTTATTCGTTAAAAAACAACCGCTTATCTTAGAGCAAGAAACCGTTGCTCTCCCAAAAGTTAGAACGGTTATTTACGGGGTTTTATTCGCCCTTTCAATAATAATCGTGTTTAGGCTTATCCCTTACTGGATAGGGCTAATCGTTATCCCTATCGCTTTACTATTTATGGATAGAAGGGCTTTAAAACAAGTTGACTACCCCCTTTTATTAACCTTCGTGTGTTTCTTTATTTTTGCGGGCAATATGGCAAGAATAGGGGTTATTGAAAGGTTTTTATCAGGGCTTATGTACAAAAATCCCCTTATCGTATCGGCGTTTTCGTGTCAAGCGATAAGCAACGTGCCAAGCGCAATACTTTTATCCAAGTTCACTCTTTCTTGGCAAGCGCTCCTTGTTGGCGTGAATATAGGCGGTTGCGGAACGCTAATTTCATCTCTTGCAAGCCTTATAACTTTTAGAGAATACGTTAAACACAACCCCGGAAAAACTCTTAAATACGTTGGGCTTTTCTCGGCGTTCAATTTTGGTTTCTTGATAATTTTAATAGGAATATCATTACTTATTTTATAACCAAAAAGCAAGCATCAAACCGATGCTTGCTTTTTTATATCATTAACATATAAATTCCTTCTATAACCGCTAAGTGAAGGGGGTAGAAAATATAGAAGAAATATTTGAGTTTCCATTTTCCACGCTGACCGCCGTATAGAAGAAGTAACGGCAACGCTAAAAGAGAATATATGGAAAAACTAATTTTGGGACTAGTTAAAACGTAAATTACAAGCCCGATTGCAAAGGTTAAAACCCTTAAAAACAGTTTATCAACCGCTTTTATATTTTCACAATCAACACGCCTAAAATCTAAAATTGATGCGAACGCTGGGAGCATACAACCCCAAAACCCGTAATCTACCACGAAGAAATGGCAAAAGGTTTTTGCAAACGCTATCGATAATAAAAATAAGAAAATCGACAGTATTTTAACCCAAACTTTAACGCTCGCGTCTATTAAACTTTTCTTCATAAAGTCAAGCGCGTAAACGACTAAAATGCCGAGCGAAAAGGTTATCAGTATATTATATAGATAAGCGTTATCGTCAAACAAAAAGTAAACGGCTTGACACAACGCGCCAAGCACCGCTATCGTTAAAAAATACCTAAGTTTATCTTTGGTGTACCTGCAACCTTCCGCTATCATAAACGCGAAGATAGGCATAGCAAGCCTACCGATATAGCGCCAAATCATAACTTTTGGGAAAAATACGAACCCAACGTGGTCTACAACCATTAGTATTGCGCCTAAAATTTTTAAAACGTTTCCCGTTAGGAAACGAACGGAAAAACTTTTCATAATCCTAAAAGCCCTAACGCATTTTTATAAAGAATTTTTTCAAGCACACGCTCATCATCAACGAACGAGCGAAGAATTTTCAAATCTTCTGCCCCGTCACTCCAAGGCGAATCGGTGGCGAACAATATTTTATCTTCGCCGTGCTTAGTTAAAATGCTTAAAAACTGTTCTTTCGTTAAATGTTTTAACACAAAACTCGTGTCAATAAACACGTCACACCCGGCGCAAGAAGACAAAAACTCATCAACCATTTCGCTACCGCCCATGTGAGCCAAAACGAATTTTTTATGCCCAACTTTATCTATAACCTTTCTTGCTTTATCGGGCGGGCACATAGCCTTGCAGTCTTTATAAGCGCAGTCAATTCCCGCGTGGGTTACAACGATTAAGTCAAGTTCTTTAGCGATTTGTAAAATCTTAATATACCTATCGTCGTCAATCTCGGTGGACTGATAGTCGGGGTGAATTTTAACGCCCTTTATCCCCGCGTTTTTAACGGCTAAAAGTTTATCTTCCAAGTTTTCGCAATCTGGATGAATACCTGCAAACGATAAAAGTTTTTGCCCTTTATACTCATCGTTTAACGAAACGGCAAAGTTTAATACGCTATCAAACTGCGACGGTTTCGTTAGCACGGGAAGACAAACGGCAAGAGAAATTCCTGCCGTTTCAATCGCTTTTTCAAGCCCTATTTTAGTACCGTCGGTACTGGGTTGTATGCCACCGCGTTCCGCAAGATAACTAATCGTTGACTTTGCGATTTTATCTGGGAAAACGTGGGTGTGAAAGTCTATTATCATAACTTGGTTTTTAAAAGATCTTCAGGGGTTAAAGTTGCAACGCCGTTTTCTTCAAAAAGTTTGGCAGTCTTTTCCGCATCGGACGGTTTGAAAACAACGTAAGCATCGTCGTTTTCAATAGACAAGCCGTACATATACTCAACGTTGATATCAGACTTTTCAATCTTAATTAAAAGTTCTTGCAAACTGCCTGCAACGTGGGGAATTTTAACGATAAACACGTTTGAAACGATGCTTGAAAAACCTGCGCCTGAAAGAGCGCTCTTTCCTAAATCGGCATCGTTTACAATCAAGCGAAGTAAACCGTATTCCGTGGTGTCGGAAAGCGACATTGAAAGTATGCTAACGCCGTTTTCTTTCAAAACGTTTAAAACTTCAGATAAAGTTCCCTTTCTGTTTTCAATAAAAACCGATAATTGTTTACAAGTCATAAACTTATCTCCCTTAATTTTCGTTTCCAGCCGTAAACGCCTTAACGTTTAATTCAACCGTCTTTGGCGGAACGGTATTTTTAAGAGTTTCTAAAACAGTTTCAACGCCTAAGCCTAAGTGCTTTGTTGCATAACCTAAAACAACTGAGTTTAAAACTTTGCTGTTACCAAGTTCTTTTGCAATTCGCTCACCGTCAATAGCGTAAACGGAATAAGTCTTTTTAAGTTCTTCAATAACGTTTTCGGGGTATTCTTTAGCGCCGGTAACAACGGTCATAGGGTCAATTCTACAATCGTTAACTACGATAACGCCACCTTTTTTCAAAAAGTGTGAATATCTAAGCGCCTCTAAGCGTTCAAACGCGATAATAACGTCTGCCACGCCTTCTTCAACAACGGGCTCTGCAACCTTTTCGCCGTAACGAACGAAAGTAACAACGCTACCGCCCCTTTGAGCCATACCATGAACTTCTGAAATCTTAACGTCGTAACCTACGCTTAACGCCGCTTTGCCGATAATTCTACTTGTAAGGAGCGTGCCTTGACCGCCAACGCCAACAATCATTACGTTTTTAATCATCTTGCCACCACCTTAATCGCATTGAATTTACAATAGTTTTTGCAAAGACCGCAACCGTTGCACATAGTTTCATCAATAGTAACAACCCCATCTCTCATACTGATAGCGGGGCAACCGATTCTAAGGCATGCTTTACATTTTTTGCAAGCATCTTTATCGATTTCGCATCTATTTGGGAACTTTTGACCTTTAAGTAAGGCGCACGGAGATTTTGCAATAATAACGGTTAACACGTCACCGTTAACGCTCTTTTTGATTTCCTTTTCCAAGGTTTCAACGTCGAACGCGTCAATTTCTAAAACGACGGGAACGCCAACCGCTAAACAAAGGTCTTTAAGGTTTATTGCGTAAGTATCGTCGCCTTTTAACGTTTTGCCCGTTGCGGAGTGTTCTTGGTGGCCTGTCATACCGGTCGTTCTATTATCCAAGATAATAACCGTGCCAGTTGACTTATTGTAAACGGAGTTGATAAGCGAGTTTATGCCGGTGTGAAGGAAAGTAGAGTCGCCGATAACTGCAACCCAGTTATTTCTAAACTCCTTGCCCATAGCCTTTTCAATACCGTGAAGGGTTGAAATACTTGCGCCCATACAAACGGTAGTGTCGATAACGTCAAGCGGAGCAACTGCGCCAAGAGTATAGCAACCGATATCGCCTGCTGCGTGAATTTTAAGTTTTTTAAGTACCGAGAACACGCTTCTATGCGGACAACCCGGGCATAAAATCGGCGGACGGTTAGGCGCTTCCACCTTAGCGTAAACTTCTTCAGTCTTGCCGTAAATAACCTTTTTAAGCATATTTGCGCTGTATTCGCCTTGCTTAGTGAAAAGTTCTTTACCTAAAACTTTTAAGCCCCAGCTCTTGATTTGTTCTTCAAAAACGGGTTCAAGTTCTTCAAACACGTAACAAGTTTCAACGGAAGAAACGAAATCTTCAATAAGTTTTTTGGGAAGGGGGTTTACAAGCCCAAGTTTTAAAACGCTAGCCGTTGGGCATGCTTCCTTAACGTATTGATAAGCGATACCAGAAGTTATAAAACCTATCTTATTATCGCCCCTTTCAACCTTGTTGATAGAAAGAGTTTCCGCATCTTTTGCCAAGCGGTTTTCTCTATCTTCAACGAAAACGTGCCTACCGATTGCGGATGCAGGCATCATAACGTATTTTCTTAAATTTCTCTCGTAAGGAACTGCTTCTTTTTCCACTCTATCTGAAAGGGTTACCACGCTTTGCGAGTGAGCAAGTTTGGTGGTAGTTCTAAGTATTACGGGAGTATCGTACTTTTCGGAAAGTTCGTACGCCAAAACGGTAAAGTCTTTTGCTTCTTGGCTATCTGACGGTTCAAGCACGGGAACGTGAGCGGAACGGGCAATCATGCGGGTATCTTGTTCGTTTTGAGAACTTGCAAGCCCCGGATCATCCGCAACCACGATAACTGCGCCACCGTTAACGCCGGTGTAAGCAAAAGTATACAAGGGGTCGCTTGCAACGTTTAAGCCAACGTGTTTCATACAAGCAAGAGTTCTCTTGCCCGCAACCGACGCGCCAAACGCAACTTCAACCGCAACTTTTTCGTTGGGCGCCCACTCGGTATAAACTTCATCGTATTTACAAAGCGCTTCGCTAATTTCAGTACTCGGTGTTCCAGGATAAGCGCTCGAAACGACAACGCCCGCTTCATACGCGCCACGCGCAATCGCTTCGTTACCGAGCATTATTACTTTTTCTTCCATTATTTACTCCTTAAATCTTTAACTCTCTTTGCCTTGCCTTCAAAGCGCTGTAAGGTGTTGGGGGAAACGAGAGTAACTTTTGCATCAAGCCCTAAGATAACTCTTAACTTGCCCTTAACCGCGTTTGCAATTCGTTCAAGTTCTTTAAACGAGTCAGTTTCAACGTTGAGTTCAACTTTAACGGTAAGTTTATCAAGATAACCGTCACGCTCAACAACGATTTCGTAGTGCGGGCCAAGTTCAGAGAAACTAAGAATTACTTCTTCAATTTGGCTTGGGAATACGTTTACGCCACGAATCTTAAGCATATCGTCAGACCTGCCCGACAAGTTTTCCATACGAACGAAAGTTCTTCCGCACTTGCACGGCTCGTAGATTAAACGAGTAATATCTTTCGTTCTATATCTAATAAGGGGCAAGCCTTCTTTTTTAATACAAGTGATAACGAGTTCACCTTGCTCGCCTGCGGGTAACACTTCGCCAGTTTCTGGGTTTATAATTTCGGGGATAAAGAAATCTTCATTTATGTGCATACCGTCAAGGAATTCACACTCGCCAGATACACCCGGGCCCATAAGTTCACTCATACCGTAGTTTGACGTTACTAAAACGTCGTCACCCCAGTATTTATGAATTTCATCACGCATCGCTTCGGTTAAAAGTTCGCTACCAACAAGCGCAATCTTGACCTTTAAGTCGGTTATCGGGTTAACGCCCATCGATCTTGCAATTTCGGCAAGCCTTAACGCGTACGACGGAGTTGCAACGAGAAGGCTCGTTTCAAAATCCTTCATATACATAATTTGCTTTTCGCTATTGCCCGTTGACGACGGAACTATCGTTGCGCCGATATTTTCGAGTCCATAATGAAGACCGAGCGCGCCCGTGAACATACCGTAACCAAAACAAATTTGAGCCACGTCTTCACGCTTAGCGCCACCCATGCAAGCAATACGGGAAACACACTCAGTCCACGTTTCAAGGTCGCCTTGAGTGTAACCAACAACGGTGGGTTTACCCGTCGTTCCGCTTGACGCGTGAATTCTAACGAGTTCATCTTTCGGAACGGCAAACAAGCCGAAGGGATAGTTATCCCTTAAATCTTGCTTGGTAACGAAAGGAAGTTTCGCCAAATCTTTTAAAGTTTTGATATCTTCGGGTTTAACGCCCGCGTCAATCATCTTTTGCCTATACGGTAAGACTTTATCGTAAACTCTTTTTACCGTTTCGATAAGCCTTTCAAGTTGTATTTTTTCTATTTCTTCTCTCGGTAAAGTTTCTACCTTAGACCAAATCATTACGCACCTATATTATTTATCGAGTATTACCGCTTTAATACGGCGAACGCCTGCCGACGAACTTTCTTCTTTTAAAATCTTAAAGCCTTTAAGTTCGCCCGTTCTTTGAGCGTGCGGACCACCGCAAATTTCCTTAGAATAACCGTCGATAGTGTAAACTTTAACGGTTTCGCCGTACTTGTTGCCAAACACGCCGATTGCGCCCGATTCGCGAGCCGACTCAACCGACATTTCTTCCATCTTAACTTCAATATCTTTTTGAATTGCTTCGTTAACGATATCGGAAACAGCCTTAATTTCTTCAGGAGTCATCTTTCTTTCAAAAGAGAAGTCAAACCTAAGCCTTTCAGGGGTAATGTTGCTACCCTTTTGGAAAACGGTGTCGCCTAAAACTTTTCTAAGCGCGCCGTTTAAAAGGTGAGTTGCGGTGTGCAAGCGAGTGGTTTGTTCGCTGTTATCGGATAAACCGCCTTTGAACTTTTGTTCAGCGCCTTGGCGTGAAAGTTCTTGGTGGTGTTGATAGTGAGCCTTAAACCCTTCAACGTCAACCTTAATACCCTTTTCGCCTGCAAGTTCTTCGGTAAGTTCAATCGGGAAACCGTAAGTATCGTAAAGTTTAAACGCCATTTCGCCCGACAACATTTCGCCGCTTTGAACGCTTGATAAGAACTTGGTTGCAATCTTAATGCCTTGGTCAAGCGTTTTAGAGAAAGTTCTCTCTTCATCTTCAAGAGATTTAACGATGAACGCTTGATTTCTTTCAAGTTCGGGGTATACTCCCTTAAACTCGTCAACTATAATATTTGCGATTTTAACCATAACGCCGTCTGGATTACACAAGCTCTTTAAGTGGCGGTAAACCCTTCTAATTAAACGGCGGAGAACGTAGCCTTGGTCAACGTTAGAGGGGGAAACGCCCTTATCGTCGCCCAAAATAAAGGTTATCGCTCTTAAATGGTCTGCTAAAATTCTAAACACGCGCTCGTTTTCTTTGGTTATTTCAACGCCCGTTGCATCTTTAAGCCCTTGCATAATGGGAGCGAAAATTTCAGTATCGTAAACGGTTTTTTCGCCGTTCAAAATGCAAAGAACACGTTCTAATCCAAGCCCCGTGTCAACGTTGTGAATATCCATTTTAACGAACTTGCCGTCTTTTTGCTTGTTGTATTCCATAAACACGTTGTTCCAAATTTCAACGTATTTACCGCAATTACAAGTTGGGTTACAGTTAGGACCGCAAGGTTCTTTGCCCATGTCGTAGAAAATTTCCGTATCAGGACCGCACGGGCCTGTTTCGCCTGCGGGGCCCCACCAGTTTTCCTTTCTTGAACAGAAATGAATTCTCTCATCGGGATAGCCGAGTGATTTCCACGCCTCGTAAGCCTCGGTATCTCTCGGAATTTCATCGTCGCCACCAAAAACGGTAACGGAAATTTTTTCTTGCGGAATATTTAAAACCTTAGTTAAAAACTCGTGGCTAAAACCGATTGACTCTTTCTTGAAATAATCGTTTAAAGACCAGTTGCCCATCATTTCAAAAAAGGTTAAGTGGCTTGCATCGCCAACTTCGTCGATATCGCCCGTTCTTAAACATTTTTGATGGTCGGTAAGGCGTTTGCCTGCGGGGTGCTTTTCGCCCAAAAGATAGGGAACGAGCGGATGCATACCAGCGGTGGTAAATAAAACGCTCGGATCGTTTTCGGGAATAAGAGATGCCGAAGAAATTTCGGTGTGGCCTTTAGACACGAAAAAGTCGATATATTTTCTTCTTAATTCATTTGCTTTCATAACTCTCTCCTTGGAAAGTAATTTTTGTGTGATAATTTTAATTGCTTTATAATGGATTAAAATAAACCAGTAATAATGCCGTCGTCGGACACGTCAATCTTCGTTGCCGAGGGAACTTTGGGAAGACCAGGCATTGTCATAATATTTCCGGTGAGCGCTACTAAGAAACCTGCGCCTGCGGAAATTTTTACTTTTCTAACGGTTACTTTAAAGCCGTTGGGTGCGCAAATCTTCTTAGCATCGTCAGAAAAACTATATTGCGTTTTTGCAATACATACGGGGAGTTTATCAAACCCGTTTGCCGTTAAACGAGCAATATCTTCTTCGGCTTCTTTTGTATATTCAACCCCGTCGCCACCGTAAATTTTTGTTACGACTGCATTGAGTTTAGATTTAATAGAACAATCAAGCGGATAGGAAAATTCAAAAGAATTTTCTTTCTCACAAAGGTCGATAACTTCTTTAGCAAGGTCGATTGCGCCCTTGCCACCATCAGCCCAAACGGTTGATAAAACCGCCTTAACGCCCAACTTTTCGCACTCTGCCCTAACAGTTTCAATTTCGGCATCGGTATCGGTGGGGAAACGGTTGATAGCAACCACGCAAGGAAGTTTATAAACGTTTACTATGTTTGAAACGTGGCGCATAAGGTTTGGAAGCCCTTGTTTTACCGCCGTTATATTCTCAGTGGAAAGTTCAGTTTTTAACACGCCACCGTGCATTTTAAGCGCTCTAACCGTTGCTACCATAACTACAGCAGACGGAGTTAAATTTGCCGTTCTACATTTAATATCAAGGAACTTTTCAGCGCCTAAGTCCGCACCGAAACCTGCTTCGGTAATACAGTAGTCGGAAAGTTTTAAAGCGGTGTCAGTTGCGATAACGGAGTTACAACCGTGCGCAATATTTGCAAAAGGACCGCCGTGAACGAACGCGGGATTGCCTTCTAAAGTTTGAACTAAGTTAGGCTTAATGGCATCTTTTAATAAAGCCGTCATTGCGCCAACTGCGCCAAGTTCGCCTGCGGTTACGGGCTTACCGTCAAAGTTGTAGCCGATAACTATTCTTGCTAAGCGTTCTTTTAAATCGGCAATAGAAGTTGCCAAGCAGAACACCGCCATAATTTCGGACGCTACGGTAATGTCAAACCCGTCCCCACGGGGAACGCCGTTTACCTTTTTGCCAAGCCCGTCAATAATAACTCTGAGTTGGCGGTCGTTCATATCAACGCATCTTCTCCAAGTGATTGCTCTTTTATCAATTCTAAGTTCGTTGCCTTGATAAATGTGGTTATCAATCATAGCGGCAAGCAAGTTGTTTGCCGCGCCGATTGCGTGAATATCGCCCGTGAAATGAAGGTTGATATCTTCCATAGGAACAACTTGGGCGTAACCACCGCCTGCCGCGCCACCCTTAATGCCAAACACTGGGCCTAAGGACGGTTCGCGCATAGCAACGATTGAATTTTTATTTAAAATATTGAGCGCATCTGAAAGACCGATAGTCGTTGTGGTTTTGCCTTCGCCTGCGGGAGTTGGCGTGATTGCCGTTACTAAAACGAGTTTACCCTTTCTCGGCTTTTTATTAAGTTTAACAACGTCAATCTTCGCTTTGTATTTGCCGTAATACTCGATATCATCTTCCGATAAGTTTAACTTTTCGGCAATTTTAGATATCGGTTGCATTTTACAAGCTTGCGCTATTTCTATATCGCTTAAATAAGCCATATTTTTCTCCTAATTATTTAAAGTATTTAACGGCGGACTCAAAGAGTTTCATATCGTATTCGCCGATAACGTTTTTATATAGGCCATAACCCTTTCTTTCACTGTGACCCATTTTACCAAATACTCTACCGTCAGGCGATAAAATACCTTCGATAGCGGAAATTGAGCCGTTGGGGTTGAACGCTATATCCATAGTAGCGTTACCGTCAAAATCAACGTATTGAGTCATAATTTGACCGTTAGACGCAAGCGTTTTAACAAGTTCGGGGCTTGCGATAAATTTACCTTCGCCGTGAGAGATAGGAACGTTATAAACGTCACCAACCTTAGCGCCAGAAAGCCACGGAGAGTTAGTGGACGCTACTCTTACCCTAACGATTCTCGATTGATGGCGACCTATATCGTTATAAGTTAAGGTTGGGCAATTTTCATCGGTATCGATAATCTTACCATAGGGAACTAAGCCAAGTTTGATAAGGGCTTGGAAGCCGTTACAAATACCGCCCATTAAGCCGTCACGCTCGTCTAAAAGGCGAGTTACTTCTTCTTTTACCGCGCCGTTTCTAAAGAAAGCGGTGATAAATTTACCAGAACCGTCTGGTTCGTCACCACCCGAGAAACCACCGGGTACGAAGATGATTTGGCTTTCTTTTGCCTTTAACGAGAATTCTTCAACCGACTTTGCAACGTCACTTGCGGTTAAGTTTTTGATAACGAAAATATCGGCGGTAGCGCCTGCATCTTCAAACGCTTTTGCAGTATCAAATTCGCAGTTTGTGCCCGGGAATACGGGAATTAAAACTTTAGGACGAGCCGTTTTGATATTGCAAGATAAAGTAGACTTTTTATCGCTACTAAACGTTTGAACTTCGCCACTCGTTTTAATATTGCAAGCGAAAACTGATTCTAACTTATCTTCATATATATTTAAAAGTTTCTCAAGGCAAAGTTTCTCATCGCCGAGAGAGATAATTTTTTCTTCAGTAGTGTAACCTAAAAGTTCGCCAACGTTTTCATTTTCAGCAAGTTCGATAACGAAACTACCGTAAGAATAAGCGAAGATATCTTCAACTTTAACGTTCTTATCGTAATTAAAGCCGATTTTGTTACCGATAGCCATTTTTAAGATTGCTTCTGCAACGCCACCGTAAACGGGAGTGTAAACGGAAAGGGCTTTCTTTTCTCTTAAAAGTTTGGTAACGATTTCAAAGTTTTTAAGGAGAGACTTAGTTACGGGAAGACCGCTCTTTTGGTACTTTGGCTTTAAGATAACAACCTTGCTACCCGCCTTTTTAAATTCGGGGGAAACAACTTCGTCAACTTGACCTGTGGTTACAGCGAAAGATACGAGAGTGGGCGGAACGTCAATATCTTCAAAAGTACCGCTCATAGAGTCTTTACCGCCGATTGCCGCAACGCCGAGTTCAACTTGAGCCTTGTAAGCACCAAGGAGCGCGCTCGCAGGCTGACCCCAACGAACGGGGTCTTTTTTAAGTTTTTGGAAATATTCTTGGAAGGTAAGGTAAACGTTAGAATACTCTGCGCCCGTCGCAACGAGTTTACAAACGCTTTCAACGACTGCAAGGTATGCGCCGTGATAGGGGCTCTTTTCCGCTAAGGTGGGGTTACCGCCCCAAGCCATATACGAAACGGTGTCGGTGTGACCTTTTTCAACGGAAACAAGGTTTACCATTGCTTGCGGAGGAGTTTGTTGGTATTTACCACCAAACGGCATAAGTACCGTGCCTGCGCCGATAGTAGAGTCAAAGCGTTCGGAAAGACCACGCTTTGAGCATACGTTTAAGTTGCCTGCCAAATCTTTATAACCTTTACTAAAATCGGTTACAGCTTGCTTTTGATAATCTTTTGAAGATTGAGCCTTAACGGTAACGTGCTTTTCAGCACCGTTGCTGTTTAAGAACTCTCTTGAAATATCAACGATGGTTTTGCCATTCCAACTCATAACGAGCCTTGCTTGTTCGGTAACGGTTGCAACCACGTTTGCTTCTAAGTTTTCTTTTTCGGCAAGTGCGATAAATTTTTGAGCGTCCTTTTCTTCAACGACTACCGCCATTCTCTCTTGAGATTCGGAGATTGCAAGTTCAGTTCCGTCTAAGCCGTCGTACTTTTTCTTAACGGCGTTAAGGTCGATAGACAACCCGTCCGCAAGTTCGCCGATAGCAACGGAAACACCGCCCGCGCCAAAGTCGTTACAACGCTTAATCATAAGCATTGCTTCTTTGTTTCTAAACAATCTTTGAAGTTTTCTCTCTTCTGGAGCGTTACCCTTTTGAACTTCCGCGCCGCAAGCGGTTAACGATTCAAGGGTGTGAGATTTAGAAGAACCCGTTGCGCCACCGCAACCGTCTCTACCAGTTCTACCGCCGATTAAGATAACTTTATCGGTAGGAGCAGGAACTTCACGGCGAACGTTTTCCGCAGGGGTTGCAGCAACAACCGCGCCGATTTCCATACGCTTAGTCGTATAACCGGGGTGATAAATTTCGTCAACTTGACCGGTTGCTAAGCCGATTTGGTTACCGTAAGAAGAATAACCTGCCGCAGCGGTAGTAACGATTTTTCTTTGTGGAAGTTTACCCTTTAAAGTGTCCTTAACGGGCTTTAACGGATCGCCTGCGCCAGTAACGCGCATAGCGGCGTAAACGTAACTTCTACCCGAAAGGGGATCTCTAATCGCGCCGCCGATACAAGTTGCAGCGCCACCGAAAGGCTCGATTTCAGTCGGGTGATTGTGAGTTTCGTTCTTAAATAAAAGCAACCAGTCTTGTTCTTCGCCGTTAACGTTTACTTTGATTTTAACGGTACAAGCGTTGATTTCTTCACTCTCGTCAAGCCCAGTAAGAATTCC
This sequence comes from Clostridia bacterium, assembly GCA_017545865.1. Lineage (GTDB taxonomy): Bacteria > Bacillota > Clostridia > Christensenellales > Borkfalkiaceae > HGM11412. Next base: position 6,050 of record JAFWXO010000033.1, on the reverse strand, counting down.
GCGCTTTTTCAAAAGTTTAGCGGCAAGCGTGCCGATATCCATAAGGTTTATAGGCTTGGTGCGATTGAGTTCCTTTCTCGCATCTAAGTATTCTTCGTAAGTCTTTTGAATTTCTTCGTCTTCAAAAGAAATACTGTCGATAGTCGTTAAAAAGGTGGTGTGACGGCAGTGGTCAGACCAGTAAGTATCTATCATGCGAATTTCCGTGAGCGTTGGGTTTCTCTTTTCGGAAATAAAGTATTGTTGACAGAAAGCAATATCGTCACCGTCCATAGCGAGAGCGTATTTAGAAACGAAATCTTCTAAACCCTTTCTATCAAGGTCGATAAAGCCGTTTAAAACTTCAACTTCCGAGGGAACGGGTTGTTCAATCTTTAAAGTTTCAAACTCTTTAAGTTCCGCTTCTCTACTCTCAACGGGGTTGATAACGAATTTTTTAATTGCTAAAAGTTCGCTTTCCGAAACGTTGCCGTAAACGGCGTAAACCTTTGCCGAACGAACGGTTGGGCGTTCTTTTTGAGAGATAAGTTGGATACATTGACTTGCCGAATCCGCCCTTTGATCAAATTGACCGGGGAGATATTCAACGGTAAACACCTTTGCTCCGCTTAAATCAACTTGAGCGGTTGCAGTATCCATTTGCGGTTCGGAAAAAACCGTTTTAACGGCATAATCAAAGAGTGATTTTTCAATATCTTCAACGTCGTAACGATTGATAACTCTTATATCTTCAACGCTTTTAATTTCAAGTAAATCTCTAACTTCTTGAAGTAAAGAGTTCGCTTCGTGTTGGAAACCTTTTTTCTTTTCTACGAAAATTCTATAAACCATATTTCACCTTATTATTTAGTAATTGCTAAAAGCGCTTTTTTTCCTATGTCTTTTCTGTAATATGCGTTTTCAAAAGTAATTTTATCAACTACTTTATAAGCATTTTCAATAGCCTTTTCAAGCGTATCGGCAGTTGCAACCGCGCCGAGAACTCTACCGCCCGCCGTTTTTAAAACGCCACCGTCAAGTTTAGCGCCTGCAACGTAAACGTTTTCGTTTTCGGCAAGTTCACCGATTTTAATTTCAAAACCACTTTGATATTTTTGCGGATAACCGTCACTCGCCATAACAACGCAAGTTGCAGCGCCGTTTGAGAACTTAACTAGATCTTCAGTTAAAGTTCCGTTAGTCGTTGCCATCATAATTTCTAAAAGGTCGCTTTCAAGTAAAGGAAGAACAACCTGAGTTTCGGGATCGCCGAAACGGCAGTTGTATTCAATAACCTTAGGTCCTTTAGGTGTGAGCATAAGCCCAAAATACAAGCAACCTTTGAAAGTTCTGCCTTCTTTATTCATAGCGTTGATCGTTGGAAGGAAAATCTTTTCCATACACTCTTTTTGAACGCTTTCAGTGTAATAGGGGTTGGGAGCGATAGTTCCCATACCGCCCGTATTTAAACCTTCGTCGTTATCCTTAGCACGCTTGTGGTCCATTGAAGATACCATAGGGATAACCACCTTGCCGTCGGTAAAAGATAAAACGGAAACTTCAGGGCCGGTTAAAAATTCTTCGATTAAAACGTTGTTACCGCTCGCGCCGAAAACTTTATCGAGCATAATTTCTTTAATAGCCGTTTCCGCTTCGGCAAAATCTTTAGCGATAATAACGCCCTTACCGAGCGCTAAACCGTCCGCCTTAATAACGGCTGGGTAAGACGAAGTTTTCAAATATTCAATCGCCTTGTCCGCATCGTTAAAGGTAACGCTATCGCCGGTAGGAATACCGTATTTTTTCATAAGGTCTTTAGAAAAAACCTTACTGCCTTCAATAATAGCGGCGTTAGCCTTAGGACCAAAGCAAGGAATACCGATTTCTTCCAAGCGGTCAACTAAGCCAAGCACCAACGGATCGTCTGGCGCAACAACGCAGTAGTCGATCTTCTTTTCCTTAGCAAACTCAACTATTTTATCTAGTTCAGTTGCCTTGATGGGATAGCACTCCGCATCCATAGCGATACCGCCGTTACCGGGAGTAGCGTAAATTTTTTCTACTTTACTGCTCTTTTTTAAACTTTTGATAATGGCGTGTTCTCTACCACCGCCACCTACTACTAAAATTTTCATAATTACTCCAAAGTGGATTATTTTTTGGCTAAATGCAACCTTTGGTTGCGCTAAATTACTTCGTAGCTAAATTTGCCTAACGGCAAGCTAAATTCGGCGTTGCCGAGTGATATTTACCTTGCGGTAAGTGATATTTTACGCAAAGCGTAAAGTGGTATTTTGCCTAATGGCAAAGTGATATTCGGCGTTGCCGAGTGATATGCTACCCTTGGTAGCGTTGTGGATGTTTTCTTTATTTGCCTATTACAACTAAACTAAGACGTTAGAAACAAGCAAGGCGGATATTATAGCCAAAGTACGCGTACTCCTTGTACGGAATCTTTGGCTAAATAGCCGATTTGCGAAGTTTGTAACGGATTAGTGGTGGAAAAGGCGCATGCCTGTAAACACCATCGCCATATCGTAACTATCCGCAGCGGAGATTACGATATCGTCACGCAAAGAACCACCGGGTTGAGCAACGAAAGATACACCACTCTTTGCGGCTCTATCAATATTATCACTGAACGGGAAGAACGCGTCACTACCCAAAGATACGCCTGAAATAGTTTTAAGGTACGCTTTCTTTTCTTCTTTAGTAAAGGGTTCGGGGCGAACGGCGAAATATTTTTGCCATACGTTATCGCCAAGAACTAAATCGCTTTCGTCATCGGAAAGATAAAGGTCGATAATATTGTTTTTATCAGGTCTACCAACGCCTTCGGCAAATTGAAGGTTTAACACCTTTTCGCTTTGGCGGAGATGCCAAAGGTCTGCCTTTTGAGCGGCTAAACGGGTGCAGTGAATACGAGATTGTTGACCTGCGCCAACACCGATTGCTTGACCATCGTAAGCAAAGCAAACGGAGTTAGATTGAGTGTATTTTAAAGTGATAAGAGAAATGATAAGGTCAATCTTCTTATCTTCGGGAATATCTTTTTTAGCGGTTACAACGTTTTGAAGTAAGTCCGCATCGATTTTAAAGTTGTTTCTACCTTGTTCAAAGGTAATGCCGTAAACTTGCTTTCTTTCAATTTCTTCAGGGATATAATTTTCATCAATCTTAACGATATTGTAAGTACCCTTTCTCTTAGCCTTTAAAATCTCGAGAGCCTTTTCAGAGTAAGACGGAGCAATAACGCCGTCACTTACTTCACGAGAGATGATTTTAGCGGTAACTTCGTCGCACTCGTCGGAAAGAGCGATCCAGTCACCAAAAGAACTCATTCTATCAGTTCCCCTAGCGCGAGCGTAAGCGCAAGCGATTAAAGAATCGTCTAAACCGTCAATATCGTCAACGAAACAAGCCTTTTTAAGCGCAGGTGAAAGTTTTTTGCCTACCGCAGCGCTCGTTGGGGAAACGTGCTTGAAACTTGAAGCGCACGGCATACCCGTTGCAATTTTGAGTTCTTTAACGAGTTGCCAAGAGTTGAACGCATCTAAGAAATTGATATATCCCGGTTTTCCGTTTAAAACTTCAATGGGGAGATCTTTTCCGTTTTCCATAAAGATTTTTGACGGTTTTTGGTTGGGGTTACAACCGTATTTTAAAAGTAATTCTTTCATAATTTTATACCTCGTGAACGTTATAAGTTACGCTTTCAACTTCACCGCTATCAAGATCGATAAACCTAACGTGCATAGCGATTTTGTTGTTATTATCTAAATTAGTCCAAATTTCAGATGCAAACGCATCGATATCGTTTGGAATTTTAACCCTTTCAGGTTCGCCAACGAAGGTGGGAAGGGGGTTACCGTCGGTAACGTAAGTGTGGATAAAATGACCTAAGCCTGCAATCGGTTCGTATTCGTAGAAATAACGATTGCAAACGCTACCCTTTTCATCTCCGCTTTTTAAAATGGACATTTCATAACTAAACTTACCATCAAAATGCAAAATACCGCTTATTCTCGGAGTAAAGTTGGGAGCATCAGGCTCGAACGCTCTCGTTCTAAGCGCGCCCCTAAAATCTCCGCCGTTTTTCAAAAATTCTTCAACGGTGTCGGTTTGGTCGCCGTTAGTTACGATAACGTCACTACCAACAACTTTTATGGGCGAATAAATAATGAGCGACGGATCTTCAACCTTTGACGGATCGTAAGGATAAATAGTGATTTCTTCGCCGTTTTCCACGAACACACGGTTACGGCTGTTTTCACTTCTACCCATAATAAAGTAAGCAAACACCGCTTTTTTACCGTCTTCACTCTTGCCGATAATAATACCCCTGCCAACGTAAGGGTTGCCTTCTATTCTTTCTTTAACAGATAAAGTTTGGTAAGTCATAATTTCTCCTAATTATTCTTCGCGAAGTTTCTTCGCTACCTTTTCAAGCGACGCGGGAAGAAGTTTCCACTCCGCTTCGCGCATTACTCTTTGTTGCAAAATTTCAGGCGTGTCCCCGTCTAAAATTTCAACTGCTTTTTGCATTATAATTTGACCGCCATCTGGAATCTCGTTTACGAAATGAACGGTTGCGCCCGTTACCTTAACGCCGTAACGAAGCGCTTCTTCGTGAACTTTAAGTCCGTAAAAACCCTTTCCGCAAAAAGACGGAATTAAAGATGGGTGAACGTTTATAATGCGACCTTCGTACTTTTTGGTAAAACTTTCGCTAAGTATTGACAAATACCCCGCAAGTACGATAAGTTCAATGCCGTTCTCTTTTAAAATTTCAATCGTTTTTTCTTCGCGTTCTTGCAAGGTTTTATAAACGCCCTTATCAACGCAAACTGATTTTACGCCGAAATTTTCCGCCCTTTTAAGCGCGAAAGCCGACGGGTTGTTAGATAAAACGAGTTTAATCTCCGCATCGGGAATTTCGCCACGGCGTTCGCTTTCAAGTATGGCTTGAAGGTTAGTTCCGCCACCCGAAACGAAAACGGCTACTTTGATTTTTTCTTTTAACATAAGATAACTCCGTCGTCACCCTTTACAATTTCGCCTAAAACGTAAGCGTCTTGACCGTTAGCTTTTAAAATGGAAAGAGCCTTTTCAACGTCACCCTTAGCAACGACTACGCTCATACCAACACCCATATTAAAGGTGTTGAACATATCGCGTTCGGAAATACCACCAACCTTTTGTAAAAGTTTGAAGATAGGAAGAACCCTAACGTCGTCCTTTTTAATCTTAACGGATAAACCTTTCTTGATAGAACGGGGCATATTTTCATAGAAGCCACCACCAGTGATATGAGAAACGCCTTTAACTTTGATTTCGTCAAACAAAGCAAGCATAGGCTTAACGTAAATCTTAGTGGGAGTAAGAAGGGTTTCGCCAAGCGATTTTCCGCCGAGTTCTTCAACGGGCGCTTTCAAATCGCAGTTTTCAACGTCAAACACCTTTCTAACGAGTGAGAAGCCGTTAGAGTGAACGCCAGACGACGGAAGCGCAATCATAACGTCACCTTCTTCCATAGAATTTTTATCGATAACCTTATCTCTATCTACGATACCAACGGAAAAACCTGCCAAGTCGTATTCATCGATAGGATAGAACCCCGGCATTTCAGCCGTTTCGCCACCGATAAGTTCACTGCCCGATTGAACGCAACCTTCGGCAACGCCACCAACTATATCGGCAATTTTTTCGGGGAAGTTTTTACCGCAAGCGATATAGTCAAGGAAGAACAAGGGTTTTGCGCCACAGCAAATAACGTCGTTAACGCACATGGCAACGCAGTCGATACCAACGGTGTCGTGCTTGTCCATTAAAAAAGCAAGTTTAAGTTTAGTACCAACGCCGTCCGTTCCCGAAACGAGCACGGGGTTTTTATAGCCCGTAAGGTCAAGAGCGAACAAACCACCAAAACCGCCGATATCGGAATTCCCGCTATTTACAACGGTTCTAGCGATGTGCTTTTTCATAAGTTCTACCGCTTTATAACCAGCGGTAATATCAACGCCTGCTTTAGCGTAACTATCTGACTTGGAATTGTTATGCATAATAATCTT
>JAFWXO010000032.1 GCA_017545865.1 Clostridia bacterium | reverse complement strand
GCTTGATGTTTATCGGCAGTTTCGGCAGCGCTCATTTTATCTTCTTCAAGTTTTTTACCACCGCTTTGAACCGCTTCGTAATCAGCGTCGAGTTTATTAATCCTAATCTTAATCTCGTCAATAAGGTCGGTAATGCTTTCTAATTCACGCCCAACTTCACTCAAAGATTTTTCAGCAACCGATTGCTTTTCACGCTCTACTAAAATTTGTTGGCGCTTTTCGTTATAAAGGTCGTTGAGCATAGAAAGTTCATCAAGCGCTTTATCACGTTTAATTTCAAGTTGGGCTTTATCCGTCTTAATTTTGTTCATTTCTTCGCGCTTTTTATTTAGTTCTAACGCGTTGTCTTCAATCTTTCTATCGCTAGATAAAAGTCCGACCGTATCAGTCCTTCTAGAACCACCAGTCATTGCACCTTGGGTAGTGAATACGTCGCCGTCAAGCGTAACCATCTTAAACGCAAAACGGTACTTATCTGCTATACGCGTAGCGTTTTCCAAAGTATCGACGATTAAAGTATTGCCGAGTAAGTTGGAAATAACGTTCTCGTATTGAGCGTCGTATTTAACCAACTTATTAGCAACGCCAAGCGCGCCACGTTCGTTAAGCGCAGACGTTACTTGGGCGCTCTGTTCACGCGGTTTAACCGACGTTATCGGAAGGAAAGTAATTCTACCGAGTTTGTTGACTTTTAAATACTCAATCAAATATCTTGCGTCGTCGGGATTAGCGGTAACGATATTCTGCGCGGCAGCCGCAAGTGCCGTTTCCAGCGCAATATCAAACTTTTTATCGCTTTTAATAAGTTCGGCAACCACGCCTTTAATACGCCTTTTCAGTTCACCGTTATCCTTTGCTTTGTTAAGCAAATTTTTAACCGCAGGCGCGTATCCGTCGTAGTTATCTTTAAGTGCTTTATAAAAGTTATCCTTGGTAACGAGAGTAGTTACAACCGAGTTTAGCGAATAAATGGCGTTATCGGCTTTGGCAACTTCTTCGTTACTGTTTCTAACTTCGTTTTCTTTATCTTCAATCCTGTTTTTAAGGTCGAATACCGAGCGGTCAAGTTCGTCTATGTTCTTGTCCGCGCGTTCTTTATCGTTAAACAACCCGTCGCGCTTAACTGAAAGTCCGTCAACCTTTTCGGTAAGTTCATTTAGTTTTGCAACCAAGTTATTCTTTTCAATATTCATTGCGCCTTTGTTCATCTTAATATCCGACAAAGACTCTATGGATTCAATAATCTTTTTACGGTTTGCGTCGGCAAGTTCTTCGCCAAGCGTAATCTTTTCAGATACGGTTAAAAGGCGTTTACTTAACCTTTCTGCTTTTTCTTGCAACGATTTAAGTTGATTTTTTTCTTCGTTTATGGTTGCGCCGTTCTTTTCAAAAGACCCCTTGCAATCTTCAATCATCAAAATATTATCTTTAATTTCGTTTTCAGCGCGTTCAATTTGACTTTTAAGGTAAGAAATCTTTTGTTCGTAAAGTTGTTTTGCACCCGAAGATTTTTCCATACCGACGCGCTTTTCCAAAAGTTCGTCGTTAAGATTTTTAAGTCTTATATCCGCTTCGTTTATATCCGAGAAAATCTTGTCGTAATCTTCTTGCGCTTTGGTTAGTTCACCGCTGCGTAGCGCAGTTGCTTCGTCTAAACCTTTAATGCGCGTATAAATTTTGCCCTTTGCGCTTTCAACACCGTCAACCTTTGCAATATAAGTATTGAGTTCGTGGAACTTTAACTGCGCGGAAAGTTCGTTAAATTCTTTTGCTTTTTCAGCCTGTCTTTCCAAGGGCGCAAGTTGGTTTTCAATTTCAG
>JAFWXO010000004.1 GCA_017545865.1 Clostridia bacterium | reverse complement strand
AAATCACTCTCGGCAACTTCGTCCATAAGAGCGTTAAAACCTGCTTCTATGAGTTTTACTTTGGATATGTTGTGCTTTTCAAGGAAAGCGTTTATTTCTTCCGCAAACTGTCTTGGAACACTCGTTCCCCAAACCAAACTCTTTGCTTTTCTTTCTTCCTTGTGTTTCTCTTCATACCTTTTGTCTGTTACCGCTCTCGGTTGTCTCATTGCTTGTTTCTCCTTTATACGTTATTGTAAATATTGTATCGTATTAACACGTATTTGTCAAGCTGTTTTGGAACATAAAATTAAATTTTCGGTAGAAGAATAAAAATCGGGTTTCCCGATTGTTTAGATAGTCAAAATTGTACATATTGGCAATTCCCTTTACCTTGTTAAGGTTTTGTAGGGACACATTTGGGTAGGTCGATTAAAACCTACCCGTGTGTCTTTTTATTTTTAATAATTCTCGTATTGCGGAAGGTCGATTGCTCCAACGAAATTATATACTATCGTTACGTCCTGCATTTTTCTATCGAAAACTTTTTCTTTCTTTCCGATTTCTATGCGGTCTATAAACGCATTTATAATTTCAGGCGTTAATTCTTCCACGTCAACGTATCTTTTTACTAATCGTATGAATCGTGCAAGATTTTCTTCTTCACGCTCTACATTTCTAACGCTTTCGTTTAATAACTTTTCTTTATTACGTAGTTCGGCTTGTTCCGTTTCATAGGTTTTAGAGAGCAAATCAAAGCGCTCATCGGTAATTCTTCCGCTAACGTTATCTTCATAAAGTTTTTGAATTATCCTATTGATTTCGGCTATACGGAAGCGTATCTTTTCTTGTTCCGACTTACTCGCACATAAAACTCTTTCGATTTCTCTTTGAGTAGCTTTGTGATAGTTTTCTATAAACTCTTTTTCGTGCAAAAAGATATAATCACAAGTTTTACGCAAGTCCTTTAAGACAAGTCTTTCTAATACGTCCACACGAATACGATGCGAAGAACATTTTCCTGTGTTTTTCCTATATCCAGAACAAACGTAATAAGAATCTTTCTCTCTTGAATATTGAACAGCCATCTTTTTACCACAGTCGGCGCAGAATAACATACCTAAAAATAGATTTTGCCGTTTTTCTTTTGGTCTTTCCACGTGTCTTGACTTAATCATTTTTTGTGCAAGTTCAAACGTTTCTTCGGATATAATCGGCTCTTGGGTGTTTTTGAACACAACCCAATTTTCTCTCGGTAAATAATCTTGCTTTTTAGACTTAAACGAGCGTTTATACGTCTTAAAGTTTACCGTGTGTCCAACGTAAGCGTATTGCCTTAAAATTCCGTTTATAGCACTTGAATTCCATCTATCCGCTTCTTCGGATTTAGCCCTTGTAGGCAAGCCCTTCTTGATATAATGAGCAAGTGGAGAATCAATTTTTCTATCCGTTAGAATTTTAGCAATTTTCGTTTGCCCGTTGCCAAGTAAGAACAATCGATAAACTTCTTTAACAACTTCTGCCGCTTCTTCATCAATAATCCATTTGGTTTTATCTTCAGGACTTTTCATATATCCGTAGGGCGGAACTGCGCTTAAATGTTTACCCGCCATACCTTTAGACTTTATAACGGCACGAACTTTTTTAGAAATGTCTTTCGCATACCACTCGTTTATAACGTTCTTAAATGGTATAAAATCGTCGGTATTACCAAGCTCGCTATCTACGTTATCGTTTATTGCGATAAATCTTACGTTAGATTCAGGGAAGAATATTTCAGTGTAATATCCAACCATTATGTAATCTCTACCGAATCTCGACATATCTTTTACAATAACCGTGTTAACTTTGCCGTTGATAATATCTTCTAACATTCGTTGAAAGTCGGGGCGATTAAAATTCGTTCCCGAAAAACCGTCGTCTACGTAATATTCATAATCTTCAAAGCCTTTTTCTTTGGCGTATTTTGCAAGTATTGCCTTTTGATTGGTAATGCTGTTACTTTCCCCGTCTAATTCATCATCACGAGAAAGTCTGCAATATAACGCCGCTACGTTACCTCCATAATTGTATTTCTTTATTTGTTTTGCTAATTGCATTTCTAACATTTACTTTTTCCTCCGTTAGTTTGCAAATAGCAAGTTCGTTCTTTTCTTATTAAGTTGTCAGTTTCTCTATTTATAATCTCTCGCATAACGTCAAGCGCAGTTTTAGTTGCGTTTTCCGCTTGCGTTGCTCTTATGGTGTAAACGGTGTTACCGATTACCTCATATTCTACTCGGTCAATTAAAGTTTTTTTAGTAGTGTTAATGTCTATATTATTTTCCTCCTTGTGAAAGGTCGGGGCTTTCATAATTTATTTTCCCGACAATTACAAGAAGAAAGAAGGGTTATTTTTTATTCTCGGACTCAAAGAAGTCATCATATCCGTCCATAATCTTGGCAAGACCTAAATCATTTTCAGCGGCTTCATCCATCAACGCTTTATATCCTGCTTCGATTAGTTGGACTTTAGTAAAACCGTATTGAGTTAAAAACTCGTTTATTTCTTCGGCTTTACTTCTTGGCATACTCGTTCCAAAGAACATACTTTTTGCCTTTCTTTCTTCTTTGTGCTTGTCCTCGTATCTCTTATCCTTTACGTATCTTTTACTTTCCATAATAATTCTCCTTAATCCTGTGAAGTAATTGCCGTAACAAGTATTCCAACACAGCTCATAAGTAAATGACCTACAATCAACACCCCCGCAAGAGCAAATCTCATAGTCACGCCTAATACCTTCATAAATTTCGCCATAACTTCACATCTCCTTACTAAAAATATATTGTCGTATTGATACGACTTATTATAATTATTATACTCATTGAAAAAGGCTTTGTCAATAGCTTTTGATAGGTAAAAGTAAAAAATTTTTAGACAGCACGTAGTAATTACCGATATTTTAATCGGCTTTACTGTTATTATTAAATTTTTTCTTATATTCAGTTTTAGTGGCGTTTTCACGCTCGATTTCTTCTTCGATTTGTTGTAAACGACTTTTTCCTAAATTGGCGACAGGCTCGCCTGTTGGAATAAACGCACCAACGATAGACGGCGCACGGTGAAATGCTCGTGTAAACGCTTCAGGTTCTCGCTCTCGGAAAAGAGTGTAGGCACGGCTCATTTTAGTGAACTTTTCCTTTTCTTTTGAGAGTTCTTGGTGTTCTTTGTACAACAAGTCGTTATCTTTTTGTTGACGGTCAATAACCTCTTCTAAACGTTGAACTTCGGCGGTCAATACGACGATTTGATTTCGCAGTCCACTTTTAGAAAAAGCAAACTTGCCTTGTTTTGCATCTTCCAACGCTTGGGTATAATCAGCTTCAGCGTTACGTTCTTCAACGATTTTATCTCTTTCGGCTTTAGCAGTGGAGATTTCTTTCATTGTTTCAGTAAAATGCTCGTCTGCTTTTTGAACAGCTTTTTCCATCGTTTCTAATTCCGCTTGTACACGTTTTCCTGCGGTTGAGAGAATTTCCGTTGATTTATTCCACGCTTCGTCCAATATACACTTTGCCTTAAACTCGGTGGTGGAGAGATGAGAAGCCGTGCTTCCTTCTTTACCACGTTGTAAACCCCAACGTTTTCCAACTTTCTCGTGAAAATCCGTTTGTAGTTTAGACAACTCGTTGCGGTTAAGTAAGTCTTTGGCGCATAGCCTACCGTCTTTGATAGGAATAAGATTTAAGTGCATATGCGGAGTGGTTTCGTCGTTGTGGACAACGGCAGAGATTATGTTCTTTCTTCCGTAGCGGTCTATAAAGAAATTAGCGCAGTCACGGAAAAAACAGTTTTGTTCATACTCGTCTAAACCCTTGAAAAATTCTCTATCTGAGCCGACTACAAACGAAGCCATTAGCACGGCATCTTTTCTCGGTGCTTTTGATAAGTTTAACTCGCTTATTCTTGCGTTGATAAAATCCGTATAAGAACTGTTTCTAAACAAAAGACGGTAGTTGTCTTTCGTTCTTGAACTGTCTATACAAGTGTTTGAGCCGACGTAGTTTTCGTCACGCTCGTTTTCATTTTCTATGGGGCAAATATCCGTTTT
>JAFWXO010000031.1 GCA_017545865.1 Clostridia bacterium | reverse complement strand
TTGCTCAATGACCTTTATAACGGTAAACGCCAACAAATTCTAGTTGAGCGTGAAAAGCAAGCGGTTGCAGAACGCGCGCTTATTGAAGTTGGGCGTGAGATAGAGAGCGCAACCGATTTGGTTGAAGACGTTAAGGCAAGAATTATTAAACTTGACGCCGATTTTGAAACTGTAAAAAGTGGCGGTAAAAAACTTGAAGCGGATAGGCAAAGCGCCACCCAAAACGCTGATAAACAACAGGCGGAACACGACGGGCTTAAAAAAGAGCGCGACACTCTTGCTGAAGAAGGCACGGCAATTCAAGTTCAAATTACGGAACTTAAAGGCAAAATTTCTTCTTTCGTTTCTGAAAACGAACGCCTTAAAAACATTATTTCCGAAACGGAAAAAACTAATGAAAATTTAGTTGAAAGTAACGAAGGCGCGGCTGCAATTATCGAGCAGTTAAGGTTAGACCAAGAAAAAGTTGCTTTAAGTAAAGAAGAACAAGATTATATTAACGGCATACGCGATAAAATTGAAAATATTGAATCTTATAAAACTGATTTAAGGGAAAGGCTTAATAAGAACGACGAAAAGAAACAATATTTAACTAACGCTTTAACCGAACTTTCAGAAAAGAAACACGCTGAAGAAATCGCTTTAGCGAAAATAGATTCCGATTTAGAGTATTTGCAACAAAGCATTTGGGAAGATTATCAAGAAACTTACGAAACTGCCGTTAAAGTGCGCGCGGAAGATTATGACGCTGCTCACGGCGAGTCTGAAATTAACAGAATTAGAAAGAAACGTTCTTCGCTCGGCGCTATTAACGCTACCGCTATTGACGATTGCAAAGCGCTTAAAGAACGTTATGACGAAATGATAACCCAAAAAGAAGACTTGGAAAAAGCAGAACAAGACTTAAAAGAAGCCATTGATAAAATCAAGGGCGAAATGCTTACTCAATTCGACGCAGGCTTTACAACAATAAACGAAAACTTCCAAAGAATATTCAAAGAACTTTTCGGCGGTGGTAGGGCAATGCTTCAAATGGATTATTCTACGGTAGAAGATAAACTTGAAGCAGGCGTAGAAATCGTTGCTGAACCGCCGGGAAAGAAACTACAAAAACTTTCACTTTTATCCGGTGGCGAAAAGGCGCTTACCGCGATTGCAATACTGTTCTCAATATTAAAACTCCGTCCTATGCCGTTCTGCGTGCTTGACGAAATTGAAGCGGCGCTAGACGAAGCCAACGTTGATAGGTTTGCAAGGTACTTAAAGAAATTTAGCCAAGAAACGCAGTTTATCGTTATAACGCACAGAAAACCGACTATGGAACTTGCAGACGCGCTTTTCGGTGTTACTATGCAAGAAAAAGGCGTTTCAAAAATGGTTTCAGTTAAACTTTCTGACGTTGCTGAAATTACAGGCGACCAAACATTAGCGTAATTAAAGGACTTATTTTATGGGATTATTCAGTAAATTAAAAGCCGTTTTAACAAAAACGCGTGACGGAATATCAAAAAAACTTACCGAACTTTTTGCAAAAAACAAACTTGGTGAAGAATTTTACGAAGAACTTGAAGATATTTTGATTTCCGCAGACGTATCCGTTAAAACAACTATGGAAATAGTTGACGAAATCCGCGATACTGCTATAAAAGAAAAGTGTAAAGATAAAGAATACGTAATTTCTTTATTGAAAAAAGAACTTTTTGAAACGCTTGACTATGCGGAAAAACTTGAAGTTAAATCACCTGCGGTCATAATGGTTGTGGGGGTAAACGGCGTAGGCAAAACCACCACTATAGGTAAACTTGCAAATAAGTTCGTTAAAGAAAAAAAGAGCGTTACCATTGCTGCGGCAGATACTTTCCGCGCGGCTGCATCAGACCAACTTTCCGTTTGGGCTGATAGGGCAAAGGTTAGAATAATTAAACACTCTGAAGGCGCTGACGCGTCCGCCGTGGTGTTTGATGCTATAGGCTCTGCAAAAGCAAAAAATACTGACGTTTTGATTATTGATACCGCTGGCAGACTTCACGTAAAAAGCAACCTTATGGAAGAATTAAAAAAGATGGATAGGGTGGTTAAGCGTGAATTCCCAGACGCAAATTATTATAAGTTAATTGCTTTAGACGCTACAACGGGGCAGAACGCTTATAACCAAGTTGAAGTGTTTAACGAAGCAATAGGTATTGACGGAATAATTTTAACCAAACTTGACGGTACTGCTAAAGGCGGGTTTATAGTTTCGCTTTCTTACGAGTTGGAAGTTCCTGTATGCTACGTTGGAACGGGCGAAAAACTTGAAGATATTGAAGATTTTGATGCTCAAGATTTCGTTGACAGTATGTTTTAATAGAAAAAGTGATTACGA